>JBDGUH010000012.1:0-8028 GCA_042216055.1 Haloarculaceae archaeon
ATTTCCCCAAAACCACCGGCAAGACCCACGATAAATAGTGATGTATTTGCCACGCGAGGATCGTCTCAGCGAGTGAGAACGTTTTTGGTCGCCGGGGGTCCACGGGGGGTATGAGCGAGCGCGAGCGGCGGTTGCTCCGGCGGGCCGCGGACTACCAGTTCGGCGCCGGGGCGGGCGCGGCGCTGTTTCCCTCCTTCGCGGCCCTCTCGACGACCCACACGAGTTCGGGGCGTCCGCGCCAGGTGCGGGCCGAGGCCGGGCGGCTGGTCACGTACGGCGTCGACGGGCGTTACACGCTGGGCGTTGTCGGCGGGCACCGCCTCCTCGACGCCTTCGAGGCGCCGCGACTGCGCGTCGCGGTGGGCGAGGAGAGCGACCCCTACGTCCGCGAGGGGCGCAACGCATTCGCCAAGTTCGTCCGCGAGGCCGACCCGGCCGTCCGGCCCGGCGACGAGGTCCTCGTGACCCGCGAGGGGACGCTGCTGGGCGTCGGGCGGGCGGAACTGCCCGGCGCGGCGATGACGGACTTCGAGACGGGGATGGCCGTGAAGGTGCGCGAGGGGGTCGATGTGGAGGGGTCCGCGTGAGCAGGCGCTCGACGCGGGTCTTCCTCGCGACCGCGGCCCTCGTGGTGCTCGTCTTCGTGACCAGCGCCCTGTTCGCGCCGAAACCCGGCGTCGAGAACGCCACCGGCGGGCCCGAGTCGATGACGGTGGTGGGTCTGCAGGGCAGCGGCACCGGCCTCCAGGGCGGGGGCCAGGCCGTCGGGCTCTCGCCCGGGGGCGACCGCGAGTGGGGCGTCACCGACGCCAACAGCTACTTCGACGTGACGCCGCTGGGCGACGGCCGGTATCTCGCCGCGTTCATGTCCGGCCAGTACGGCGACTGTGAGCCCTACAGCGCGCCCTGTGCCCACACCGGCTTCCGGATTCTCGATCCGAGCCGCGCCGGCAGCGCCGCCGTGGTCTCCGAGTACAGTTTCCCGGTTCGGAACCGGACCGACAGCGAGGTCCACGCCGCGGCGCCGCTCGAGGACGGCACGGTCGTGTTCGCGGACATGGACCGCGAGCGCGTCGCCGTCGTCGCGCCCGACAACGGAACCGTCCTCTGGCAGTGGAACGCCAGCAGTTTCTACGAGGCCCCGCCCGACCCGACGCGGCGGGACTGGCTGCACATCAACGACGTCGACCCGCTGGGCGACGGGCGCTTTCTGGTCAGCGTCCGCAACGCGAACCAGTTGCTCGTGCTTCAGCGTGGCGAGGGCGTGGTCCAGGTGATCAACGCGGATCCCGGCGGCTCGGATAGCTCCTGTCTGCGCAGTGGCCAGCTGTACGACGCCAGCGGCGACGGGGACGTGCGCTGTGGCGATCCCACGCTGATCGACCACCAGCACGACCCCCAGTGGCTCGGCGACGGCGCCGTCCTCGTCGCGGACAGCGACAACAACCGCGTGGTCGAACTCCACCGCGAGAACGGCACCTGGCACCAGGCGTGGGTGTCGACTGGCGCGAACGACATCCACTACTCCTGGCCCCGGGACGCCGACCGACTGCCCAACGGCCACACGCTCGTCACCGACTCTCTGAACGACCGCGTGGTCGAGGTCACGGAGTCCGGACAGGCGGTCTGGAGCGCGACCACCGACGAGAACCCCTACGACGCCGAGCGCCTGCCCCACGGCGAGCAGGTCGGCGGCCCCACCTACGAGCGCCAGGCCGGGGCGGCCGACCAGTCGGGCGGGACGATCCCCGTGCTGACGCGGCTGACCCACATCCTCAAGTTCACGTTCCCGCTACCGACGTGGTTCTCGGAGCGTCACACGCTGATCCTGATCGCCGCCGTCGTGGTGGGGGTCGCCGGTCTCGCCGACGCGATCTACTCGCGCCTGCGGGGGTAATCGGTCGCTCTCGCGGCGGCGGGTCCACGTCCCGGGGTACTGCCACCGAGCGCCCCGACAACGAGAGAGAGGTAGCCTTTTGAGTCCGGGACGCCGAGCAGCGAGTATGTTCGGAGGAGGCGGCGGCGGCGGACTCAACCCCCGCAAGATGAAACAGATGATGGAGCAGATGGGCATCGACATGGAGGACATCGACGCCGAGGAGGTCATCATCCGGACCCCCGACGAGGAGCTGTACTTCTCGGACGCCGAGGTCCAGCTCATGGCGGCCCAGGGGCAGAAGACCTACCAGGTCGTCGGCGACCCGGAGACGCGCGAGCGCACGGACGACGGCGGTGCCGGCGACGCGACGACCGACGACACGGCGGCCGACGACGCCGCGGGCGGCGGCATTCCGGAGGACGACGTGGAACTCGTGGCGATGCGCGCCGGCGTCGACGAGGACACCGCCCGCGAGGCCCTCGAGGAGACCGGCGGCGACCTCGCCGCGGCCGTCGAGCGCCTGGAGTGACCTACCTCCTGACCCGCGGGGATCGCGAGTACCTGCTGGCCCCGGGCGACCGCCTGGAGACCGACCTCGGCATCCTCGCGGTGCCCGCCGACGTCGCGCCCGGTGACACCGTCGAGACCCACCTCGGCGAGACGTTCGCGGTGCGCGAACTGCGCGGCCCGGACCTCTTTCACCACCTCGAGCGCACCGGCGCGCCGATGCTGCCCCGGGACGTCGGGCTAATCTTGGGCCACGTCGGGATCGGCACCGGCGACCGGGTACTCGACGCCGGCACCGGCACGGGCGTCCTCTCGGCGTATCTCGGCCGCGCCGGGGCCGCCGTCACCTCCTACGAGCGCGACGCCGACTTCGCCGAGACCGCCCGCGAGAACATGCGCCTCGCGGGCGTCACCGACGCCGTCGAAGTACGGGACGGGGACGTGACCGCCGACCTCGACGCGCTCGCCGGGGACCCGTTCGACGCCGTGACGCTGGACACCGAGGACGCCCCGCGGGTCGTCGAGCGCGCGCCGGACCTGCTCGTTCCCGGCGGCGCGCTGGCGGTGTACTCGCCGTTCGTGGAGGCGGCCCGCGAGACCGCCGAGACGGCCCGCACGGTCGGGCTGGAGCACGTCGAGACGGTCGAGACGATCCAGCGCGAGATGGACTTCGACGACCGGGGTTCGCGCCCCTCCACGAAGGGCGTGGGCCACACGGGGTATCTCACCTTCGCGCGGCGCTTCTGATCAGCTGACGCTCCGGAGCAGGTCGAGCAGTTCCTCGCGGTACGCCGCGCCATCGCGCGCGAGCGCCGCCGGCGGGTCAGCGAGTTCGAGCGTCTCGGCCAGCGGTCGGGTGGGGTAGGCCCCGCCGGCCACCCGGAAGCCGTCGCCGTGCCAGGCGCCGACCCACCCGGTCACCGGCGTCTCGGCGCCCCCCTCGAGTGGCAGGCGCGCGCCGTAGCGCGTCAGGCGCGCCCGGTCGCCCGAGTTCACGCGCACCCGCTCGGTGCGCTCCCGGGACACGTCGACCAGCCCCCGGTCGCGGAGCGCCGCCGCGAAGTTGTCCCGCGACGCCGAGCGGACGCTGGGGAGGATCATCGCCGCCCCCACGCCGGACGGGAGCGGCGGCTCGAAGTGCAACCGCGTGGCGAAGAAAAAGCGCACCTGCCGGTCGAGTCCCGTCGCCTCGCGCAGGGCCTCGCGGCTCCGTTCGTCGTCGAACACCAGCGTCGCGCCCCGGACGCGGGCGGTCGGCAGGCGAAACACCGTCTCGACCTGGCGGTCGCGCTCGACCCACCCCCCGCTCTCGAGGCGGTCGGTCGGCACCGCGGGGAACGTCACTGCGTCGGACACGACTGGCACTGACGGCTGCGCGACAATAAAGACACGCCCGCCCTGTCACGGACGCGGAGGCACGCTCGGACGGACGCCGCGCGGTCGAGAGTGCGGCTGCGCGATCGAGAGCGCGGCGGATCAGCGTCCGTCGCCGGGATCTTCGACGGCACGTCCGGCGTCACCGAGACGCCGCCGTCAGCGCCGCGCGGGCGCTAGTGATCGTCCTCGCGCCACTTGTGCTCGCACTCGGTGCAGGTGTAAAAGCGCGTCTCGGACTCGTCGGCGGCGCGGATCTGCTTCATCTCCCAGAACGCGCGGTCGTTGCCACACTCCGGGCAGCGCACCTCCGTCGTGGGTCCCACGTCCTCGGCGTCCACGTCCGAGGTGTCGACGATCTCGCTTTCCTCCTGGCCCTGCGTGGTGACCATCGCCCCCTCGGCGTCGGCGTCGCGGGCCTTCTCGTAGCCACAGCTGCCACAGACCCACATCCCGTCCTCGGTCTTCATCATCGAGCCGCATTCGTCGCAAAACTCCATCGTGTCTCCCCCGTAGGCCCCGACGAGGATTTAAAGCCCCCGTTCTCTGCACGGTCGGGGACGGGCCCGTCGTTCCAGTCCGGACGGGGCCGCCGCCCCCGCGGCCACGTCGCAAGTATTATGTGCAACTCTGTCCGTTAGTGTACAGTAATGAACTCTGATGAGGAGATGGCACCGGCAGTCGAGTCGATCCTGTCGGCGGCCCGGGAGCGGGGCGGGGCCGACGAGCGCCGCGAGGTGAGCGCGCGGTCGCTGCCGGCGGCCGTCGATGCCGCGGCGGCCGACGGCCGGGTGCCGGTGATCGCCGAGATCAAGCCGACCAGCCCGACGACCGAGGGCGAGCGCCGCGTCGACCCCGTCGCCGTCGCCGAGGCGATGGTCGAGGGGGGCGCGGCCGCCCTGTCGGTGCTGACCGAACCCGAGCACTTCGGGGGGTCGCCGGCGGACCTCCGGGCGGTCCGGGACGCCGTCGACGTGCCCGTGTTGCGCAAGGATTTTCTGGTCCACGAGGACCAGCTGGACGTGGTCGCCGCCGACGTCGTGTTGCTCATCGCGCGCTTCGTCGACGAGGACCTCGAGCGCCTGCTCGGGGCGGCCCGCGACCGGGGGTTCCAGGTGCTCGTCGAGGCCCACGCCCGCGAGGAAGTCGAGCGCGCGCTCGCGGCGGGCGCCGACGTCGTCGGGGTGAACAACCGCGACCTCGCACGCCTCGAGGTGGACCTGGGGACTTTCGAGCGGGTCGTGCCCGCCGCCCCAGAAGACGTCACCCTCATTGCGGAGAGCGGCATAGCGACGCCCGAGGACGCGGCCCGGATGCGCCGGGCGGGGGCCGACGCCCTGCTGGTGGGATCGGCGATCATGGACCACGACGCCGACGGCCCGGCCGCGGCGGTGGCCCGCGAGAACACGCGGCGACTGACGACCACGGAGACAGAGCAATGAGCGAGGAGCGAACGGACGCACGCGACCCCACGTTCGGGGAGTACGGTGGACAGTACGTGCCGGAGGCGCTGATGCCGGCCATCGAGGAACTGACCGACGCCTACGAGCGGTACGTCCTGGGCAACGAGGACGGCTTTCGCGACGAGTTCCGGCGCCGTCTGCGGGAGTTCGGCGGCCGACCGACGCCGCTCCAGCACGCCGAGCAGTTGAGCGAGCGCTACGACCCCGAGGTGTATCTCAAGCGCGAGGACCTCGTCCACGGCGGCGCGCACAAGCTCAACAACGCGCTCGGGCAGGTGCTCCTGGCGAAGTACATGGGCAAGGAGCGCATCATCGCCGAGACCGGCGCCGGCCAGCACGGCACCGCGACGGCGATGGCCGCGGCTCACCTGGGGATGCCCTGCGAGATCTACATGGGCGAGACCGACATCGCCCGCCAGCGCCCCAACGTCTTCCGGATGCGACTCAACGGCGCCGAGGTCAACCCAGTGACGACGGGCCGGGGGACGCTGAAGGAGGCCATCACCGAGACGTTCCGCGACTGGGCGACGACCGTCGAGACGACCCACTACGTCGTCGGCTCGGTCGTCGGCCCCCATCCCTATCCGCGGATGGTCCGGGACTTCCAGTCGGTGATCGGCGAGGAGGCCCGCGAGCAGGCCCGCGAGGCGTTCGGCGGCCGCCCGGACGCCGTGCTGGCCTGTGCCGGCGGCGGCTCGAACACGATGGGCGCGTTCCACGAGTTCGTGCCCGACGCGGGGGTCGATCTCTACGCCGTCGAGGCCGGCGGCTCCTCGCTCGCCGTCGACGAGGAGCGCGGGGTCGCCCCCAACTCCGCCACGCTCTCGACGGGCGAGGAGGGCGTCCTCCACGGCGCGCGGACGAAGCTCCTCCAGGACTCGGACGGGCAGATCATGGCGTCCCACAGCGTCTCGGCCGGCCTCGACTACGCCGGGGTCGGCCCGGAACTGGCCCACCTCGTCGACGAGGGGCGGGTCACGGCCGTCAACGTCGACGACGACGCCGCGCTCGCGGCCTTCCATCGCCTCTCGCGGGCCGAGGGCATCATCCCGGCGCTGGAGACGGCCCACGCCTTCGGCTACCTCCACGAGCACCACGACGAACTCGGCGAGCGCGTCGTCGTCAACGTCTCGGGCCGGGGCGACAAGGACCTCGAGACGGTCATCGAGGAGACCGCCGAGCGCGACCTCGCGGCGGCGCCGGACCTCTCGGTGTTCCGCGAGGTCGGGGGTGGCCTGTGAGCGACCTCGAGGCGGCCTTCGCCGACGGTCCCGCGTTCGTCCCCTACCTCGCGGCGGGCGATCCCGACTACGAGGCCTCCCTCGAGTACGTCGAGGCGCTGGCCCGCGGCGGCGCGGACGTGATCGAACTCGGCCTGCCGTTCTCGGAGCCGATGGCCGAGGGGCCGACCATCCAGGAGGCCGTCGTCCGCTCGCTGGAGGCGGGGATGACCCCCGACCGTTTCTTCCGGTTCGTCGAGGACCTCGACGTGGACGTGCCGCTTGTCTGCATGACCTACTACAACCTCATCTACCAGTACGGAACCGAAGCGGGGCCCCGGCCCTTCGTCGAGAGGGCGGCCGCGGCGGGTATCTCGGGGTTCGTCGTGCCGGACCTCCCCGCCGAGGAGGCCGATCCGCTCCGCGCGGCCTGCGACGAGTTCGGCCTCGACCTGGTGTTCATCGTCGCCCCGACCACGCGGGGCGAGCGCCTCGAGACCATGCGCGAGCAGGTCTCGGGGTACGTGTACGTCCAGGCGCGCCTGGGGACGACGGGCGCGCGCGACGACGTGAGCGACCACACCGAGGAGAGCCTGGCCCGCCTGGCCGACTGGGCGGTCCCGAAGGCCGTCGGCTTCGGCATCAAGACCGGCGAGCACGCCGAGCGCATCGTCTCGGCCGGCGCCGACGGCATCATCGTCGGGTCGGCGCTCGTCGACATCGTCGCCGAGGGCCACGAGAACGACGACCCCACCGACGCCGTCGCCGAGCGCCTCGAGGCCAAGGCCCGGGAACTGAAGCGGGGCGCGCTGCGGGGCCGCTCGTCAGGCGAGCCGGCAACGGAAGAGCGCTGACGGCGGGGGTTCGACATGCCGTGGCGTCCGGGGATCGAAACGCCGACAGCGGCGTCTCACCCCGTCCCCGGCGTGGCGCTGTCTGCCCTTCGCCGGGATCCGCCGTTCCGAATCACCGGGCGTCGAGGCGCCTGAGCAGGCCGTACAGCGGGAACGACGCGAGGAGGCTCAGGGCGAACGAGACGGGGAGAAATACCTGGAGGACCTCGCCCGCGCCCCCGACGGTCCCGCCGGCGCGCACCTCGCGTGCCGAGTCCCCGACCGGCGCCGAACCAGCGACGTGCCGGTCGAGCCAGCCGTCCATCGGCGTTCCCGCGACGCCGTTGACCGCCTGGACGAACGCCTCGTAGGTGACCCTGCCGTCGTGGTGATTGAGCCGACGGAACACGTCCTCGAGCGACTGGTGGCCGTCGGTCGCCCGCCGGATCCGCCGGTCGAGCGCGGCGAGGACGCGAGCGCCCCTGCGTCGCGGCGTCCGTCCCCCCGCCCAGGTCGCGTGATCGGTGAGCGTCGCGTTCGAGGGAGGTCCGAACCGGGCTGGCGACAATGCTCCGGCGGCCGCCCGCTCGCGGGACTCGCTCAGGAGCGCGGCGTAGTACTCGGCGCTGGCCTCGCGGAACCAGGCCATTCCGGGCGCGAGCGCGAACGACTGCCGCGTGTGGACGTACTCGTGGAACCAGACGCTCCGCGCGCTCGCCAGTGGCTCGGAGGCGTTCACCCAGAACTCGTCG
>JBDGUH010000012.1:8128-19667 GCA_042216055.1 Haloarculaceae archaeon
CCAGACGCTCCGCGCGCTCGCCAGTGGCTCGGAGGCGTTCACCCAGAACTCGTCGTAGGCGGGCACGGAGTTGCCGCCCGGGCGGACGCCCGGGACCTCGAACGCGAGCATGTCGTCGCCGCGGTCGCCCACGTTCAACCGCCGCCCGGCTTCGATCAGCGCGTCCGCGACCGCCGTCGGCGGCAGGCCGTCCGTACTCGGCGGGGCGACGACGCGGATTCGTCCGCCGCCCGGCGTCGAGCGAGTGACCGTCGTGTGCGCCCCGACGAGCGCGAACCGTCTCCCCTCGACGCCGTCGGCACCGGCCGTCCGTCTCGTCAGCGGCTGGGACCGTACCACCCGCCCGCCGGTGAGCGTCTGTCCCTCCACGAGGGGGGCCGGCCCGAACGCCCACTCTTCCCCGGCGGCGGTCCCCGCGGGTCGGTCGGCGGGGCGCACGGTCACCGAGAGGTTGACCGATCGTTGGCCGGTCCACGCGAAGCGGGCCCACCGCTCCGATCCGACGCGTTCGAGCGACGACGCCGACGTGACGGTCGCGGCATCGCCGACGACGATCCACACCCGCGCGTCGTCTGGGAGGTCCGTCACCCGGAGGTCGTACCGGAGCCGACTGCCGTTTTTGGTCACGGTGACTGCCGTCGCCGGGCCCGACGTGCCCCACCCGATCGCGTGACTGCCCGCGGCCGACTGGCCGCCCGGGCCAATCGGACTCGTCCCGCTGGATTGGGCCGTAACGGCCGACGGGAGCTGGGCAGTCGCTCCCGCGACGACGACACCCAGTATCAGTAGCCGGACTGTGGCTCTCACACGGCGTGCTATCTCGTTCTCTGAGACTTGAGTGTTCTCCGCGTAGTATCAATAGTGAGAACCATGTGGTCGTTGTGCCGGTCGACAGTCCGGAACCGACACGTCCGACCCCGGGGACGGTCACCCGCGCCAGCGGCGGACGCCGAGGGTCAGGCCGGCCAGGACGAGCACGCCGACGAACGCGTCGACGGACAGCGGGAGGCCCGATCCGCTGTCTCCGGTGGCGCCGGGTGTCGTCGTTCGTCGTGGCCGCGAGGTCGTGTTCGGGGTGAGAGTCGCCGTGGTCGATCCGCCTGTCGAGGTCGTTCCGGTGCTCGTCACCGTGGCTGTCGGCGTCGGTGACGGCGTTGGCTTCGGTGTGGCCGTGGGTTCGATTCCCCCGCTGCCGCCGCTGTCACTTCCCCTCCTGCCCGTGCCGCCCCTCGCAGGCGTCGGGGTGGCAGTAGCCGTGGACGTGTCGGTGGGCGTCGGGGTGGCAGTAGCCGTGGACGTGTCGGTGGGCGTCGGGGTGGAGCGACGCTCGTGGAGGTCGACGCGATGAGTGCTTGCGGACATCGACAGCGAGAGCGAACCGTCCGCCGCGACGTCCGAGCGGTCGAGGACGGCCCCGCTGTCGGCGTCCTCGGCCACGACGGTCGTCCCGCCGGCGAGCCCGGTCGACTGGACCGTCAGCGCGACGGTCCCCGAGCCGTCGAACGCGAGGTCGGCGCCGGTGTCGCTCGGATCGTACACCGGGTCGCGGTAGGCGAACTCGGTCGCGTCCGACTCGAGGACGACCGCGCTGGCGCCGGACGGGTCGACGGTGATCGAGTGCTCGCTGGCCTGGACGTTCCCGAGGCAGGCGGACGGGTCAACGTCGTCGACGCGGACTTCGGCGTTGCCCGCCGCCGAGAGCGTGAGGCCGCCGAACGTCACCGACTCCCCGCCGGCGCCGAACGTGCCGTAGGTGACGTCGCCGTCGTGCTCGTAGGCGGTCAAGCCCGATCCCGTAACGTAGGCGGCCCCGCCGACGTTGGGACGCACGTGAGACTGACGCCGCCGGCGCTCGCGGCGGCGGCCCCGCCAAAGGTGCCGACGAGCGCCCCCAGGACGAGGATGGTGAGACCGTAGACCGCGCGGAGTTCGTGGGCAGTGTCAGTCATCGACTCCTCGCTGTCGAAACCGGCGGCCAGTCCCAGTTCCCGCTCGACGGCCGCCGGGCGGTCGTGCAACCGTTCGGTCTCGTATCGACCGTCACGGTCGCGTCGGACCGGAGGCCCCGCGCTCGTGGGGCGTCCTCACGCATCGACCTCCTCCACGAGGCTCTCGGCCCCACGACGCGGACGCCGTTGCTGTCGACGCGACTCGCGATCCCGGTGCCGCTGGCGCGGCGGATGTCGGACGGTCACCATCTCACGTATACACTGTTTGCCCGTGTCGTCCCCGCCCACGTGGCAACGACCGGTCGTAATCGTCCGTATGACCCCGGCGAGGCACGTAAAACCTGCCATTCGGGGGAGACGATTCCGCGCGACGACGTGATCGGGACCGCCCGCGACCGGAACTGTCATAACCGTCACTTGCCACACTTTCGCACAATGACCGCAGGGAAACAGGCACGCCTCGAACGCATCGGCACAGGGGGGCGGTTCGTCGTCGTCCCCATGGACCACGGGCTCACACTCGGCGCCGTCGAGGGGTTGGTCGACCTGGAGGCCACCGTCGACGCCGTCACCGCGGGCGGGGCCGACGCCGTCCTGACCCAGAAGGGGGTCGCCGACCGCGTCCACCCGCACAAGAACGGCGCGGGGTACGTCGTCCACCTCAACGGCTCGACCACGATCGGTCCCGACGAGAACGACAAGCGCCTCACCGGCACCGTCGAAGAGGCGATCCGTGCCGGCGCCGACGCCGTCTCCTTTCACATCAACGTCGGCAGCGAGTACGAACCCGACCAGCTCACTGGACTGGCCGAGGTCACCCGCGAGGCCGACCGGTACGGGCTCCCGGTCCTCGCGATGACCTACGCCCGCGGCCACGACGTGCGCGACGAGGACCCCGAGACGTTCGCCGAGGCCCTGGGCCACGCCGTCCGCCTGGGCGAGGAACTGGGCGCCGACGTGGTGAAGACGGCCTACAGCGGCACGCCCGGGAGCTTCGAGCGGGTCGTCGAGTCGACGGCGCTCCCGGTTGTCATCGCCGGCGGGTCGAAGGGCACCGACCAGGAGACCCTCTCGATGGTCCGGGGCGCGATGGACGCCGGCGCCAGCGGCGTCTCGATGGGCCGCTCCATCTTCCAGCACGAGGACCCCGAGGCCATCGCGGCCGCCGTGTCGTCGGTGGTACACGAGGACGCCGACGCCGCGTCCGCGCTTCGCGACGCCGGCCTCGCCGTCGAGGCCTGACCCGCGGCCGGCCCGCCAGTACCGTTTTCTCCCCCGCGGCCGTCCGCTCGCGCATGGGAACGGCCACCTACGACTTCTCCGAGGAGACGGTGATCGTCACCGGCGGCAGTTCGGGCATCGGCCGCGCGACGGCGCTCGCGTTCGGCGAGGCCGGCGCGACGGTCGTGGTCGCGGACGTGCGCCGCGAGCCAAAAGATATCGACGCGGACACCCCCACCGACGAGGCCATCGAGGCGGCGGGCGGCACCGCCGAGTACGTCGAGACGGACGTCTCGGATCCCGAGGACGTGCGCGCGGTGGTCGAGGCGGCCCGCGAGTTCGGCGGCGTCGACGTGATGGTCAACAACGCTGGCCTGTTTCGCGGCGGGTCGATCACCGACCTGGACGTCGCGGACCTCCGGGCGATGCTCGGCGTCAACGTCCAGGGCGTGCTGGTCGGCACGCAGGTCGCCGCCAACGACATGCTCGAGCGGGACGACCCCGGTGCCATCGTCAACACCGCCTCGATCAGTTCCTCGCACGCCCAGCACGAGCAGATCGGCTACGACGCCACCAAGGGCGCGGTGCGGATGCTCACCCGGGGGGCCGCGCTGGAACTCGGGGACACCGGCATCCGGGTCAACGCCGTCGCGCCCGGCCAGATCGCCACGGAGTTCCTCGAGGGCTGGACCGAGGAGGCCCGCGAGTCCGCCGAGCGCGGCGAGGGCTTTCTCAAGCGGATCCCGATGGAGCGGGCGGGCACCCCCGCCGACGTCGCGCCGGCCGTCCTGTATCTCGCCAGCGACGCCGCCGGCTACACGACCGGCGAACTCCTCCACGTCGACGGCGGCTGGCAGGTCTGCTGACCCGGCGGTCGTCCTCTCGTCCGGGCGACTCCCGACCTGGACCCGACACCGGGAACGGGGCCTGTCGCGGTTCGGGAGACACCGCCCGAACCAGAACCCTCTTGTCGCCGTTCTGTCTATCGAGCAGAATGACGACGATCGTCGCAGTCCGACACGGCGAGACCGCGTGGAACCGGGAGGGGCGATTGCAAGGGTGGGCGCCGACGCCGCTCACCGACCGCGGTCGAGAGCAAGCCGACCAGCTCGGCGCGGCACTGACGGCGGCACACGACGTCGACCGGATTCTGTCCTCGGACCTCCACCGGACTGCGGAGACGGTAGAGATCCTGTGCGAACATGTCGACGCGCCCGTCAGTTTCGAATCGGCGTGGCGCGAACGGGACGCCGGCGTCTTTCAGGGCCTCCCGTTCGAGGAGCTGTTCGAGCGGTTCCCCGAGTACGCGCTCGGCGAGGCCGGCCGGGAGGCGGCCCACAGACGACCGGACAGCGGCGAGAGTCTCGCGGAGGTACGCGACCGTGTCCTCGACCGGTGGGAGACGACGCTGGCCGGGTGTGACTCGAGCGAGACCGTCCTCGTCGCGACGCACGGGGGTCCCATTCGCCTGCTTCTCGGCCACCTGAAGGAGCTGGATATCGTCGATGCGATCCTGGAGCAGTCCCAGGGAAACTGCGCGATCAACGAGTTCGCGTTCGACCCCGAGACGGGCGCGGTACGGATCGTCCGCGAGAACGACACCGGCCACTGCCAATCGGGAGCCCCGTCGGCGTCCATCGACGCTTCCGAGTGATTCGAGACCGTCTCCGGCCGAAGGTCGTCGGACCCCGTCGGGGGTGTCACTGGCCGCCGAACCACGCTGGCGCTACGAGAATCGCCGCCGCCGGAGCCACCGGCCGTCGAACCACGCTGGCGCTACGAGGACCGCCGCCGGAGCCACCGGCCGCCGAGCCACGCCGCGGCGACGAGGAGGACGGCCAGGCCGAGCAGCCCCAGCGGGCCGGACAGGCCCAGCAGCGTGACGGCGAGTCCGGGCCGGGGTCGCCGGAGCGCGACGCCGACCCCCGCGACGAGGAAGGAACACAGCCAGATCCCGGCCCCGACGAGCGCGACGAGCGCGATCCGGGGGTTGTGAAAGCGCGCGAGGAACCCGTCCTCCGGGGGTGTCGACTGCCCGGCGGGCGCGGCGGGCGTCCCGGTCGCGCCGTCGGGTCGCTCCCGCGTGTCCCCCTCGGGCGGGTCGAGGAAGACGGTCGCGGTGCCGACGGCGATTCCCAGGACGCCCAGCGGGACAGAGAGCGTTCCGACGTCGCCGCCGAGCGCGACGACCAGCAACACGAGTCCGACCGCCTTCGACGCGCGGTCGAGCGCCACGAACGCGTCGGGGGACAGTGAGAACGCCACGCTACCCTCCCGCGGTCGTGCGCGACCGCCGCCGGGACAGGAGCAGGTAGACGACGCCGAAGTACAGGAGCGGGACGCCGACCGTCAGGGCGACGAGGCCGGGGTACAGCAGCGCCTCGGGGACGCCGAGCACCGACTGCACGGTCCCGCGCATGCCGTCGATGGAGAGGACGACGATCAGCATGATCGCGGCGACGCCGAGGGCGGTCTGGACGGGCCGATCGAGGGGATCGGCGGTGAAGTGAACCGGCTCCTCGGGGTTGTCGACGAGCGGCCAGGCCATCATGGCGCCGATGATCAGCGTCGGCACGACGACGCCGCCGACGAACCGTCCCCAGTCGCCGAGCCACCCGGGCATCATCTTCAGCGAGCCGTACACCCACATGAAAAACCAGTCCGGGCCGACGTGGGCCGGCGTCGAGGTGGGGGTGGCGGGGCCGATGATGGCGATGCGCTGGACCGGGAAGAACGCGGCGAGAAACGACACGACGGCCGCCGTCAGCAGGAAGACGACCGTCGAGACGAGCGCCTGCTGGGGGAAGAGCGGCATCCCCACGACCTGGGAGTCGTCGTCCGCGTCGGGGCGGTCCTCGCCGTCGCGCGAGGAGGGGGCGTGCTCGGTGTGTTTCTGGCGCAGGAGGACGGCCATGTGCAGCGCGATGATCCCCGCGATGGCGGCCGGGATCAGGAACACGTGCATGAAGAACATCCGCGGGAGCACGTCCGCGGCGTCCGCCGGGAACGCACCGCCGAAGACCAGCGACTGGAGGTAGGAGCCCAGCACCGGCACGGTGCCGGTCATCTGGTAGCCGATGGTCGTCGCGGTCTTGCTGAAGTTGTCGAACGGCAGCGCGTAGCCGAAAAACCCCTCCACCAGCGCCAGCAGGAGGAGCGTGCTCCCGATGAACCAGTTGGGCTCGTGGGGGTTCCGGTAGGCGCCGCTGAAGAACACCCGGAACATGTGCAGGGCGATCGCGGCGATGAAGATGTAGGCCGCCCAGTGGTGGAGCATCCGCACGAACATCCCGCCGGGCGTGTCGTAGGTGATGTGTAACACGCTGGCGAACGCGCCGGGCACCTGCTGGCCCACGTAGGACGTGAGCAGCCCGTCGTAGGTCGTCTTCGCCGCCGCCGGCGAGTACAGCATGCCGAGGAACGTCCCGGAGAGCGCGAGGATGACGAACGTGAAGAGGGCGATCTCGCCCAGCAGGAACGAGCCGTACCGGTCCTCGGGGAAGGCCTTGCCCAGGATCGTGTGATCGAGGGCGAGGCGCTCGTCGAGCCAGCGGTACAGCCGGTTGTTCGGATAGGCCTCCCGGGTCCGGTAGGGCGTCCCCTCCCCGCCGTCGGGCCGCGCCTGCTCGTCGTCGTGCTGTGGTGCGGAGTCGTCGGTCAGCGATTGCTGGTCGTCGGGACTGTCGTCGTCGGTGATGTCGTCGCTGCCCATCGTCACCCCTCCGGCCCGACCGGTCCCTCGAACGGGCCGGTCGCGACGATGAGCGTGCCCTGCTCGTCGTCGGCGATGCCCAGTGGGAGCTGCGGGAGCGCCCGGGGCGCGGGGCCGCCGGTGACCTCCGCGCCCTTGAGCGGGTCGTACTTGCTCCCGTGGCAGGGACAGTGGATCGTCCCGTTCTCGGGAGCGTTGACGATACATCCCTCGTGGGTGCAGACCTTCGAGTAGGCGGCGTACCCCCGCACGGTCCCGTCGAGATCCGTCGGCTCCTGGTAGTCGTCGGGCGCGTAGCGGACCAGCAGCGTGGCGGCGCGGTTGGTCTTGAGCGCGCCCCCGCCCTCCTGTTGTGGGAAGACGGTCAGCGATCCGGACTCGTCGGCCGGGAGAGCGTCGGCGGCGGCCAGCGTGTTGCCGTCGCCGTCGACCAGTTTCGTGCCCTCGACGTACAGCGTCCCGTCGCCGGCGGCCAGGTCGCCGGGCAGGCCGGTCAGGTACGCGACGCCGAAGCTCCCGATGGCGGCCGTGCCCGCGGCCCCCGACAGCAACTTGGCGACGCTGCGCCGGCTCAGCCCCTCGTCGGTCGGTTCGATCCGGTCCTCGGAATCCCTGTCGGCCGTGCGATCCTCGGCTCCATCTTGGTCGGTCATGTGTCCTCCGTGGTCGCGTGCTCCCTGGACTCGGCGACGGTCACCGACGGGACGAAGTACGCCACGTACGCCATCACGAGGAGAGCGAGCGTGACGAACAGCATGCCCGCGTACGTCCCGAGGAACTGCGTCCGGGCCCGGGTGAACCCCTCGAACACCAGCAGGCCGGCGAAACTCACGGCCGCCCACGACAGGACGCCGACGATGACCAGCCCGCCCCAGTCGTTGGTCGCGGGGACGTACTCGATGATGCGCCGGTCGGCGGCCTCGAGGTAGGGCGGCACCGTCACGACGCCGTCGTCGGTCGGGCGGATCGCGTCTCTGACGCCGCCGATGCGGTCGACGAACCGCTTGGCGCCGACCATGACCGCGACCATGCCCAGCAGGGCGACCCAGGTGAGGACGCCGGCCTCGTTCACGCCGACCTCCGTCGGACTGGGGAGGTACTTCCCGGTCGGGTCGAGTCGCGCCGAGGTGTTGACGGCGACGGGGTCCGCGCCGGTCCCCAGCGACGGCCCGCCGCTCTCGGTGCCGCTGGTCATGGCGACGTACCACATCGGCAGCAGGACGACTGCCACGAGGAGGACGATGGCGACGGTCTCACGACGCATCGTCGATCGCCCCCCCGAACTGCGCTCGCGGACGGGAATCGGGTGTGGCGTGGTGCATTGTGTCTCTCCGTGACCGCGATCGGGTGCCCGCCGCCCGGACGGCGCTCGATCGTTCGTCAGGAGGCCGTAGCCGAAGGAGCCATATCCATCTTTCCGTTCGGGGATGGCGATACCGACACACATAGGAACATCGAACCGCAAACGTCCAGACGACTGTCCCGTCCAGTTCCGAAATAACATCAATCATAATCATGGATAGACGAACGTTCATTCGATCGCTCGCCGTGGGTGGCGCGTCAGCAGGGGCGACGGCCGGGGTCGGAGCGGCGACGGCGACTCCCACGCCGACGAACACGTCCTCGAGCGGGTCCTCGAACGGGTCGACGACCCACACCGTCGAGATGTGGACGAAGGGCGGGGACTACTACTTCGATCCCATCGGACTGGCCGTCGACCCGGGCGACACGGTGCAGTGGGTCGTGAAGCAGGGCGATCACTCGGCGACGGCCTACAGCGACGCCAACGACGCCGACCAGCGTATCCCCGACGGGGCCGCGTCGTTCGACAGCGGCGTCCTGGAGACCGACGGCGCGACGTTTTCACACACGTTCCGGGCGACGGGCACCTACGATTACTTCTGTACGCCCCACAAGCAACTGGGGATGGTCGGCCGCATCGTCTGCGGGGAACCCGGCGGGCCCGCCGAGTCGGGATCGATCCCCAACCGGCCCAGTTCCGGCCTCATGCCCGACGCCGACACCATCGTCGAAAAGGGGTCGGTGTCGTTTCCCTACGTGCCGACCGGCGGGGGCGGGTCGCTCCCCTGGCAGTTCTGGGCGGCGACCGGGGGCGTCGGCGCCGCCGTGGTCGGCATGTTCTCGCGCTACGACCGGGAGTCGGGCCGCTACGGCGAGCAGAACCTCCACGGCCCCGAGGAGTGACACGGGTCTGTGCGACCGTTTGAGTGATTCGGTGTATGCGACCCTGTCCCGGGTTGCCCGCACGCTGTGGTGCGGGCGAGACGGCCGTGACTCGTCCGCATCCGCATGAGTCGCTGCGGTCGCACGGCGTCGCCGACGACACGCGCGCTCGGCACCCCTGTTGGTTCCGCCGCGTTGGGCTTCGACACCCCCTGTCGTTTCCGCCACGTTCAAATCGGACGGGGGCGAGCGTACGGACATGACACGCTCCGTCTGGCTGAAGGCCGACGACGAGGTCGGCGACTGGGAGGCACGGAAGCGACGCATCACCGCCGGCCTCGAGGCCGGCGTCGACTGGGTGCTGGTCGACGAGCGCGACGTCGAGCGGGTCCGCGACCTCGGCGAGGTCGACGTCGCCGCCTTCTCGAACGGCGACGTCCACGTGATGGAGGCAGAGGGCAAAGGGGTCGAACCCGACGCCACGGTCGTCGGCAAGGACGGCGAGGGCGACGGGACGGTCGACCTGCCCGTCGACCTCTCGGGGTCGGCGGACCTCTCGGTGCTGCGCCAGGACGGGGAGACGCCCGCCGGCGGCTACGTGCGCATTCTCGACGAGGAGTACGAGGCCTTCGCGGAGGCCGTCGCCGAGGCCGCCGAGTACACGATCGTCGTGGGCGAGGACTGGCAGATCATCCCGCTCGAGAACCTCATCGCCCGCGTCGGCGGGGAGACGGAACTGGTCGCCGGCGTCCAGTCCGCCGAGGACGCCCGCACCGCCTACGAGACCCTCGAGATCGGCGCCGACGCCGTGTTGCTCGACTCGGACGATCCCGACGAGATCCGCCGCACCGTCGAGGTGCGCGACGAGGTGGGCCGCGAGCAACTCGACCTGCAGTGGGCCACCGTCACCGAGGTCGAGCAGACCGGGTCCGCCGACCGCGTCTGCATCGACACCGGCAACCTCATGGACCACGACGAGGGGATGCTCGTGGGGTCGATGTCCCGCGGGCTCTTCTTCGTCCACGCCGAGACCGCCGAGTCGCCCTACGTCGCCTCCCGGCCGTTCCGCGTGAACGCGGGCGCGGTCCACGCCTACGTCCGCACGCCCGACGGCGGCACGAAGTACCTCGCGGAACTCCGCAGCGGCGACGAGGTGCAGGTCGTCGACACCGAGGGCCACACTCGCGAGGCCATCGTCGGCCGCGCGAAGATCGAACAGCGCCCGATGTTCCGGGTGGGCGCCGAGACCGAGAGCGGCGACCGCATCGAGACGCTGCTCCAGAACGCCGAGACGATCAAGGTCCACACCCGCGAGGGCCGCACCGCGGTCACCGACCTCGAACCGGGCGAGGAGATCCTCGTCTACTACGAGGACACCGCCCGGCACTTCGGCGAGGCCGTCGAGGAGTCGATCATCGAGAAGTAGATGAGGGTCAGCCACTACTTCGAGTGGGAGGACGCCATCACGGGCGGGTTCGCCCAGTCGGTGCACAACCAGCGCGAGATTCTCGACCGGCGGGGCATCGAGTACACGACCGCGCCCACGCTCGACGCCGACATCCTCCATCTCAACAACATGGGGCCGCGGTCGGTGTACTGGGCCAAACGGGCCCGGCGTGCCGGCGTCCCCGTGGTCGCACACACGCACAACACCGCCGCGGACTTCCGGGAGAGCTTTCGCTTCTCGAACCTGCTGGCAAAGCCCCTGCGGCCGTGGCTGGCCTGGGCCTACGGGCAGGCCGACCACCTGATCTGTCCCTCCGCGCACAACCAGGACGTGATCGCCGGCTACACCGACACGCCGTCGACGGTCGTCTCGAACGGCTTCGACGGCGAGCGCCTCGCGGGGTGGGACGATCCCGACTTGCGTGCCGCGTATCGCGACCGCTACGACCTGGACCCGCCGGTCGTGTTCATGTTCGGCCACGTCATCAAGCGCAAGGGCCTGCGGGCGTTCGTCGAGACGGCCCGCGCGATGCCCGACCTCACGTTCGTCTGGTTCGGCTACGTCAACCCGACGGGGGGGACTCTCGATCGGTTCCTCCAGCCCCGCGAGACCCGCCGGCTGATCGAGGACTCGCCCGAGAACTGCACCTTCACCGGCTACATCGAGGACCCGCGGGGCGCGTTCGCCGCCGGCGACGTGTTCTTCTGGCCCTCGAAAAACGAGAACGAGGGGATGGCGCTCCTCGAGGCGATGGCCTGCGGGAAGCCGCCGGTGATCCGGTCGATCCCTACCTACGAGTGGCTCGAGGACGGCACGGACTGCCTGAAGGCCGACGGGGCGTTCGTCGACCCGATCCGGCGGCTGGTCGAGGACGAGTCACTCCGCGAGCGGGTCGGTGCGAACGCCGCCGCGACCAGCGAACAGTTCACGCTCGACGCGGTCGGGGACGACCTGATGGCCGTCTACGAGCGGCTGATCTGAACCCGTGGGGACGATCTGGCGACCGTCTACGAGCGGCTGATCTGA
>JBDGUH010000012.1:19767-22757 GCA_042216055.1 Haloarculaceae archaeon
GCTGATCTGAACCCGTGGGGACGATCTGGCGACCGTCTACGAGCGGCTGATCTGAACCCGTGGGGACGATCTGGCGACCGTCTACGAGCGGCTGATCTGACCGCCCTCGTCCTCCTCGGGCCGGTCGAGCCGTGCCGTACACCAGTGACAGAAGTCGAGGTCCTCGTCGAGTTCCTTCCCGCAGTTGGGACAGGTCGTCACGCCGTCGCCGGCCGTCCCCTGGCCGTCGCCGGTGCCAGCCCGGCGGTCGCTCCGGGTCGCGATCCAGTAGGCGTCGACCATGCTGAGCGCCGTCATCGCGAGCAGCGCCAGCTGGGTCCGCAGCGGCACCTGTCGGGACGCCCTGACGATGGCGTCGATGCTCAGCTTCGTGTCCATCACGGACGCGGGCATCAGCAGCGAGGTGACCGAGAGGATCAGCCCGAACCACAGCAGCGCGCGGATCCACTCCCGCAGGTAGAGGTGCCCGAAACCGGGCGCGATGAGCGCGAGCAGCGCCGCGAGCCAGGGCCGTTTCTGCGTCGTACGTCCCACCGTACGAAAAATCGGGTGTCTACGGTTGTTAATCTTCCGGGTACCGGGCCCCGCTGGCGTCCGCGGCCGACAGCGCTCGCCTACCGCCCTTCCAGCGCACTCACGAGGTCCCGCAGCGTCGCGAGGTCGTACTGGCCGGGCGCAGTCGCCTCGGCGGGGTCGACCGGCGCGTAGCCGATCTTCGAGCCGTACAGCGGCGCGACCGCCCGGGAGTGGCGGCCCGCCTCGCCCATCGCCATCGTGGCGACGCGGTGGCCGGCGCGGGTCATCGCCCGCGTCGCCCCCAGCAGCGCGTACACGTCCTCGACGCTGTCGGCCGTCGCCGCGAACTTGCCCACGTCGCCGGCCCGGCAGGCCCGCTCGAGGCGCTCGACGATGCGCTCGCGGGCCGGCGTCCCCTCGAAGTCGTGGGTGGAGACGACCACGCTCGCGCCCGCCTCGCGGGCCCGCTCGCGGACGCGTCCGGCGTCGCCCTCGCCCTCGCCGGACAGCGCCGCCAGTTCGAGGTCGACCGCCGCGACGGCGTCGTTCTCGAGGGCCGCTTCAAGCGCGTCCAGGCGGGCGGCGTCGTCGGCCGCCTCGCCGCCCTCCCAGGCGACCCGGTTCGTGACGAGCAGGGGGAGCTCGCCGTCGTACTCCCCGAGGGCGGCCAGCGGATCGTCGGCGAGGTCCATCCGGAACTCCAGCAGGTCGGCGTGCTCGCGGGCGGCCGGTTCGTCACCGAGGTCCGCCGTCGCCGCCGCGAGCCGGAACGCGTCGAACTCCATGCCCGGCGTTGCTCGCCGCCGCCCCAAGTCGGTTCTGGTCGTCGGACAGCGGTCCCGGCGCCGTCCTCACTCTGGCGACGGCGCCCGCTCGATGGGCGCATGGGTGGCGCGGTACCCCTCGCCGGTCGCACGCACGTCCTCGACGGCGTAGAGGCGAATCCGGCGCTCCTGGCGGGTGTTGACCGGGAAGTCGTAGTGGACGGCATCGTACTCGGGCGGGTTCCCGGCGGCCCGCTGCTCGGCGACCCACTCGCGGTGGGCGCGCAGGCGCTCGCAGCCCAGCGTCCGCGAGCGCTCGGGCGCTCGCTCCACCCGGTCGGCGAGCGCCGCCACCAGGTCCGGGTCGCGCTCGTAGCCGACAGACGAGCGGCCGGCGATCATCGCCGCCAGCGTCGTCGTGCCGGTGCCGAGAAACGGGTCCAGCACCCGGTCGCCGTACACCGAGAACATCGACACGAGGCGGTAGGGCAGCGCGAGCGGAAACGCCCCCGAGCGGTCCCGCAGGCCCGCCTCGAGGTCCTGGGCCTCGCCGGGCAGGTCCCAGAGGTCGGAGAACCACTCGTTGCGCTCCTCCCAGAAGTAGGCGCTCTCGTAGCGTCGGTCGTCGCCCGCCGGGAACGACCGGCGCTCGCCGTTGCGAAAGACCAGGACGTGCTCGTGTTCCAGCGTCGGGTAGGCGTTGGGCGGGAGCATCCCCGAGCCCATGAACTTCGTCGCGCGGTTCGAGGGCTTGCGCCAGAGGACGTCCGGGAGCGCCCGCAGTCCCCGGTCGGTCAGCCGACTCGTGATCTCGGCGTGGTTGGGAAACGAGCGGAAGCCGTCGCCGATGGAGCGGGTGGCGTCGCCGACGTTGACGCAGGCGATGCCCCCCGGGCGGAGGACCCGGGCGACTTCGGTCCAGACCGCGTCGAGCACGTCGTGCATCAGCGCGAACGCGCGCTCGCCGTCCCCCGCCTCGAGGGCGGATTCGATGGCGGGGTCCAGCGCCGCGAACGCCTCGTCCCACATCTCGATCATCGGGTAGGGCGGCGAGGTGACGACCAGGTCGACGCTGTCGTCGGACAGGGCCAGGTCGCGCGCGTCGCCCGTGACGACCCGGTGATCGGTCTCCATGGGGACGAGTCGCCCCCGCCTCCCTCTAGTCTTGTGGTTCCGGTGCGGCGGAAGATCTGGGAACGACGACGGTGACGGACCCAATAGAAAAACGAACGCCGCGGACGCGAGCGCGCTCGGAATTCCGTCGGTCGATGCCCGTTCGTACGGATTAGTGCGAGTCAGTCCCGTCTCGACCGCACGGCATCGTGGGGTCGAACCGGGAAACAGGCCCAATAATCCGTCTCAGGCTTCCATCGCGTCGTCGATGCGCGCGAACTGCTCGTCGGTGAGTTCGACGTCGACCGCGCCGACGTTCTCGGCGAGCTGGTCGGTCGTGCGGGCGCCGACGATGGGGACGCAGGTGAAGCCGGGCTGGTCCATCAGCCAGCGCAGCGACACCTGGGCGGGCGTGGCGTCGGCCTCGTCGGCGACGGCGCGGATCTCGTCGAGCACGTCCCAGGCCTCGTCCGTGAGATACCAGTCCTCGAAGTGCTCGTCGATGTCGCCCCGGGAGCCGTCGGGGGACTCGACCTCGTTTTCGCCGACGCGCTCGTACTTGCCGGTGAGGAAGCCGCCGTGCAGCGGCGAGTACGG
>JBDGUH010000034.1:0-22302 GCA_042216055.1 Haloarculaceae archaeon
TCTCGATGGCCTCGCCGGCGTACTCGTAGACGTAGCCGACGCCGCCCTCGGTGCCGAGCCGGCGGATGATCTCCAGGATGACGTCCTTGGCCTCGACGCCGTCGCCGAGTTCGCCGTCGACCTGGATCTTGCGGACCGACTGCTTCTCCATCGCGATGGTCTGGGTCGCCAGCACGTCCCGGATCTGGGAGGTGCCGATGCCGAAGGCCAGCGCGCCGAACGCGCCGTGAGTCGAGGTGTGGCTGTCGCCACAGACGATGGTCTTGCCGGGCTGGGTGAGCCCCTGCTCCGGGCCGACGACGTGGACGATGCCCTGCTCGCCCGAGGTGGGGTCCAGAAACTGGATGCCGGCGTCCCGGACGTTCTCCTCGAGTTCGGACATCATGTTCTCGGCCGCGTCGTCCGAATAGGGCCGGGACTGGTCTGCCGTCGGGACGATGTGATCGACCGTCGCCAGCGTCAGGTCCGGACGCGCGACCTCGATGTCGCGCTCGCGGAGCATCCCGAACGCCTGGGGGCTGGTCACCTCGTGGATCAGATGCAGGCCGACGAACAGCTGGTCCTGCCCGTTGGGCAGGGTCGTCACCTTGTGGCGGTCCCACACCTTGTCGTACAGGGTGCCCTGGCTCATACGCGCTCGTCCCGTCCCTCGGTGCCCCGCTCGAACACCCGATCGACCGCCTCGGTGGGCTTCTCGTGGTCGACGTCGGCCATCGTCTCCGTGGCGGGCGTCTCGTCGCGCGCGCCCCCGTCGGCGGCCACGTCGGGCCCCCGGCGGAACGCCGCGCCGAACGGTTCGTCGGTGTGTGGGTGGGTGTGGTCCACGTCTCGCATCCGGTCTGTCATCTATTGCTCCCGGTCGGACCCCCACGCGAACAGTTCGCGCAGGCGGCCGCCGACCTGTTCGATCTGGTGGTTCTGTTCGGCCTCGCGGTACTGCTTGTAGGCCGGGCGGTGGGCCTGGTTCTCGTTGATCCACTCGCGGGCGAACTCGCCGGTCTGGACGCCCTCGAGGATCGACTCCATCCCCTCGCGGTCGATGACCTCCTCGCCGCGGGTGAGCCCGCCGTACTCGGCGGTGTCGGAGACCGAGTTCCACATCCCCATGTGCCCGCCCTCGTACATCAGATCGACGATGAGTTTGAGTTCGTTCAGGCACTCGAAGTAGGCCATCTCGGGCGCGTAGCCCGCGTCGACCAGCGTCTCGAAGCCGGCCTTGACCATCTCGGTGACGCCGCCACAGAGGACGGCCTGCTCGCCGAACAGGTCGGTCTCGACCTCCTCCTGGAAGGTCGTCTCGATGACGCCGGCCCGCGTACAGCCGATGGCCCGCGCGTAGGCCAGCGCCTCGGCCTTGGCCTCGCCGGTGGCGTCCTGGCCGACCGCGACGAGGCCGGGGGTGCCCTCGCCGCGCTCGTAGGTCCGCCGGACCAGGTGGCCCGGGGACTTGGGCGCGACCATCGTCACGTCGACGCCCTCCGGGGGTTCGATCTGGCCGTAGTGGATGTTGAACCCGTGGGCGAACTGCAGGGTGTCGCCCTCCTCGAGGCCGTCTTTCACGGCCTCGAACACCGCGGGCTGGACCGTGTCGGGCACCAACATCACCGTGATGTCGGCCTCGGCGACGGCGCTGTCGGGCGTCGCCACCCGCAGGCCGTCGTCCGCGGCGACTTCCCACGAGTCGGAGGTCTCGCGCAGGCCGACGACCACGTCGACCCCGCTGTCCGCGAGGTTCTGGGCCTGTGCGTGCCCCTGGCTGCCGTACCCCAGTACGGCGACCGTCTTGTCCTCGATCTGCGATACGTCCGCGTCGTCGTCGTAGTAGACTTCCGTCGTGAACTCCTCAGTCATCGTTCTCCAGTGTCTCCGTGTTCTCGAGCGTCTTCGCGCCGCGTTCGATCGCCGCCACGCCGGTCCGTGCGATCTCCTGGATCTCGAACTGGCCGAAGGCGTCGACCGCGGCGTCGATCTTCTGCTGGCTGCCGGTGATCTCGACCGTCACCGAATCGGGCGTCACGTCGACGGCCTGCCCGCCGTACATCTCCGCGACCGCCTGCACGTCGTCGGGCTTCTCGCCGCCCACCTTGACGAGTGCGAGTTCCCGCCGGGTGGCCGACGGCTCCAGTTCCTCGACCGAGACGACCGGCACGAGCTTCCGGAGCTGTTTCTTGGCCTGTTCGACGCCCGGTTCGGGCTCCTCGATGACGATCGTCATCCGGGCCGTGTCTCCGTCGACAGTCGGGCCGACGGTGAGGCTTTCGATGTTGAA
The DNA here is from genome assembly GCA_042216055.1 of Haloarculaceae archaeon. Taxonomy (GTDB): domain Archaea; phylum Halobacteriota; class Halobacteria; order Halobacteriales; family Haloarculaceae; genus CAZMWG01. The sequence goes on from JBDGUH010000034.1 coordinate 2,270, forward strand.
CTGCCGCCGGGAGAACAGGCCGGAGATCTCGGCCAGCACGCCCGGTTCGTGTTTCACCAGCGCCGACAGCACTGCCTGCCGGGGGAGGTGGGTCGCCTCCGCCTCCGGGTCGATCCGGATCCCCTGCGAGTTGCGCCGGCCCTCGGGTCGCATCCGCTCGTCCGGGGCCGGTCCTGGCATGCCACCGGGCATTATATCATCTCCAGGTGGGCCTCGTTGAGCGCGAACAGGCCGTTGTCGCCCCCACTGGGAACCATCGGGAAGACGTTCTCGCCGGGGTCGATGATCGCGTCGATCACCGACGGCCCGTCGTACTCGCGGGCGGCCTGGATCGTCTCGTCAACGTTGTCGTAGTCCTCCAGCCGGAAGCCCCGCGCGCCGAACGCCTCCGCGAGCTTGTCGAACTCGGGGATCCACGGATACTCGGAGGCCATCCGCCGGCCCTCGTGGAAGGCGTCCTGCCACTGGCGGACCATCCCGACCGCCTCGTTGTTCAGGACGACGTAGGTGATGTCGAGGTTCTCCCGGACCGCCACCGACAGCCCCTGAACCGTCATCAGGAAGGAGCCGTCGCCGTCGAAACAGACCACTTCCTGGTCGGGCGCGGCCAGTTTCGCGCCGATAGCCGAGGGGACGCCGTAGCCCATCGTCCCGAGGCCGTGGCTCGACACCCAGGTGCGGGGCTCCCGGAACGTCCAGAACTGCGAGGCCCACATCTGGTGTTGCCCGACGCCCGTCGTGACGATGGTGTCGTCGGGCGTCAGTTCGGAGAACCGCTCGACCACGTACTGTGGCTTGAGCGGTTCGTCATCGGGGGTCTCGTAGGTCATCGGGTACTCCGCCTTCCAGTCCTGGCACTGCTCGCGCCACGCGTCGGCGTCGGGCGCGGCCGGCATCGCGTCGTACAGCTGCCGGAGGACGGCCTTCGCGTCGCCGATCAGCGGGTAGTCGGCCTCGATGTTCTTGCTGATCTCGGCGGGGTCGATGTCGACGTGGACGATGTCGGCGTCGGGCGCGAACGTCTCCACGTCGCCGGTCAGGCGGTCGTCGAAGCGCGTGCCGACCGCCAGCAGGCAGTCCGTGTTCGTGATCGCCATGTTGGCGTAGCCGGTGCCGTGCATCCCGGCCCACTCCAGCGAGAGGTCGTGGTCCTCCGGGAACGACCCGATGCCGGGCATCGTCGTCACGACCGGGATCTCGTACTCCATGGCGAAGTCCCGGAGCGCGTCGCTGGCCTCGGCCTTGATGACGCCGCCGCCAGACAGGATCACCGGTCGGTCGGCCGCGGCCAGCACGTCGGCGGCCTCCTGGACGTTGGCGTCGTCGGCCTCCTCGGGCGGGTGGCAGGTGTCGGGCATCGTCGCCGGGCCGGGCTCCCGATCCGTGTCGCCCTTGGTCACGTCCTTCGGGAGGTCGACCAGCGTCGGACCCTGCCGGCCGCCCTCTGCGAGGGCGAAGGCCTCGCCCACGTCGTCGCCGACGGTGTCGGCGTCGCTGGCGAAGTAGCTGTGCTTGGTGATCGGCTGGGTGACGCCCACCGTGTCGGTCTCCTGGAAGGCGTCGTTGCCGACGAAGTTCGTCGGCACCTGTCCCGTGAGCGCGATCAGGGGGTCAGAATCCATCGAGGCGTCGGCGATGCCGGTCACGAGGTTCGTCGCGCCCGGCCCCGAGGTGGCGAAACAGACGCCGGGGTCGCCCGAGACGATGCCGTAGGCGTCCGCGGCGTGGGCCGCGCCCTGCTCGTGGGCCATCGTGACGTGCGTGATGGACTCGGAGTCGTACAGGGCGTCGTAGACGGGCATGATCGCCCCGCCCTGGACGCCGAAGACGTAGTCCGCGCCCGCGTTCTCGAGCGCGCGGATCACCGACTGGGCGCCGGTCGTGACCGGGGCCTGTTCGCCGTCGGCCTCCTCGTCGGTATCCGGCTCTTCGGGAACTGCGCGTTCGCTCATCGGCGATCACCTCGCGTGCGTGTGTGCGGTCGATGTGAGGTTCGTGTCGTTCGGGTCATGGATCGGGTGTGGTTCGATTCGTGGCTCCGGTGTCGAGTCACCGGTGATCGGTGTGAGATCGGTGCGGCCGCGTCGGGGGTGTGGCTATGCGGGGCTAGAACGCCCCTACGACGCGGCCGAGGAGAAGGACGGACGCGGCGCTGCCGGCGGGGCGGCCCCGATCGCCAGCGCGCGCTGTCATCACTTCGACTGTCAATGGACGCCCCGTAATAAGGATTCCGTGTGAGAGGGGCCCAAACGAGCGGCTGTACGCGTTCGGAAACGAGTGGCTCTGCGCGTTCGCGGTTGTCGTGTGCGCGTTCGCGGCCGTCGACACGAGCGCGCTCACGAGCCCACACCTGCCGCTCTCGGGTGGCTGCGGCCGTGGAGTGGGACACGGTCAGACCCGTACCTCCTCGCTCTCCTGCTCGACGCCGATCTCCTCGGCGAACCGCTCCAGTTCGTCCATCGTGACCCGGCGCTTCTCGGCGCCGAAGTCCTTCACGCGACGGGTGACCTCCCGGACCTGCTCGTCGGTCGGGTCGTAGCCCGCGTCGGCCAGGCGTTCGCGCACCGAGTGCTGGCCGGTGTGTTTGCCCAGCACCAGTTCGCGCTCGGCGCCGACCATCTCGGGGGTCATCACTCCGGGCTCGAAGGTGTCGGAGTTCTCGATCACGCCGGCGGCGTGGATGCCGCTCTCGTGGGAGAAGGCGTTGCGGCCGACGATCGGCTTGTTGGCCGGGACGTCGATGCCGGACTTGTCCTCGATGACCCGGGACAGCTCCGTGATGCGGGTCGTGTCGATGCCCGTCTGGACGTCATAGAGGCTCTCCAGCGCCATCACGACCTCCTCGTAGGCGGCGTTGCCGGCCCGCTCGCCGATGCCGTTGACGCTGACCTGAGCCTGGGCGGCGCCGGCCTCGTAGCCCATCAGGGCGTTTGCCCCCGCCAGCCCGAAGTCGTCGTGGGTGTGGACGTCGATGCGGGCGTCGGTGTGGTCGGTGACCTCCGCGATGAGGTCGTGGAAGCGACCCGGCGTCGCGACGCCGCAGGTGTCCGGGATGTTGATCCAGTCGGCACCCGCGGCCGTCGTCTCCTCGATGACCTCGAGGAGGAACGACTCGTCGGTCCGGGTCGCGTCCATGGGCGAGAACATGCACTCGACACCGGCCTCGTGGACGCGCTCGACCGACTCGACGGCGCTGTCGAGCGCCTCCTGCCGGGTCGCGTGCATCGAATCAGCGAGCTGCACGTCGCTGGTCGAGACGAACACGTGGACCAGGTCGACGCCCGAATCGAGCGCCGCCTCCACGTCCTTCTCGACCACGCGGGCCAGCCCGCAGACGGTGTTCGTGGTGCTTTCCGCGATGTCGCGGACGGCCTCGAACTCCGCGTCGGAGTTGACCGGGAACCCCGCCTCGATGACGTGAGTCCCCATGTCGTCGAGGATGGCCGCGATCTCGCGTTTGTCCTCGTAGCTGAACGACGTGCGTGGCGACTGCTCGCCGTCGCGCAGCGTCGTGTCGAAAATACGTGCGTCGTCTATCTCAGACGTTGAATCCAGTGTGCCCTGGAAGAACTCGATCCGCCGGGGATCCCGACGTGCCCTCGTTGTTGGACATAAGCAACTGATAGAGACAGCGCGCGGCATATAAACCTGTCCATGGAGCGGGCGGTGTGTCACCCGGTCACTCTGTGACACAAGCACCGTGACGCAGTGCGGAGCGCAGCGAGCCAGGGAGTGCAGCCGCCAGGGGCTCTCGTCCCGACACGCCTCCGCGGTTGCCTGCGTCTCTGAACACGATCGGTCTCCTGTCCCCCGAATATATGGTACTGCACGTGGTAGCCCGGAACATGGATCGCTCCCTGAACGTGAGAGAGGTCGCGGAGCCACTCCCGGACATGAACAGCCTGCTGGACGACCCTCGATTGCGACCGCTCGGGCTGGTCGGGGGCTTCTCGCTCGTGCTCGTCGGCGCTCTCCTCCAGTTCGCCGGAGCGGGAGCGTTCTGGGCCACCGCCGTCGCCGGGACGCTGGTGTTTACCGGAGTGCCGGTGTTCTGTCTGGGGCTCGCGGCCCCCGAACCCGAAGACGAGGACGCCCGCTTCAGGATCGGGGTCGACCTCGCGCCGGAACACCGGCGGATCGTCGGCGGCGGCTCCCTGCTGCTGTTGCTCTCGCCCATCGTCGTCGCCGTGCTGGGCATCCCCGTCGGATTCACGCTCACCGTCTGGATCGTCGGCGCCGTCCTGACGCTGGTCGGGGCTGTCCTCGTCTTGACGGGTTTCATCGCCTGGAGTTCCCGCGCCATCGGCGAGACCGAACCCGTCTGAGACGGGCTACGCGCCGTTCGCCCGCATCGACAGCACCGCGACGAGCACGTCGAGCGTGCGCTTGACAGCCGCGCCCGACGACACTCGCATCGCGGCGCCGCCTTCCGTCTCCACGATCGGGACGCCGCGCTCGCCGGGCGCCGTCCCCTCGATGGACGGCCTCGCCCCGTCAGCGGCGTCTCCGAGCGCGTCGCCGTCCGCGAGTTCGACGGTCGCGCCCGCGTCGTACAGACGCACCTCGCCTACCCGGTTCCCGCCGTGGGCGATGGCGTACGCGACGGGGCCCTCGGGCGACGGTTCCGCGTCGGGATCGGCGTCGACCACCTCGACGGCCGCAAGCGGCCCACGTTCCAGTCCCGTCAGCTCCGAGGCCAGGAGCTGAGCCACCCGCCGGGGTTCCGTCGTGCGATCCTCGACCATCACAGCTCCTCCCGGGCGCGCTCGGCGAGGTCCCCGACGGCGACGCCCTGCCGGCGGGCGTACACGACGGCCGCGGCCTCCAGCGTGATCCCCAGTTCGCCCTGCAGGCCGTTGATCGCCGCGACCGCGTCCTGTTTCTCGCCGCCGGCCTGCACGACGGCGTCCAGCAGGCGCTCGAACGTCGAGCGCTCCCGGAGGATGCTCTCGTCCGGGACGAACCCCTCGGGGACGGCGATCTCGGCGGGGTCGAACGTGACCGCCAGCTCTCCCTCCTCGCGCTCGAGGAGGCCCTCGCCCTCGGCCACGTCGACCAGCCGCTTGGCCTGGTCGGGCGAGAACCAGTCCCGATCCAGCGACAGCGCGACGACGAACTCGCTTTCCCCCATCCGTCGAACGCCCGCGGCGGCGAAGGGGGCGGCGACGGCCGTCTGCAGGCTCATCGCTCCCGTCTCGGCGCGGCCCGGCCAAGTCGGTTTCGGCTCCGCACCGTGCCGGGTGGCCACGCCGGGACGGCTCCGGTCGGCATCGAACGGTTCAAGTGTGCCCTCGGCGTCTCCCCGGGTATGAAAGATCAGGGACCGTCCCCGCGCAAGCGGACCGGCGGCCGGCGACGACACGCGCGCAAGAAGCGAAAGCACGAACTCGGTCAGGAGTCGACCGAGACCCGGGTCGGCGACCGGAAGCTGAAGGTCGTCGACGCCCGCGGCGGCACGGAGAAGGTCCGGGCAGTGAGCACGAACGTCGCCAGCGTCGCCGACGGCGGCGAGGTCCGCGAGGCCACCATCGAGGACGTCGTCGAGAACCCCTCGAATCCCAACTACGTCCGGCGGAACATCATCACCCGCGGCGCCATCATCGAGACCAGCGAGGGACGCGCCCGCGTCACCTCCCGGCCCGGCCAGGACGGACAGGTCAACGCCGTCCTCGTCGAGGAGTAGTAGCGCGAGGACAACGGTAGCGTCCGGGGGAACATAGCGTCCGGAAGACAACGAACAATAGGTGTTCGTCCGGCGCGCCGACCGCTGGTCCGTCCTGAACAGCGACCACTACGAGTACGCCGTCCGGACCCCCGACGGCGACCGGCGGTACCGCAAGACGGCCGACGGTGCGGCGTCACTGCTGGAGCGATTGTACGACGAACACTGATCGGTGTCCGACTGTACTCCGCCGGACCTGCCGGACTACGGCCGCGGCGCGGCTTTCTGGAGGGCGCTCTCGGCGATGTTGCCCCCGTAGTCGGCCGTTCGGGACAGGGAGTCGACCACGAGGCCGAGCGCCTGCGCGCTCTGGGGGTCCGACTCGCGGATCTGGCGGTCGACGGCGCGGGCCTTCTCGTCGACCTCGGGGATGCGCGAGCGGGCCTCGTTTGCCAGTTCGACGGCCTCGTCGCCGTCGTCGGTCAGCAGGGCGTCCATCGCGGTCTCGGGTACCTCGACGGCCGCCTCCTGCATCTCCCGCAGGAGGTCGGCGGTCTCGCCGGTGATCTCGCCGACCTCGAGCGCGAGGTCCGCGATCTTGGTCGCGTGGTCGGCGATCCGCTCCAGCTGTCGGGCGCTCGACTGGTAGTCGAACACCGTCTCCCGGGGGAACCCGATCTCGTTTGCCGACGTGGGGTTGCGCAGGACCGTCCGGAACACGCGCGACACCATGTACCAGAGACGGTCCACGTCGTCGTCTCGCTCCCGCACGTCGTTTGCCAGTTCGTCGTCGTCCTCGATCAGCGCCTCGATGGCGTCGGCCAGCATCGTCAGCGAGACGAGTCGCATCCGCGTGATCGCGTTGTGGATCGACAGCTCCGAGGAGTCGAGCAGGTCCTGCAACACCACGCGGTCGCCGGTCTCCTCGATGACCTCGAGGCCGACGAGCCCCTGGGTGGCCTCGCGGACGATCCGGCGCTGGGCGGCCGAGATGCGACTGGCCTCGAGTCGGATCACGTCGAACCCGCTCACGTACATCGTCATGACAGCGCGAGTGAGTTCGTGCTCGTCCTCGAGCCCCGCGATGTCGAGGATCCCCTCGGTGCGCTCGTCCTCGGTGCGCGGCGAGAGCAACAGCAGGTCCTTCTCGTCGTGAAACTCCACGACGCTCCCGGCGCTGACGTCGTTGTCCGTCGCCCAGTCCTTGGGGAGCGACACGGTGTACGTCGACCCGCCCGTCACCTGCACCTTGCGCGTCTCCATATGGCTATCACTCGGTGACGGGGGAACATAAACGTGTTCAAATATATATAGCGTGTCCGATCACTCGTGATCTGAGCGGCGTTTCGGAACCGAACCGCGATCCGGATTATTGAGTCACTTCCGTCTCGACCGCACGAATCGTCCGGTCGGGCCGGGAAACAATAGTCCGGATGAACCGACGCGAGACCGCCGGAGGCCGGATCGGGACCACCCCCTGTCGCCGTGAACGGCGGACTCTCCCGTGATAGAACTCGCCCCGTCACTGTCGACCGGGTGTTCCCTACATAGATAGATGCTCGTCTCGTCGACAGAGGGGCCGAGTACGGAGTTCCGGAGTCGGGTCGGTCGGGGACCGCGACGGCTGGCCGGAGCGCCCATGTACCTGCAGGCACCTACAGTCCCCCACCAGATGACAGCGTACGACGCGATCGTCTTCGACAACGACGGAGTTCTCGTCGAGCGGACGGACACTGAACTGCTCGTCTCGGCCATCCGCGAGACCTTCCGCGAGTTCGACCGCGACCCGCCGTCGGACCTCGTCCGGTCGCTGGCCGTCGAGGACGCCATTCGGGCCGACCGTCTCCGCGAGGAGTTCGACCTCGATCCGGCGGCGTTCTGGCGGCGCCGGGAGGCAAACGCCGCGACGGCCCAGCGTGGCGTGATCCGGTCGGGAGAGAAACCCCTCTACGACGACGTGGCGGCGCTCGAAGACCTCGGATGTCCGCTGGCGGTCGTCAGCAACAACCAGCAGGCCACCGTCGAGTTCATCGTCGAGCACTTCGGCCTGGACGAGCGCTTCGAGGTGGTGTACGGCCGCGAGCCGACAGTCGCCGGGCACCGCCGCCGGAAGCCGGATCCGAGCTACATCGAGCAGGCGCTCGCCGACCTCGGAACGACCGACGCGCTGTACGTCGGCGACAGCGAGACGGACGTCGTGGCCGCCGATCGTGCCGGCCTGGACTCGGCGTTCCTCCGGCGGCCCCATCGCGCGGATCTCGACCTCGAGGCCGAACCGACCTACGAGTTCCCCGACCTGACGGCGCTGGTCGAGAGGATCGCGCCCCGGGTGCGGGCATAGAGCGGGCGACGTAGGTGCTGTCAGGCCCGGCGGTTCGCTTCGACCTCCTGTAAAAAAGGGGCGAAACGTGAGGGAGTGGAAAGGCTCATACGCTCGACCCGTCCACTGAACGGCATGCCGCGCGAATCCTATCAGGAGGGGCTCGATAACCTCCGAGAAGACGTGCTGTACATGTCCGAGGTCGTCCTCGAGCGGTTCCGGCTCGGCCTCGACGCGCTCGAACAGAAAGACGAGGATCTCGCCTGGGAGGTGATCGAGGGCGACGACGAGATCAACGAACTGTACCTCGAACTCGAGCAGGACTGTATCGACCTGCTAGCGCTGCAACAGCCGGTCGCCTCGGACCTGCGCTTTATCGCCGCCTCGTTCAAGATCATCACCGACCTCGAGCGGATCGCGGACCTGGCGACGAACCTCGGGGACTACACGCTCGAGGCCGAGCGGGACGCCTACCCCGAGGTCGACATCCAGGAGATCGCGGACGACACCCTCGAGATGGTCGAGATGGCGATGGCTGCCTACTCGGAGGAGGACGCCGAGGTCTGTTACGAGATCGCCGAGCGGGACGACGAGATCGACGCCCACTGCGAGGCCGCCTCCGAGACGGTCGTCATGGACCTCCTCGAACACCAGGTCGAGGAGGGCGCCAGCGAGGCCGAGATCGAGCAAATGATGGGCGACGTCTCCCGTCTCCTGCTGACGATCCGCGACCTCGAGCGGGTCGGCGACCACGCCGTCAACATCGCCGCCCGCACCCTGTACATGGTCGAGAACGACCCGGACCTCATCTACTGATCGCCTGACTGCGACGCTCACGGCGGCGTCGACCTATCACAAAGTATTCGTTTCGACCCCCTCTCAGGCCGGACATGTCAGTCGCGTCGCGGCTCTGCTCGCTCCGCGAGCGCAGGCCCGTCTTCGTCGCCCTCGCAGTCCTGACGCTCGTGTTACTGTTCGTGTATCCGGCCATCGAGGCGTGGGTGCGAGCGGTCGAACCCAACGCACAGGCGATCAACTTCCAGGACCTCTCGGTGTATCAGGGGGCCGTCCATCGCTTCCTGAACGGGCAGTCCATCTACGTCACCAACAGTCACGGCGGCTTCTGGGGAACGTATCTCTACCCGCCGATCTTCATCCTCGTGTTCTGGCCGTTCACGGCGCTCTCCCACGGCGGGGCGGGCATCGCGTTCGGCGTCCTGACGACGCTCCTGCTGTGGGTCGCCCTCCAGCTCGCCGTCTCGCAGCTCGGGGTGTCCCTGCGGTGGTACGAGCGCCTGCTCGGCCTGTGGGCGCTCGCGGGCTACTACCCCGTGATGCTCTCGTTCAAGCTCGGCCAGACCGGCGCGCTCACGGGGGCACTGGTGACGTTCGCGCTGGTGGGACTGCTCGCCGACGACCGGACGGGGGGATTCGCCAGCGGCGTCGCGACCGCCGGGGTCGGCGTCCTGAAGTTCGCCTACGCGCCCGTCGGCGCCCACCTGCTCGCGGACCGCGATCGCTTCCTGGGCGCGCTCGCGGGCGGGGTCGCGCTCGTCGCCGTCTCGGTCCTGGTGTTCGGCCTCGACGCCAATCTCCACTATCTCGACGTGCTGGCGTGGGGCGTCGGCCAGGGCGGGGGCGATCGGCTCCCGAGGGCCTACCTCTGGTTCCCGCCCTACTTCCGGCAGCTCCACTGGCTCCCCGGGGAGTTCTACGTCCGCCTGGGCATCGCCGCGCTCGTCGCCGTCGCGTCGCTGCTGGCCCGCGACGCCGACCGGGCGGTGTTTTCCCTCGGCGTCGGGACCTTCCTCCTGATCACGCCGCTGCCCTACGTCTACTACTTCGTGGCCGCGATCCCGGCAGTGCTTGCGCTGCTGGCCGTCGAGTTCGATCGCGGCGGCTACCCGGCGATACCGGTCCTGGCCCTCCTGTTCTTTCACGTCCACGCCTACGGGCTGAACACCCTCGTCTCCCGACTGCCGCCGCTGGTCGGGGGCATCCCCGACTGGGTGTACCCGCTCCTCCAGCCTGGGCTGTGGGCGACGCTGCTCCTCTTTGGCCTGGCGGGGTACCGCGTCGCCGATGCGGTCGTGCTGCCCGATCGGCTCGCCGCAGGCGTCCCGGGACGGGGATCACCGCGCTCCCGCCGGAACGACTAGGGCTCCCCGGCGGCGAGGCCCTCGTCAGTGATGCGGAACTGGACCGTGTCTCCAGCGGGCAGCGACCGGTGTTTCTCCAGCGTCGCCCGGCGATTGCCGCCCCGGAAGCGCTCGAGGCGGACGATCGCCCCCGACCAGTGGTTCAGCGTGTGACCGCCCAGCGCCCGCGTGCGTTCGCTCTCGGGATCGGAGAACACCTGGTTGGTGAACGCTACCGCCAGGTCGTGCTTGCGGGCCAGCGACAGCAGGTGCGTGATCTGTCGGGCGACCGCCCGCAGCGCCTCGCCCTCGGCTCGTTCGGTGCGCTCCAGCCTGTAAAAGCCCGTCGCGCTGTCGAGCACGATCAGCGACACCTCCCCGGCGAGGTCGGCGGCGTCCTGCACCGCCTCGCGCTGCTCCTCGAAGTCGAGCGCCTCCGAGATGACGATGCGACCCGCCAGGTCCGCCAGCGTCTCGCCGGTGTCGCTCGCGCGGGCGTCGGCGACCTGCTCCATCCGGTCGGCCGACAGCCCCTCGGTGTCGACGAACAGCGACGACTCCCCGCGGGCGGCCGCGTCCACCGCGGCGCTCAGCGCGAGGTTCGTCTTGCCCGCCGCCGGCGGGCCGTACACCTGGGTCACCGCCCCGCGCTCGAACCCCCCGCCCAACAGGTCGTCGATGGGCACACACCCCGTCGAGACGTGGTCGCTCACGACCGGCAGTACCGCGCCACTCGGTAAAAAGGGGTCGGACGCTCCCGGCCGAGGCGAGTCCAGAACGCCCTAATACCTCCGTCGGCGTACCCTCCGGCGATGGCACTCTCCGAGGAGGCGCGCGAGCGACTCGCCGACGTGGTCGAACTCCAGCCCACGAAGAACGCCGAACTGCGCGAGCGCTGGGGGATGGACAGCGGCAGCGAGGTCCACGCCTACCTCGAGTCCGAACTCGGTGACTACTACTACCGCGACGAGGACAGCCTGATCTGTGCGACGCCCGAAGCGGTCGAACTCGTCGGCGGCGACGCCGACCAGACGATCGAACTCGCGGACTTCCAGGCCGCGGTCGTGGACGTGCTCGCGGGGCCGGACGGCGAACCAAAGAGCGTGGTCGCGACGCTGCACGCGCTCCAAGAGGCCGGCCGGGATCCGTCGGTCGACGAGGTCCGATCGACGCTGTACGCGCTGACCGACCGGGGCGTCGTCGAGCGCGTCCAGCGCACGGTGCCGACGTTCCGTCTGGCGATCTCCCGCGAGCGGATCGACGCGAGGGCGTAGTCCAGCCGCCGATCCCGAACCCGACAGCGGACAGCCCCACGCCGGCCGCCGCGTCCGTCGAACGGGCCGATCACGGCCGCCGCCGCGCCCGTCGTTCCGCCAGCAGGCGCTTGATCGCCGCGCCGGGACCACCCTCGATGGGCCACCCCTGCGAGCGCCAGGCCGGGGGCTCGGGCTCGAATTCGGGACACGAGCCCCGGCACTCGCTCGCGGTCGGAACGCGCCCCTTGGCCACACACCTTGGCAGGACCCACTCGCCGTCTGGCCGCAACTCGAAGTGCCGGCAGTCGGGCCGCATCGTGTCCGCGTAGGAGCGCCAGCCGCGCTCGTAGGCCCGCTCGGCGATTTCGCGGCGCTTGGCGGCCTTCCAGTCGGGATCGGCGTACTCGAAGCGGGCGGCGCTTGGCCCCGCGTCGGGGTTCTCGAGGACGCGCGTGCCCGGCTCCGCGACGGCAAGCGTCCGGGGGTGCCAGCTCACCTCGACCGTCCCGTCGTCCGCGAGCGTCAGGATGCCCGCCTCCGCCGGCAGGTCCTCGAGCAGGATCGGTTCGACGCGCTCGCCCGTGGCGGCCGTGGCGACCCACACCTCGTCGGCCAGCCCCAGCGCCACGTCGCGGTGCAACTGATCGGCGAGGTCCCGGGCGGCCGACCGATCCAGGTCGGGTTTGTTCTCGATAGCGACGACGCGCTCGACCCAGTCCGGATAGGGCGCGATCCGGCGAATCTCGATGCGACCGCCGCGCTTGCGCGATTCGATGGCTCCGCGGCCGGCCGCGCGGTGGACCGCCTCGCGGACGTATCGCCAGGGGTAGCCGGGATCCGGTAGCGCGTCGCGGTAGTAGGCCCACTCGGCGGGCGCGTGGCCCACGACGTGCAGCAGGTCCGAATCCAGCGCCCGCTCGCCGAAGGCCGCTCTCGCGGCCAGCCCCTCGGGATCACACTCGAGGACGACGGTGTCCCAGCGCCGGCGCCCCGTGCCGAGTTGGCGGGCGATCACGGTGGGCCGCCCGCCTTCCCGCGGCGGCCAGTGTCGCTCCGCCCACTGGCAGACCCGCAACTCGAAGCCGAATTCGCTGTCGACCTGCACGGCTCTCACCTGGGGGCCGGGCGGGAAAACCGTTACTCGCGTCGGACCGCCCATCGTTCCCGCGTGCCGGCACCCCGGCCGGTCACTCCCCGGCGTCTCCCGTCTCTACCTCCTCGTCGAGGAAGTCGTGGGCGTCCCGCAGGATGTCCCGCGGGCCGTCCTGGGTGACGGTGTTGATCGCCTGTTCGTAGTCGCGCCACTGGAGGTCGCGGTGCTCGTTCGAGAGCTCCGCCGACGCCTCGTAGGACTTGGCGATGAACAGGTGGACCGTCTTGTGGATGGTGTTGCCGTTCGCCTCGAACACGTAGTCGTAGTCTCTGCGGAAGCCGTCGATCAGCCGGAAGTCTTCGATTCCGGCCTCCTCTGTTACCTCGCGGATGGCGGTCTGTTGCAGTTCCTCCTCGCCCTCGACCCCGCCCTTCGGGAACTCCCAGTCCCCGGGACGGCTCTTGAGCAGCAGGTACTCACGCCGGCCACGGGTGTCGCGATAGAGGATGGCTCCCGCGCTCGTGGCCTCGATCATTACCCACACGTAAACGATCGGTACTTAAGAGAATATCGGACCCCCGCCGAAAAAACACCTCACGGCGCTTCCGAAGGGATGGGCTTTTGTCCGTCGGCCGCGACGCTCCGGTCGATGCCCTTCGTCACCAGGCTCACGCTCCAGAGCGGGGATCGCCACCGCCTCGACGAGGTCGTCGACGGCATCAAGGAGCGCGCCGCTCGCAAGGGCGTCGAACTCAAAGGCCCCCACCCGCGGCCGCCGGATCACCTGCGCGTCCCGCAGTCGAAGACGCTCGGCCCCGGCGACCGGCGATTCGAGTCCTGGGACTACACCGTCTACACCCGGACCATCGAGATCGTCGGCTACGAGGCGTTCGCCCGCTCCGTCGCCGGCCGACAGTATCCTCCGGGGATCCACGTCCAGGCCGAGGTCGAACAGCGAAGCCAGCTCGGTTCCTGACGCCGGGGGGCATAAGGCCCTCGGGGACGACCCTGGCGGTATGGACGAGGACCGCTTCGACCGACTGGTCTCGCTGCGGCGAGACCTCCACCGGCACCCCGAACCCGCCTGGCGGGAGTTCTACACGACCGCGCGCATCCTCGAGGAACTGGAGCGAATCGGCGTCGAGGACGTGGTGACGGGCCCGGCCCTGTTCGGCGGGACCCGCCGGGGCGTGCCCGACGCGACCGACCTGGCGACCTGGCGCGAACGCGCCCGCGATGCCGGCGCCGACCCCGCCCTCCTCGAGACGGTGGGCGAGGGGTACACCGGCGCGCTCGCCACGATCGAGCGCGGCGAGGGGCCGACCGTCGCGCTCCGCGTCGACATCGACGCCCTGCCCCGCGAGGAGGCAGCCGACCCGGATCACGTCCCGGCGGCCGAGGGGTTCCGCGCGGAGACGCCCGCGATGCACGCCTGCGGGCACGACGCCCACGTGACCTTCGGCGTCGGCGTCCTCGAGACGCTGACCGAACGGGGGTTCGAGGGGACGCTGAAGGTGCTGTTCCAGCCCGCCGAGGAGGTCGTCGGCGGGGCCGATCCGATCGCCCGGAGCGGCCTCCTAGACGACGTGGACGCCTTCTACGCGGTCCACGTCGGCCTCGATCACCCGACCGGCGAGGTGGTCGCCGCGATCGACGACATCCTCGCTGTGAGCCAGTTCCACGCGACGTTCACCGGCGAGTCGGCCCACGCGGGCGGGCACCCCGCCCAGGGCCGCAACGCGAACCAGGCGCTCGCGGCGGCGGTCCAGAACCTCTATGCCATCCCCCGCCACGAGGACGGCGCGACCCGGATCAACGCCGGCCGGATCGAGGGCGGCACCGCGTCGAACATCGTCGCCGAGGCGGCCACCATCGAGGGCGAGGTCCGTGGCGAGACCACCGCGCTCATGGAGTACATGCGCGATCGGGCCGACCGCGTGCTGTCGGGCGCCGCCGAGATGCACGACTGCGAGGTGGACGTCGAACGCACCGGCGGAGCGCCCTCCGCCGAGAACGATCCCGACCTCGTCGAGACCGCCTACGCGGCGGCCGAAGGCGTCGAGGGCGTCACCTCGCGGCTTCGACGGGCGGGCCTCGGCGGGAGCGAGGACGCCACCTACCTCATGCGACGCGTCCAGGAGCACGGCGGCGAGGCCGCCTACGTCTGTGTCGGGACCGATCACCCCGGCGGACACCACACGGCGACCTTCGACGTGGACGAACGATCGCTGGCGATCGGCGTCGACTGGCTCGCCGAGACGCTGTCGGCCGCGCTCGCGGGCAAGCCCTGATCAGTACTTCGCGTCGGCGCCCGTGACGGCGTATACCTCGTCCATCAGGTCGTCGCGGCGCTGACGCCAGCCCTCGAACGCGTCGGGCCCGGTCGGGTAGCCCTCGTAGTGATCGAGCAGCGCGTCGGCCTGGTTTTTCGTCTGATAGAGGTCGTAGATCGTCCCCCAGTGGCCGACGCTCTTGATCGCGGTCTTGAGTTTCAACAGGAACCCGACGTCGGCCGATCCGGAGTACAGCGCCTCCGAAAGCTTCCGGACCGGGAGCGCCGCGAGCAGCGCCATCAGGTCGTCCACGTCGTAGGCGGTGGTGAAGATGTTGTACACGTCGAGCGCCGCGTACCGGGCCCCGAAGTGGTCCATGACGCGCTCGTTGTACTCCCAGAGGGCCGCCTCCTCGCCGGCCCGCCCCTCCTCGATGGCGCCGACGGCCTGCTCGCCCGCGTACGTCCCGGCGTAGGCGGCGCCGGCGATGCCCCCGCCGGTCGTCGGGTTGACGTGGCCGGCGGCGTCACCGACGGCCAGGAAGCCCGGCGCGACCGCCGAGTCGTAGGGCCGACGCGTCGGGAGGGCCGCGCCGAGTTTGTCCTTCACCTCCGCGCCGGCGAACTCCTCGCGCCCACGGAGGTCGCGTTTCAGGTCCTCGACCAGCGTCATCGGTTCCTCGTTCATCTGGAACCCGAGGCCGACGTTGATCTCCGTCTCCGTCCGCGGGAAGTACCAGAGGTAGCCCGCGGCGCGGTCGGTGGGCTTGAACACCAGAGCGTCGTCCCACTCGACCGGGTCGTCGACCTCGACGATCTCGCGGTAAGCCGAGCAAAACTGCGAGTACTGCACGTTCGTGTCGAACGTGGCGGACGAGAAATCGGCCTTGTCCTGGAGGACAGACAGCGCGCCCGCGCCGTCGATCACCACGTCGGCGTCGTAGGTGACGGGGTCGCCCTTCCGGGTGGCCCGCAGGCCGGTCACGCGGCCGTCCTCGTCCTGGCACACGTCCTGAACGACGGTGTCGTAGTGAAACTCCGCGCCGGCGTCCTCGGCCCCGGCGATGATCCGGCGGCCGTACTCCCAGCGATCGATGACGGCCAGTTCGCCCGGCACGGGGATCTCCAGCACGGCGTCCTGCTGTGGGATCTCGAAGCGGCCGTGGTCGACGCCCGTGTTGGTGAACGCGGGCGTGATCCGGGACTTCGGGATCGACTCCGGGAAGTTCGAGGCGCCCTTCAGCGCGTCGCCACAGGCGATGTGGCCCGCCTCCGACTCGCTCTTGCGCTCCGCGACCACCACGTCGTAGCCCGCCCGGGCCACCGTCGCGGCCGCGTAGCACCCCGCCGTCCCCGCCCCCGCGACGACGACGTCGACCTCGTGGGTTGTCATGGACGCCCCTGGCGCGCGCACGGAGAAAACTCTTTACTTGTCTGGTCCCCCCGTTCCGGGGAGAAAGAGTTTTGCGGGGCGATTCCGAACCCCGGGACATGACCGATTACACCGTGGCGTTCGTCGGGACCGGGGACACCATCACGGTCGCCGACACGGAGACGATCCTCTCGCGGTGTCTCGAGGAGGGGATCGCCCAGGAGTACTCCTGCCGGGTGGGGATGTGTCTGGCCTGTACCGCCCAGATACTCGAGGGCGAGGTGACCCAGCCGGCCGCACGTGGCCTCACCGACGAGGAGCGCGAGCGGTACGCGCTCACCTGTATGGCCCGGCCCCAGTCCGACCTGCGACTCGACCGGGGGAAGTATCCGCCGAGCATCGAGGAGACCGCCGCCACCGGCGAGAGCGCGGCCGCCGACGACTGATTTTCTTTCTGAATCCTGTCCTCGATATATTCGCCTGGTCGTCCGGTAGCTGGTCGTTACTCCCGGTACGCGGACGCTGGGGTCTGAAGGGCAGGTCATATATGCCCAGGGGCCCTACGTGTAGCTGAGCATCTCGCGTCAGCGAAGGTCGTCGACGACTGCCACACGTTCACAAACTATGACCAGCCGTGTATACAGACTCCATTCGACGCTCGAACTGCCACTCGAAGACACCTACGACTTCTTCGAGGACGCCGACCTCCCGCCGGAGATCGCTGACGTCGAGATCACCAGGCGGAACAACACCCTGATCATCAGCGCCGTCGCCGCCGACGAGAGCATCAGCAAGTACACCCCGACGGCCCAACTCAAGGCCAGCGTCACGGAGAACCGCGTCTACGAGGAGGACCCCGAGGAGGACGGCCCCGGGACACGAACGCCGCCGAACCGCGGCGGGAACGGCGGGCCACAGTGGGGGACCTTCGAGGACGAAGAGGAAGAGCCGGAGTCGGAACTCGTCGAGTACGCCTGCTTCAAGGGCGACCGCGAGACCGTCCTCCAGAACACCGCGCTCCAGTACCCCATGTTCGAGGTCCTCTGTGAGGTCGCACTGGAGGCCGAGAAGGGTACGCTGACGGCGATCGCCGCCGTCGAGGAGGGGCTCCAGGCCGTCCGCATCGTCGACGGCGAGGAGCGCCCCGCAACGATCAACGTCGTCGAGGAACCGCGCGAGGATCAGCCCGACGGCGTCAACTGGCGCGACAACGACTTTATCAGCGACTGATCCGGCGACGGCGGTCGTGCGTTCCCGTCACGAGGAGCGACAGCACTCGACAGCCACTGGTACCGCCAGTCCACGTCGAGGTAGCCGTCGTGGCCGTCAGGGCACCCCGTCGTGGCCGGTCCTGTCGACGCTTTCACTCTCGTCGTCGCGGTCGTCGTTCTCGGTCGTCCCGGGTGGCTCCTGATCTCGGGGCGCACGCTCGCGTTGTGTCTCCCCTCCCGCGTTGGCCCGTCTCTCGGTAGCGGACGCGTCATTCGATCGCTCGACGGCGCCCGTTTTCGCGCCAGCCCCGTCGCTGGCTCGCAGGCCCCGCACCGCGCCCCAGACCACGCCGAGTCCGGCGACCGAGAGGAGCAGCCAGGGGAGCATCCCCGCGGCAGTCACCAGGAGCGCTCGGCCGTACGTGGCGATGTCGGCGACGGAGGACAGGAACGTTCCCGAGAGCGAGCGCTCGTGGTAGGCCGGGGTGGGCGTGGGCTCGTCCGCCGGGGGTTCGGGCTCGCGCAGTTCCACCCGGAGCGTGGAGTAGGCGACCCGCCGCTGGAGGGCGCGCTGCTGTGCCCGGACGCGTTCTATCCGTCCCTGGACCGAGGACAGTTCGTCCTCGATCTGGAGCAGCTCGTCGGTCGAGTCGGCCTGATCGTAGAAGCTCCGGAGGCGGTCGCGCCGCGCCCGGAGGTTTTCCAGTCGCGCCTGGAGGTCGACGAGCTGGTCGCTCACGTCCTCGGTCTGGGTCCGCGCTTCGAGGACCGTCCCCTGGCGACTCGCGGTCTCCCGCATCGCGTCGTACTGGTCGGTCGGCACGCGGACGACGACGTATCCCGTCGTCCAGGTCCGGTTGTCCGTCCGGTGGCGCGTCTGGTTCGCCGCGCCGACGAACCCGCCCAGTTCCCGGGCGCGGGTGCTGACACGCTGTCGACTCGCCGCGAAGTCGTCGACGCGCACGCGCATCCGGCCCGTTCGGACGATGGCGCGGTCGGCCGCGGCAGGCGTGGAAACGTCGCCGCCGCTCGATCCTCCACCGTCGCCGGCCGCGGTGGCTGTCTCCATGGCCGCCCCGCCGCTGGCCCCGCTGCCGGTCTCCGGGGCCGCCTGACCGCCGGCGCCGCCGGCGAAACTGGCCGCGTCCGTCGGGCCGCTCGTTCCGCCCGCGCCGCCACCGGCACAGCCCGCGAGGACGACCGCCAGCGCCGCAACCACGAGCAACGTGCGTGAGTGCATGACACGATCACGTCGTCCGGCAATCGGCTTAGTGTCAGCGGAGGGTAAAAATCGAATTACTGTGAAACGGACGCTGTACTCACCGCTCGCCCGCTATCGGTCGCGGTGTGAGAGAAATCAGACTGGTCGTCAAGAATAGATCATCGCCTGCCGGGTGGGGACGGTCCCGCCGCAGTCGAGCCCTGCCTGCGGATCACGTCGAGGTTCACAAGCTACTTACCGGCTGACTAATTATATCTCATTACCCATGACGCGAGCGCAGTTCCCCGACTACCTCGACGTCGACTACAGCGACGGCGAGGGAGAGGAACCGGCAGACTACCCGAGCGTAGAACACAAGATCGAGAAGGCCATCGAGGTCACCAAGGAGGGCCTCGAGCAGTACGAGAACCCCGTCGTGATGTGGACCGGCGGGAAGGACTCGACGCTCACCCTCTATTTCGTCAAGGAGGTGGCCGACCGGTTCGACCTCGAGGTGCCGCCGGTCGTGTTCATCGACCACTACCAGCACTTCGACGAACTGATCGAGTTCGTCGAGCACTGGGCCGACGAGTGGGACCTCGAGGTCATCTGGGCGCGCAACGAAGACGTCGGCGCCTACGTCGAGGACAACGACCTCGAACCCGGCGACGAGATCCCGGTCGACGCGCTCTCGGAACACAACCAGCACCACGTTCGCAACATCCTCGAGTACGAGGAGGACACCTTCCCGTTCCTGCTTGACACCTACGTCGGCAACCACCTCCTGAAGACGGTGGCGCTCAACGACGCCATCGAGGAGTACGACGTGGACGGCATCCTCTCGGGCGTGCGCTGGGACGAGCAGGAGGCCCGCGCCGACGAGACGTTCTTCTCGCCGCGCCACGACCCCGACATCTACCCGCCCCACGACCGCATTCAGCCGATCCTGCAGTTCGCCGAACCTGACGTGTGGGAGACGTTCTGGAACTTCGTCGTCCCGGACACCGTCGACGCGTTCCCCGACGACGGCTACGTCCCCGAGACGGACGACGACCTCCCCGAGGGCGTCCAGCAGGGCGACGTCCCCGTCTCGCCGAAGTACTTCGCCGGCTTCCGGTCGCTCGGCAGCGAGGTGTCGACCGACAAGTCCGCCGACCAACCCGCCTGGCAGCAGGACATGGCAAACACCACCGAGCGCGCGGGCCGCGCCCAGGACAAGGAGGACCTGATGGAGCGCCTGCGCGACCTCGGGTACATGTAAGCCAGGTCGCGAATCTCTCCCGGTTCGTCCGGGCCTCGCCATCGGTTTTATCGGCTGTCAAGGCGAAAACCCCGGGGCTTGACCCCGGGGATGAAGCCGACAACCCGTGACATAAACGATTAAGTGACAATACGCCTACTCAAGAGACAGCGATGGAACACAGTCACCGCTACCGCGCTTACCCGACAGACGAGGTAGCGGACGGACTGGAACACCATCTCAATGGTCATCGCCAACTCTACAACCA
>JBDGUH010000030.1:0-21808 GCA_042216055.1 Haloarculaceae archaeon
ACGCTTCGCGTTGCTCAGCGTTCCTCGCTATCTCACGGGTCGTTCCTTCCCGCTCGATCGATTCGAGGAACGCTTCGCGTTGCTCAGCGTTCCTCGCTATCCAGCACCCTGATCTGGTCACCGCGAACGGTGACAGGGATGGGGACCGTCGCCTCGTACAGTTCGACGGTCACCTGGTCCTTGGCCTCGTCGATGCGCTGGACCTGGGCCTTCTCGCCCTTGAACGGCCCGGCGATCAGTTCGACGATGTCGCCCTCGGCGATGCCCTCGACGTCGGGTTTCGGCGAGAGGAAGTGCTCGACCTCCGACAGCGAGGACTCCCCCTGGACGACGCCACGGGCGTGGGGAATCTCGTCGAGGATCCGGTCGAACACGCTCGGATCGTCGGCCTCGACCATGACGTAGGAGGTCAGCGAGTCCGGGGCCAGCGCCGCGTGGACCGACGGCTCCTCGCGGTTGATGATCATGTCCGCGACGGTGCGTTCCTGGCTGGCCGTGGTCTTGACGGCGTAGATTCCCATCCGTCGTCACCCCGGTGCCGCGCCCGGCACGAACTGCATCACCACGAAGATCACGAAGCCCAGGAGTCCGACGAGCAGGATGCCCGCCCCGGCGATCAGCGCCACCTGGGAGAACTCGTTCCAGGATGGCGTGCTCGCCAGTTTGAGCACGCGCACGTACGAACTCAGATCGTAGGGTACGTCCATGGCGACTCGTTGCCGCCGCTGGTTTTTCTATATTGTGATTGGGGGTTGCAGAATGTCGGAGTGAAAGCCGGGCTTTCAGCCGCGAGAGGGACTACTCGACGTAGTCGATGTCGTCGCCGAGCTGCTGGGCGGCCCGCTCGCGTTCGGCCTCGCTCTGGCCGTAGATCTGGGGGCTCTCGACGCCCGTGACGACGATCATCGTCTCCATTTTCCCCTCGAAGTCCTGGTCGACCGAGGCGCCCCAGATGATCCGGGCGTCGGGGTCGATGCGGTCGTAGATCTCCTCGACGACGCCCTCGGCCTCCTCGATGGACATGTCGGGGCCGCCGACGACGTTGACCAGCGCCGAGTTGGCGCCGTCGAACTCCACGTCGAGCAGCGGCGAGCGCAGCGCCGAGCGGATGGAGTCCTGGGCCTTGTTCTCGGAGTCGGACTCCCCGAGGCCGATCATCGCGACGCCGCCGTTCTCCATGATGGTCCGCACGTCGGCGAAGTCGACGTTGACGAGGCCGGGCATCGTGATGAGTTCGGTCATACCCTTCACCGAGCGCATCAGCACGCGATCACAGATCTTGAACGCGTCCTGCAGGGGCATCGACGGCGCGTAGTCGAGCAGGCGGTCGTTGGGGACGACGATCACGGTGTCGGAGACGGCCCGCAGGCGCTCGAGGCCGGCGTCGGCGTTTGCCCGCCGGCGCTCGCCCTCGGCGGTGAACGGGATGGTGACGATGGAGATTGTCAGGGACCCGGCCTCCTGGGCGGCCTGCGCGACGACGGGCGCGGCGCCGGTGCCGGTGCCACCGCCCAGTCCGGCGGTGACAAACACCATGTCGGACCCGTCGATGGACTGCTGGATGTCCTCGATGTTCTCCTGGGCGGCCTCCTCGCCGATCTTGGGCACCGACCCCGCTCCGCGACCGCCGGTCCGCTTGCGCCCGATGAGGATCTTCGTGTCGGCTTTCACCTCGTCGGCGAGGTGCTGGGCGTCCGTGTTGGCGGCGACCAGCTTCGCGCCGTGGATCCCCTCCTCCATCATCCGCGTGACGGTGTTACCCCCGGCGCCGCCACAGCCGACGACCGTGATCTTCGTCTCGAGATCCTTGACGACCGACGCCAGCTCGTCGTCTGTCATCTCGCCGGAGGTCGACATCTCCTCGCGCGCCGGCTCGCTGGCGTCTGCCTGCCCCGCGCCCCCGCTCTCGCCGTCCTCCCGTTCCTCCTCGGCCTCCTCGATGGCGTCGTCGATGATCGAATCCATAGATTTGAACGTGCGTTGCGTACGCGCGTTTATTAGCTTTCCCCCTGGGCGTCAGACGCTCGTCCGACTCATTCGGCGTTCCAGACATCGAAATTAAAACGAGCGTACCAGCGCGAAACGGCCGGGTAACGTCGGCTTACAGTCTCAGACGGCGACACGACCTCCAGTCGAAGCGGTGGTGGTTCCGATGGTGGTGGTGGCGATAGTGTACTGTCCGGCCGACAGCGAACCTAGAGTTCGAAGCGCCGGACGCGCTCGCGGGTCACGTCGTCGGGCGCGACTGCCTCGCCGTCGACTTCGACGGCCTCGCCGTCGGCGAGCCGCCCGAACGCGGGGCCTTCGGAGACACCGCGCTCGCGGGCCAGGTCGGGATCGAAGGCGGTCTCGCGGGCGACCAGCGCGCCGTCCTCGCGCCCGACGGCGTCGTAGTCGGCCGCGAGGAGATCCGCGAGCGCGTCGATCAGGGCCTCGCGGTCGCCCACATCGTGGACGGCGAAGGGGCCGGTGACCTGTGTCCCGCTCTGCTCGGTGTCGAACGCGAGCGCCACGTCGGCGACCGCCTCGCGCACCGCCCCGGCGTCGATCCCCCGGGCGGCCGCCAGCAGGTCGTCGGGCAGATCGACGACGGTCACGTCCCCCTCGTAGCCCGCGGCCGGCGCGCCGAACCGGAGGCCGTCATCGATCGTCGCCACCGCGTCCTCGAGGCGTGCGACGAGCCCCAGGGGGACGCCGTCGGTCTCGCGGACCCAGGTCTCGTCGACGGGACGGTAGCCCAGGTCCTCGATGACTGCCGCGAAGCGCTCCCCGCCCTCGGCCAGCAGGGCGTAATCGGCCGCGCTCTCGGCGAACGCCCGCTCGATCACGGCCCGGTCGGCGTCGGGATCGAGGTCCGCGAGCGCCCAGTCGGCGGCGACGTGACCGACCGCCCAGTCGGTCTCGCGGCTCACCCGCTCGAAGCGGGGCGCGTAGTGGCCCCCGCCGAAGCCGACGAGGTGGCGCCGCGTCCCGTCCTCGCGGTCGGCGTCCGACCCGACGCCGCGCAGGTCGAGGATCGCCCGCGCGACCGCCCGCGCCGCGTCGGGATCGGTCCACTGCTCGGGGCCGCTGCCCACCTCGACGAACATCGAGGGCGCGCCCACGTCGCTGGGCCCGTGGTGAGTACACTCCGTGCCCACGTCGTACTCCTCGGGCGCGTGTTCGCGCAAGGCCGCGAGGACGCGCCGGTGGGCGTGCGGACAGGCGCGGGCGAGCGCCCGCGGCTCGCCACCGTACTCCGCGTCGCCGAAGTTGCCGGTGTGGTGGGCCGTCAGGAGCCGCCCCGTGTCGCCGGCGTGGCGCGACGGGAAGACGATCAGGTCCGGGTCGTCGAAGGCGGCCGCGACGCCCGCCGTGTCGAGATGCAGCGCCGCGAACGTCCGCAGTTCGACGCCCTCGATGTGGTAGACGGTCCCGCCGCCGTCGGCGGGCGGGCGGGCGGCGTCCTCGCGGCGCTCCCAGTCGGCGAGGGCGAACAGGTGCTCCGCGACGTGTTCCGCGGCGTCGTCGGCCTCGGAGACGGCGATTCCCAGCACGTCAGCGGGCAGGCCGCCACCGCGCTAAAAGCCGTCGATCCGGCCGCTAGCGCGCAGATCCCGGTGCGACGGAGCGTGACGACCCCGGGCGAACAGCGCCAATGGAATGGCTTAATAGGCTCGTCCCGGAAATGCAACTGATGAGTCCGCTCCCGTCCGCGCTCTTTCTCATCTCGGCGGCGTCGGTCGAACACCTCGCGCTGCTGGCCGGATCCTTTCTCCTGTTGTTACTCGGCGCCGAGATCTTCACCAACGGCGTCGAGTGGCTGGGACACCGGCTCGGCGTCTCCGAGAGCGCGACCGGGAGCATCCTCGCGGCGGTCGGGACCGCGCTCCCGGAGACGATGATCCCCACGATCGCGATCCTCCAGACCGTCGTCAACCCGGGGGCCGGCGCGCAGTCCGCCGCCGACGAGATCGGCGTCGGCGCCATCCTCGGCGCGCCGTTCATGCTCGCGACGATCGCCATGTTCATCGTCGGCAGTTCCGTGCTGTACTTCCGCGAGCGCCGTTCGTACGGGGCCGAGTTCCACTTCAATCACGTGTCGACGCGTCGGGACCTGACCTTCTTTCTCGTCGGCTACTCGCTGGCCTTCCTCGCGGCGCTGGTCCCTTCCCGGGCGATCGAGGTCGCCATCGCGATCGTCCTGGTCGTGCTCTACCTGGTGTACCTGCGCCGGTCGCTCCGGAGCGGCGAACTGATCGAGAACGAGGGGCTCGAGGACCTGTATCTCGGATCGCTCATCGAGCGGGGCGGGAACTCCGTGTCGGGCGACGGACCGGAGCGCGATCACGGGAGCAATCCCGGGACGGCCGTGGTAGCGATCCAGACGGCCGTCGCGCTCCTCTGTATCATCGCCGGCGCCGACCTGTTCGTCACCGAGGTCAGGTGGGCGGGGACGGTCATCGGCATCCCCGGCGCCGTGCTGTCGCTACTGCTGGCGCCGCTGGCGACGGAACTGCCCGAGAAGTTCAACTCGGTGCTGTGGATCTCCCGGGACAAGGACACGCTCGCCATCGGCAACATCACCGGGGCGATGGCCTTCCAGGGGACTATCCCGGTGACGCTTGGCATCCTCTTTACCTCCTGGAACCTCACGCTCCAGTGGGGCACGCCGGGCTTTCTGAACGCCCTCTCGGTGCTGCTGGCGCTGGTCAGCGGCGTCGTCCTCTATCTCCGGGCGCGCACGGTCGCCGGCGGGAACATGCGGCCCGGCCCCTTCCTCGTCGGCGGGGCCTTCTACCTGCTGTTCATCGCCTTCGTCCTCTATCACGTCCTCTTCGTGCCGGGGTTCCACGTCCCCGGGGGCCACTGATACGGATTATTGCGAGTCACTCCCGTCTCGACCGCACGAGGCGTGCGGTCGGACCGGGACACAGGCCCAATAATCCGTATGACACGGCTCTCGACGCCCCGGGCCGGCCAAGACCACCGGACTGCGGACCCGGGCTTTATTCACCCCC
The DNA here is from genome assembly GCA_042216055.1 of Haloarculaceae archaeon. Lineage (GTDB taxonomy): Archaea > Halobacteriota > Halobacteria > Halobacteriales > Haloarculaceae > CAZMWG01. The sequence continues at coordinate 5,001 of JBDGUH010000030.1, forward strand.
GCGTCCACCCCCTGGTATGGACGTGTACGCGCTCATCGGCGACCCCGTGGGCCACTCGCTGTCGCCCCCGATGCACGAGGCGGCCTACGAGGCGCTGGGGCTGGACGCTCGCTACGTCACCTTCGAACCGGACGCCGCCGGGGCCGCGGTGCGGGCGGCCGACGAACTCGGCGTGGCCGGCCTGAACGTCACCATCCCGTTCAAGCAGGACGTGCTCGCGGCCGTCGAACCGGACGACCTGGCGGCCCGCATCGGCGCGGTCAACACGGTCGACCTGACCGGCGAGCGCCCGACCGGCCACAACACCGACGCCGCGGGCGCGGTCCGGGCGCTCCGGGAACACGACGTGGCCCTCTCGGGGACGGCCGTCGTCGTTGGCGCGGGCGGCGCCGGGCGGGCGGTCGCGTTCGGCCTCGCCGACGAGGGGATGCGCGTGCGTGTCGCGAACCGGACCGTCGAGCGCGCCGAGGACCTGGCCGCGGCCGTCGGCGGGACGGGCCACGGCCTGGACGCCCTCCCGGAGTTGCTGGCCGAGGCCGACGTGCTGGTCAACTGCACCAGCGTCGGCATGGAGGAGGACGCCTCGCCCGTGCCGGCCGACGCGCTGCACGGGGGTCTCGCGGTGCTCGACGCCGTCTACGCCCCCGTCGAGACGCGTCTCCTCCGGGACGCCGCCGCGGCCGGCGCGACCACCGTCGACGGCGCGTGGATGTTGCTCTACCAGGGGGTCGCCGCCTTCGAGCGCTGGACGGGGCGGGAGGCTCCGGTCGCGGCGATGAACGAGGCGCTGCGCTCGCGCCTCTAGGCAGGCGTCGGCCGCCGGTTCGGGCGTCCGGAAGATTAAGTGTCGGCCCCGTCTAACACGGCCTATGGGTCTGCTCAGTAAGCTGAAGTCCGTGCTCGGGCTCGACGGGGCCGAGTCGCGTGGCGGCAGCGCGCCTCGGACGCGCGACGTCGACGTGACGGTCGAGCACGAGCCGGATGTCGCGAGCGAGGAAGCCGTCAAGGGGACCGACACCGGAGCCGGCACGGTCCAGGGGGGGACACAGGGCGTGTCGGGTGTCGAAGAAACGGTCTCCCAGGAGGCGGCCACGGAAGACACGACCGCCGAAAGCGCCGAGGACACGGCCGTCGAGGAAACGGCCGCCGAAGACACGACCGTCGAGGAAACGGCCGCCGAGGCCGAATCCACGTCAGGCGCCGACGTGCCCGTCGACGAACTGAACGGCATCGGCCCGGCCTACGCCGGCCGCCTGGGGGAGGCCGGCGTCGAGACGGTGGCGGACCTCGCGGCCGCGGACGCCGAGCAACTCGACGCGGAGACGGACATCGGCGCCGGCCGGATCAGGGGCTGGATCGAACAGGCCCGCGAGTACTGACTTCGCTGGAGACCGCAAGGGGGATAGGCGTCGCCGCCGCCCGTTGTTCTAATGTCGACGGTCGTCACCGACCGCGAGTCGTTCCTGGCCGTCAGCGCGGACGCCCCCGACGGGGCCCGCGTGCCCGTGGAGGCGCGCGTCGAGGTGGCCGACCCCTTCGAGGCGTACCGCCGTGCGCGCGAGGGGACGGGTGGGGTCTATCTGGCGACCACCGGCGGACAGTCCGGCTGGGGGTATTTCGCCACCGCGCCCGCGGACTTCCTCGAGGTGGGGCCGGACGACGGCCCGACGCTCGACGCGCTGGCCGACGCGCTCGACGGCGAGACGCTGGTCCGCGGCGAGTGTGAGGTCCCCTACCCCTGCGGCGCGGTCGGGTGGCTCTCCTACGACGTGGCCCGGGAACTGGAGGCCCTGCCCGAGGATGCGGAGCGCGACCGGGCGCTGCCGCGCCTCCAGCTGGCCACCTACGACCGGGTGGCGGCCTGGCCCGAACCCCGCGGCGAGTCGGTGACGCTCCGCGTGACCGCCTGCCCCCGGCTCGACGAGCACGAGACGCCCGCCCGCGCCTACGAGTTCGGCCGCCAGCACGCGCTGGCGCTGGCACGGCGGGCCCACGAGGGCGACCCCGCTGTCGGCCCGCCGCCGGTCGATGCCGACCGCGCACGCTTCGAGAGCGACTGCACCCGCGCGGCGTTCGCAGAGCGCGTCCGGCGGGTCAAGGAGTACGTCCGGGCCGGCGACACCTTCCAGGCCAACGTCTCCCAGCGCCTGACCGCGCCGGCGGCCGTCCACCCGGTGACGGCGTTCGACGCCCTCCGGGAAGTCAACCCCGCGCCCTACTCGGCGCTGGTGGAGTTTCCCGGCGTCGATCTGGTGAGCGCCAGCCCCGAACTCCTCCTGCACCGCGAGGGCGACCGCCTCGTCACCGAACCCATCGCGGGCACCCGCCCCCGCGGTGAGACGCCCGCCGAGGACGAGAGGCTCGCGGCGGAACTCCGCAGCGACGAGAAGGAGCGCGCCGAGCACGCGATGCTGGTCGACCTGGAGCGCAACGACCTCGGGAAGGTGTCGCGGTTCGGGTCCGTCGCGGTCGAGGAGTACCGCCGCGTCGACCGCTACTCGGCGGTGATGCATCTGGTCTCGGAGGTGACGGGCCGGCGTCGCGAGGACGCCGACCTCGCGGAGGTCGTGGCCGCCGTCTTCCCCGGCGGGACCGTCACCGGCGCGCCCAAGCCCCGGACCATGGCGATCATCGACGAGGTGGAGGCGACGCGGCGCGGCCCCTACACCGGGTCCATCGGGATCTTCGGCTTCGACGGCCGGGCGACGCTGAACATCGTCATCCGGACGCTGGTGCGCTACGGCGAGGCGTATCACCTCCGGGTCGGCGCGGGCGTCGTCCACGACTCGGATCCCGACCGCGAGTACGCCGAGACCGTCGCGAAGGGGCGGGCGCTCGTGACCGCCGTCGACGAGGCGCTGGGCGACCGGGCCGACCTCGCCGTGGAGGGGTCGCGATGAGCGGGCCGTCCGCGGGCGACGGGCCCCTCGCGCCGACGATCCTCGTGATCGACAACTACGACTCCTTCGCCTACAACCTCGTCCAGTACGTCGGCGAAGTCGTGGCTCGCCTCGGCGGCGACGAACGCGACGTCGTGGTCAGGCGCAACGACGCCGTCGACGTGGCGGGCATCGAGTCGCTGGACCCGGACGGCGTCGTCGTCTCGCCGGGCCCGGGGACGCCGGCCGAGGCGGGCGTCTCGGTGCCGGTGTTCGCCGACCTGGCCTACCCGACGCTGGGGGTCTGTCTCGGCCACCAGGCGCTGTGTGTCGCACACGGCGCCGAGGTGGGGCAGGCCGAGGCGGTCGTCCACGGGAAGCCCTCCGAGATCACCCACGACGGCGCGGGCGTGTTCCGGGGTCTCCCGGACCCCCTCGCGGTCGGCAGGTACCACTCGCTGGCGGTCGCCCGATCCGACGTGCCCGACGCGTTGATCGAGACGGCGACGACCGTCACCGAGGGCGACGAACCGGCCGTCGTGATGGGCGTGCGCCACCGCGAGCGCCCCCACGTCGGCGTCCAGTTTCACCCCGAGAGCGTCCTCACCGACGCCGGGAACGACCTCGTCGAGAACTTCATCCTCCGATGCAATACCACGTAGACGGCGACCTGATCGAGGCGGAGCGAGCGAGCGTCAGCGTCCGCGACCGCGGGTTCATGTACGGGGACGCGGCGTTCGAGACGCTGCGGGTCTACGGCGGCGATCCCTTCGAGTGGGCCGCCCACCGCGAGCGCCTCCAGCGGACCGCCGAGACGCTGGGCTTCGGCGAGGCGGTCCCCGACGACCTGCGGACACGGGTCGAGGAGACGCTGGCCGCGAACGACCTCACGGAGGCGTCGGTCCGCCTCTCGGTAACGCGGGGGGTCCAGCCCGGGAAACTCACCCCCGATCCCGAGGTCGACCCGACGGTGGTCGTCACCGTCGCCGACCTCCCGCGGGGCGGCGCGGCGGGGGAGCGAGCGTGGGACGACCCCGCGGACGTACAGACGGTGCGCACGCGGCGGGCCCCCGACGCGGCGCTCCCGGCCGACGCCAAGACCCACAACTACCTCAACGGGATCCTCGGCCGCCTGGAACTGCGCCGGGCCGCGACCGCCGACCGGCGGGCCGACGAGTGCCTGCTGCGCGACCTCGAGGACAACGTGGTCGAGGGGGCGACGAGCAACCTCTTTTTCGTCAGCAACGAGGGGCTGCGGACGCCCGCGGCGGACCTCGACCTCCTGCCGGGGGTCACCCGATCGGTCGTGCTGGACCTGGCCCGAGAGGAGTCGTTCCCCGTCGAGACGGGCCGCTACGGCGTCGACGCCGTCCGCGAGGCCGACGAGGCGTTCCTGACCAACTCCACCTGGGAGATACGACCCGTCGCCACCGTCGACGGCATCGAGGTGGGCGACGGCCCCATCACCCGCCTCCTCCAGCGCCTGTTCGACGAGCGTGTCGAGCGCGAACACTACTGATCGCTCGAAACCGTGGCGTTCAAGCCAGCCCGTCCGCATCTCCCGCCAGCATGGGCGAGGCCATCGCCGCGACGGACGAGGTGCCGACCGACTCGACGCTCGTGTTCACCCTCCGGGATCTGGACGACGACCAGGACCAGGAGGCGATCCTGGTCCGCGCCGGCGACACGGTGGCCTGCTGGCTCAACCACTGCCAGCACTTCCGGCACGTCAAACTCGACACGGGGTCCGGCGCGCCGATGCGGGGCGAGGAGATACTGTGTACCAACCACGGCGCGATGTTCGAGGCCGACGCCGGCCTGTGCACGTTCGGCCCCTGCGAGGGTGCCGTCCTCGAGGGCGTCGACGTGACGGTCGCCGACGGCGAGGTCCGCCTGACCGACCCCGACTACGCGTTCGTCGCGCGGGGCCCCCTCCCGGACGACGTCGACATGAGTTCGGACTCGAACGTCGAGTTTTAAGCGACGACGGCCGCCCTACTCGATCCGGTATACCGGTTCCGTGACGGCCTCGCTCTTGCACTCGGGACACCGGCTCGGTCGGTTGACGAGGTCGTGGAAGCCGTCGAAGCCACAGTCCTCGCAGGCCGGCGGCGCCACGAGCAGTTCCTCGCCGGTTCCATCGAGCGAGCGGGCGATGTGCTCGACGTGCTCGAGGGCGTCGCTCGCCCGGACCTCGAACGCGCGGGCGATATCGGCGACCGCCATCGGCTCCTCGCGCAGTCGATCCGCGATCCGCTGTCTGGTCGTCCGACGTGCCTCTCGCATGTGGAAACCTCACACACTCTGAACCATATGTCTTGTCCCGCCGTCCCCGACTACCCGGCAGTCGGGCGATTACCCGAAGTTCTCGATCTTGGCGCCCTCGGCGTCCCCGCCCGCCGCGTCAATGGCTGCCGTGACGTCGTCGATGAAGTCCGCGAAGCCGTAGACGAACAGTTGCGGTGGGGCCCGGCCGGCCGCGAGCGCGTCCGCGACGGCGTCCTCGAGCGCCTCGTCGGGATCGAGGACGCGCACGAACGCGCCCCGATTCGCGAGCGCGGTCAGGCGCGCCTCGTGGATCGGGTCGTCGTCGCGGTAGACGACGGCCGCCTCGCCGCCGTCCTCGAGCGCGCGCTCCGCGATGCCCACCGCCGGGCCGACGCCGGGGCCGCCCGCGAGGACGACGACCCGCGCTTCACCCTCGTAGTAGTCCCGGCCGTAGGGGCCGGCGACGGCCACCTCATCGCCCGGTTCGAGCGCGGCCAGGTGGGGCGCGAGCACCCCCTCGGGATCGATGCCAATCGTGATTTCGAAGACATCGGTCACGTCCGGCGAGGAGACGGTGTAGAAACGGGACTCCTCGCCGTCGACCGGGAGGGTTACGTTCACGAACTGGCCGGGCCGGGCGTCGAAGCCCGCCGGCGTCTCGAGGTCGATGGCGACCGCGTCGGGGCCGACCTCCCGGACGGCCCGGACGGTCGTGGTCGTCTCGTCCATGCCCACGGGTTCGGCGGGGGAGGGGAAGGTGGTTTCGGACCGGAATTTCCAGGCGAGAAACGGGTGCGAGCGGGGTGGTTCAGAAGGCTTTTCCACACCCGCGGGATACGACAGGCTAGCATGCCCGAGGACTTCAACTGGGCCATCGGTGGCGAGGCCGGCGACGGCATCGACTCCACCGGGAAAATCTTCGCCCGGGCGCTCTCGCGGGCCGGCCGCCACGTCTTCACCTCGAAGGACTTCGCCTCTCGCATCAGGGGCGGCTACACTGCCTACAAGGTCCGGACGGCGGTCGATCGCGTACAGAGCGTCGTCGACAGGCTCGACGTGCTGATCGCGCTGACCGAGCGCACGATCGACGAGAACCGCGACGAACTCCACGAGGGCTCGGTGATCATCTACGACGGCGAGCGCACGACGATGCAGGACGTCGAGGTGCCCGAGGGGATGATCGGCCTCGAGGTGCCGCTCAAGCGCCTCGCCGAGGACGCCGGCGGCGCCATCATGCGCAACGTCGTCGCGCTGGGCGCGGCCTGCGAGGTGGCGAACTTCCCCATCGAGAACCTCGACGAGGCCCTCGAGAAGCGCTTCGGCGAGAAGGGCCAGGCCATCGTCGAGAACAACAAGGAGGCCGCCAGGTTGGGCCAGGAGTACGTCCAGGAGGAGTACGACTACACGTTCGACTACGACCTCGAGACGACCGACGAGGACTACGTCCTGCTGAACGGCGACGAGGCCATCGGCATGGGCGCCATCGCCGCGGGCTGTCGCTTCTACTCGGGGTACCCGATCACCCCCGCGACGGACATCATGGAGTATCTGACCGGCCGGATCGACCGGTTCGGCGGCACGGTCGTCCAGGCCGAGGACGAACTCTCGGCGATCAACCTCGCGCTGGGGGCCGCCCGCGCGGGCGCTCGCTCGATGACCGCCACGTCCGGGCCCGGCATCGACCTGATGACCGAGACGTTCGGCCTGGTCGCGACCTCCGAGACGCCGCTGGTCATCTGTGACGTGATGCGCTCGGGGCCCTCGACGGGGATGCCGACGAAACAGGAGCAGGGCGATCTGAACATGGTCCTGTACGGCGGCCACGGCGAGGTGCCCCGGTTCGCCGTCGCGCCGACGACCGTCGCGGAGTGTTTCTGGAAGACCGTCGAGGCGTTCAACCTCGCCGAGAAGTACCAGACGCCGGTGTTCCTGGTCGCGGACCTGGCGCTCGCGGTCACCGAACAGACGTTCTCGCCGGAGACGTTCGACATGGACGCCGTCGAGATCGAACGCGGGAAGGTCGTCGACGAGGACGAGATCGCCGACTGGCAGGACGAGCGCGACCGCTTTCAGCCGCACTTCCCGACCGCCGACGGCGTCTCGCCCCGGGCGTTCCCCGGGACCGAGGACGGGGCCCACATGACCACCGGCCTCGAACACGACGCGCTCGGCCGCCGGACCGAGGACCGCGAGGTCCGCGTCGAGCAGGTCGACAAGCGCCAGCAGAAGGTGACGACCGCCCGCGAGAACGAGGACTGGGAGTGCCGGGAGTTCGGCGACCCCGAGGCCGAAACGCTGGTCGTCTCGTGGGGCTCGAACGAGGGCGCGATGCGCGAGGCCATCGACTACCTCGCCGAGGACGACATCGACGTGCGCTTTCTCTCGGTGCCGTACCTGTTCCCCCGGCCCGACCTGATCGAGGCCGTCGAGGCCGCCGAGCGGACCATCGTCGTCGAGTGCAACGCGACCGGACAGTTCGCCGACCTGCTGGAGCGTGACACCCTCACGCGGGTAAAGCGGGTCAACAAGTACGACGGCGTCCGCTTCAACGCCGACGAACTGGCGGCCGAGATCCGCGACGCGATCGAAACACCGGAGGTGTCAGCATGAGCTCAGACGTCCGCTTCACCGACTTCAAGTCCGACAAGCAACCAACCTGGTGTCCCGGCTGTGGCGACTTCGGGACGATGAACGGCATGATGAAGGCGCTGGCCCAGTCCGGCAACGACCCCGACAACACGTTCATCGTGGCGGGGATCGGCTGCTCGGGCAAGATCGGCACCTACATGCACAGCTACGCGCTGCACGGCGTCCACGGCCGCGCCCTGCCGGTCGGCATCGGCGTGAAACTGGCAAACCCCGACCTCGAGGTGATGGTCGCCGGCGGCGACGGCGACGGCTACTCCATCGGTGCCGGCCACTTCGTCCACGCGGTCCGGCGCAACGTCGACATGTCCTACGTCGTCATGGACAACCGCATCTACGGGCTCACGAAGGGCCAGGCCTCGCCGACCTCGCGCGAGGACTTCGAGACGGCCACCTCGCCCGAGGGGACCCACGTCCCGCCGGTCAACCCGCTGGCGCTGGCGCTCGCGTCGGGGGCGACGTTCATCGCGCAGTCCTTCTCCTCGAACGCCCAGCGCCACGCCGAGATCGTCCAGGAGGCCATCGAGCACGACGGCTTCGGCTTCGTCAACGTCTACTCGCCGTGTGTCACGTTCAACGACGTCGACACCTACGACTACTTCCGGGACTCGCTGGTCGACCTCGCCGACGAGGACCACGACCCCACCGACTACGAGGCGGCCAAGGCGAAGGTCCTCGAGGGCGACACGGAGTACATGGGCGTCATCTACCAGGACGAGGACTCGATCCCCTTCGAGGAGCGCGAGGGCATCGAGGGGTCGATGGCCGACATCCCCGACGGCGCGCCCGACGGCGCCACCGACCTGGTCAGGGAGTTCTACTAGACCTCCGCTTTTCGCGGGCCTCGCGTTCGCCTGCGGCGAGCGCTCGACCCCCGCCAAAAAATCTGGACCAAAAAAGCCGGCTCGCAGTCGGGGAATCCCGGTGCGACGCGCCGCGAATACGGGTGGTTTCGGGGGGTGAAACGGCGTGATGCAGGGAGCCGGGTCGGTGGGACACCCCGAAACAGCGTGACGCAAGGCTTCCCAGTAGCGGGTGCCGACGGGAAACGTTCTGCTCGCGGCGCGTGCCTCGTCCCCGTGTTCTGCGACGGTTCGACGACTACTGGCTCCCGGGCAGCACCTCGGGGTGACCCGAGCGGTAGATGTACTCGATGGCGACGCCGGTCAGCGGCGAATCGGCCTCGGTCGCGTAGGCCTTCGCGCGGTCGAGATACTGCTCCGCCACGTCGACGACCCGGCGGTAGCCCGCCTCGTCGTCGGGCGCGAGGAAGTACTCCGCCGTGACGGGCGTGAGTTGCCCCTCGCGGCGGTCGTCGGCGTAGTCGTCGACGTCGTCGAGCCACACCTGCGCGCCGACGATGGCGAGCACGATGGCCTTCGCGAAGGCGTCCTCGATGTCGAGTCCCGCGAGCCCGTACAGGTCGATCATCGCGTCGTAGAGGACGCCCACGCGGGCGTACTGGGTCCGGAGGTAGGCCAGTTGCAGGTCCTCGTCCGAGAAGATCGCCGGCCGTTCCTCGAAGTCGGCGAACTTGTACTCCTCGCGGATGGTCCGGCGGGCGTCGTCGTCGCCCTCGGCGGCGGCGGTCATCAGTTCGCGGAAGTGCTCGTCGCGGGCCTGGTGGGCCTCCGAGTACTCGACCGCGTCGCGGTAGGTCCGCTCGACCACCGGCGGCAGGCCGTCGAGTTTCGACTGCAGGTCCGTCTCGAGGGTCGACTGCGCGATCTCGGCGACCCGCCGGGGGTCGGCGTCCACGTCGACGGCGAAGTCCTCGAACTCGTCGTCGTTGATGGCGTCGCGCATGTCGCCGTCGATCAGCGCCTCGATAGCGAGGCGGGTCATCTGCTCGGCCCGGCGGACCATCTCGGCGGGCGGGAGGTCGGGGTCCGGCCCCATCTCGTCGGGGTCGACCGCCGGAACGCCGGTCGCGATGTCGTCGCCGACGGGATCCCCGGCGGCCCGTTTGCGGGCCGCCCGGTAGACGTACCCGAGCGTCAACTGGGCGGGGAGCACGAGTTTGGTGTCGTACTCGAAGGACACCGACTCGCGATCGAACTCGGCCGCGAGTTCGGACTCGACGAGGGCGAACACGTCGTCGATCATCCGCTCGGTGCGCCGGTCGACCTCGCGTTTCAGCGCCAGGCTGTCGTAGTCGAACACGCCGGCGTCGGCGTAGTAGCCAAACACCGCGCGCAGGGACGTCGGGACCGCACTCGCGCCCGCGAGCCAGCCAGCCCCAGTCTTGAGCACCACAGTCGTCACCCGGATCTTGAATGAGTTGGGATGGGTCGGACCTTTATGGTTTCGTCTGTGCTCTCGCGGCTCCGTCGTCACCGTGCGAGCCGTCGGTTCCCCCTGTGGTCCGGCACCCTTTTCCCACGCTCGCACGACCCTCCAGTATGGACGAGACGGTGTCGACCGTCGGTCTCGTCGGTGCGACGCCGGGCGATCTTCCCGATCCGTTGTGCGAGGCCGACCTGACGCTACACGAGATCGAGCCCGGGTCGTCCGGGGCACACGAGGCACTGGATCTCGTCTTCGCGGTCGGGACGGAGCCGCTGCTGGCGGCACTGCGTGACGCCCCCGGCGTTCCCGTCGTTCCGGTCGCTGCGGGGCGAGGCGTCCCCTCGATCGACGCGCGCGGACTGTCCGACGCCGTCGAGGACCTCGTCGCCGGGCGCTGGGAGACCGAGACCCACCCGATTCTGGACGTGGCGGTCGACGGCGAGTCGGCCACGCGGGCGGCCGCCGACGTGACGCTCGTGACCGAACAGCCGGCACAGATCTCGGAGTACGCCGTCCGCTCGGGCGGCGAGCGCGTGGCGCGGTTCCGGGCCGACGGCGTCGTGCTGGCGACGCCGGTCGGATCGGCCGGCTACGCACGCCGCGTGGGCGGCCCGATCCTGGCGCCTGGGACGGGCCTCGTCGCGGCGCCGGTCGCTCCCTTCGCCACCGACCCCGACCACTGGGTGCTCGGGCCGGACGAGGTCCGCGTGCGCGTCGAACGCGACGAGGCGCCCGTCGTTCTGCTGGCGGACGATCGGACCGTCGGACCGGTCGACACCACGACGCCCGTCTCGGTGTCGGTCGCCGACCGGGCGACCCTGGCTGTCCTCTCCGGGGCCGGTGACCGCTGGTAGCGATTGGAAAGACACTAATGGGCACCGGACGGATGCAACGCACATGGAGTCGTTCGTGAACCTGTTCGGGCCGCTGGATCAGGTGGCGAGTGGGGTCACCGCAGAGGCGATTTTCGTGCTGGTCCTGCTCAACTTCCTGACGCGCTTCCTGGCCTACCGTCACCACGTCAAACAGTACGCCGAGGGCGGCGCGGAGGCGATCACCCGCTACGCCCCCCACGTCGCCTCGAACGTCCTGCTGGTGCTGTCCTCGTTTTACTTCATGACCCTGCACCACCACGCCGGGTTCGTGATGTCCGTGCTCGTGCTGGGACTGTTCCTGACCGACTTCTTCGAGTTCGAGTCACGGATGGTCGAGGCCCGCCGCGAGATGCCCCTCGAGCGCCCCAAGGGCGCGATGGTCCTGTCGTTGTTCGTCTTCATGTACGCCTTCTACCAGAGTTTCTTCTGGATCCTCTACGGCCCCTGGAGCGCCATCTTCTGAGCGGCGCGCCGATTCTGGGGTGATCGGAGCCGACCCCGAGTGACTTGTCGGGCCGGTCGCTGTGTCCCGCGTCACGCAGTGCTCACCGACGCTCGTTACAAACGACGGTCGCTCCGGCGGGTGCGTCAACGCGTCTCGAGGAAGGCCCCAGGGAACGACGGATTCGGACGGTATCGACTGGAGGAACGGAGAATTCGGACGGGCAGTCGATCAGTCGCTCTGCCGGTCGGCCCAGGCGCTGCGTGCCTGCTCGATAAGGGGGACACCGACCCAGAAGGCCAGTGCCCCGAAGACGGCCAGCCAGAACAGCACGGGCATCAGGAAGAAGCCGATCTGATCGAACACCGTCGGGTTCTGGACCTGGATGGCGCCGTTCAGCTGGGCGCTCTCGAAACCCGGCGTCCGGTACCACCCGGCCAGCGTCATCCAGCCCAGGCCGGCAGTCACGAGGATGCTGAGACCCTTGGCGAATTCGTCAGCCATTATCCGATGGTTCGTCGGACTCGTCTTTAGACTTTCCCATCTCCGCCGTGCGAAAGCGCGTCGAGAAGGCGTAGGTCGCTGCCGCCAGGACGATCAGGCCGATGCCCGCGATCCCGAGGACGGGATCGACCTTCGAGAGCGGAAGCTGTGCCCGGTGGGTCGCCTGGTCGAGCAGGACGAACCCGGCGAGCACGCCGACGACGGCGAACAGCGTCGAGAAGACGGTGACTGTCTTGTACACCCGGAGCGGGACGATCACGTCGCGGGCGTCTCCGGCGTCCGTTCTCTCTCCGGCGTCAGCGCTCGCGTCCTCGGAGACAGGTGTCGATTCGCCCGCTGGATCGGTGGTCATCGATCGGGGCTATTTCGGTGGCCTGAGCCGGTAGTACCGGCGGTTGAGGTTGAACATGTACCCCTCCCGCATCGTCCGGAGGATGGCATACGCCAGGCAGGCCCCGACGATGGGGACCAGGAACGTCAGGTCAAAGAGCAGGTGGACGGCGATCGGCATCAGGTTCTTCACCGACAGCGCCGCGATGGTGAACGCGAACAGGACGCCGCCCACGCCGATGGCCGCCCAGAAGGGCTGCTCGACCGGCCGCCGGGCGCTGCCCTTGTTCAGGAACGGGACGACGGCGATGGCGCCGACGACGACCAGGTTCGCCACGACGCCGTAGGTACGGTCGGCCATGAGCTTCGATCCGCCCAGCAGGCTCAACTCGGGGTTGAGCGGGCTGAGCTTCAACAGGCCGAACGACCAGTAGAGATACCAGTCCGGCAGGATCACCTGCGGCGTCTTCGAGGCGTTTGCCGGCCCGGCGATGTGGGGCGGGAGCGCCGCCGCGAGGAAGATCATCATCCCGACGAAGAAACTCGTCAGCGCCAGGTTGCGGATCATCTCGTGGGGCCAGGCCGGGAAGCCGAGCACGTCGCGTTCGATGTAGTTCGACTGCTGGCGCAGGTCCTGGTCCTCGCGGCGGGCGCGCTCGAAGTACTCGTAGGTCAGCCGGGCGAGCCCCTCGGTCCGCTCCTTGCGCTCGGACCAGGTGGGCGTCTCGTCGTCCGGCGACACGATGCCGCCGCCGGAGCCGTCGGCGCGAACCTCCTCGGAGTCGGTGTCTGTCTCGCTCATTGTCTTAGTGGGGTTCCGCGATGCCTTGCATCCAGACGATGCCGATGTGGATGGCGATCAGCGCCGTCGCCACGAACGGCAGGATGAACACGTGTAACGTGTACATCCGCTGGAGCGTCGCCTGCGTGAGCGTGAAGCCGCCGAAGATCAACTGGGCGACCCACTCGCCGATCAGCGGGATCGACAGCGACATCTCGACGCCGATCTGGCCCGCCCAGAAGGATAGCTGGTCCCAGGGCAGGAGATAGCCCGTGTACCCGAAGACCATCGTCAGCGAGATGAGCACGATGCCGATGACCCAGTTGAGTTCGCGTGGCTCCTTGTACGCGCCCGTGAAGTAGACCCGCAGCATGTGCAGGAAGACGGCTGCGACCATCACCTGGGCGGACCAGCGGTGTAGCGACCGCAGGAAGTACCCGAAGTTCAGCTTCGTCATAATGAAGACGATCTGGTCGTAGGCGACCGTCGGCTGCCCGTTGGCCTGCGCGGCCGCCGGGGCATAATAGAACGCGAGCAGGGCGCCCGAGATGGCCGCGACGACGTACGCGATCGTCGAGAACGACCCGAGCGCGTATAGCGGATACCAGTACCAGAACTTGTTGTCGAGGTTGTACTGCTCGGTGTGACTCTTCGGCATCTGGAGGTTGACCTTGTAGTACAGATCCTCCAGCAGTTCGAGGTAGTCGACGATCCGGAGTCGCTTGTCAAACCACATCAGGATCGTCAGGTAGGTCTTCTCGACCGCCGTCAGGTCCCGCGACTCCATCCAGGCTTCGTGGTCGTGGTCGTCTTTGCGTTCCAGGCTCATTGTATCACTCGAAGGGGCGCGGATAGGCGACGAAGTTGCGCTGGACCACGCTGAAGGGGTTGTACACTGACTGGTGGCACGGACAGTACACGTCGTTCTCGGCGTCGAACTTCGCCGAGACCGGGTCGGCCTTGAAGCCCGGAGTACAGCAGAAGTGCGTGCACTTGTCCAGCCACGCCATCACGTTCTGTGCGGTCGCGCCCTCGACGAAGGCGCGAACGCTCTCGTCGATGTCGCTGTACTCGCCCTGTGCGTCGACCATCTTGCCGACGGCGGGCGTGCGAAGCACCTGGACCGGAATGGTCTGGGCGCCCTCGGCCTGTGAGCGCCAGGTCGCCATCCCCGGCTTGCCGAGGCCGCTCCGGCCGATCCCGTTCCCCCAGTCCTGGTAGTCCGAGAACATGTCCACGGTCAGGGGCGCGCCGTCCTCGTAGTCGTTCTGCCAGTGGTAGGTCCCCTGGGACGCGCGGAACAGGTTGTCCGCGTTGTCGGCGGGGCCGATGCCCGCGTAGGACTGAACGCCACAGTACTGGAACCACTCCCAGATGTAGGGCACGCCGCTCCCGTTGAAACCGCTCGCGGACGCCTCGGCGGCCGTCGAAGGCGGGACGCCCTGGATCTCGCCCGACGAGGTGATCTCGATCGGAATCATCGGCATCCCGCGCGGCGCGGGACCGCCGATGTTCTCGATGCCGAAGTACGTGGTCGTCCCGCCGCCCTGACCGCTGGGCTGGGTGGTCGCATCGAGCGCCGCCGCGCCGCCCGCGCCGACACTTGAGAGTGCCGCGCTGCCGACGATGCCTTTCACGAACCGGCGACGTCCGGACTCCTCTGGATACTTGTCTTCGTCTCGTGGCATGGTTACTTCTTGTAGTATGGGTACACGGCGCGTTTGATGGAGTCCCAGACCCCATCGCCAGTGAAGGAGACGCCGTCGGCGTCCTCCTCGCGGACATACAGGTCCTCCCACTTGCGACGGCGCTTCTTGACGATCATCACGTCCGGCAGGAACTCCTTGCGGTACAGCAGCAGAATGAACGCCAGATCGACGAACATCACCGCCAGGACGCCGCCGAGGAACATGTTCCCCAGCGGGCGATTCCGGCCCGCCCAGCCGGAGATGAGCCCGACAGTGAACAGGCCGACCAGCACGATCTCGAGAACCGTCAGGAGGACGATTGCGACCGCGGCGGCGGTACTCTCTCTGGCCGGTTCGTAGCGGTGAATGTCGCCGTAGGTCGATCCAGTCGAGGACATCAGTTGTTTCCTCCCTTGGTGTTGGGCGATTCACCGTACTTCAGCGTGAAGAAGGTGAACAGGAGCGAGACCACGACGCCGGCGACGGCAGCGATGCCGACGTAGTGGGCCTGGAACGGGACGCCGAGGTTCTCCGGATCGACCTCGGTGTTACCGCCGCCGCCACCACCGCCATTACTGCCGCCACCACCGCCGCCGCTGGTGGTGGGGTAATCGGTGCCGACGACGATAGCGCCTTTCATCCCCAGGGGCTTGTGGGGCTGACAGTAGTACTTGTAGATGCCGTCCGAGTCGAACGTGTGCTCGAAGGTGTGACCCTCCTCGCCGACGGGGCTGCCCGATCGAAAGTCCGCGTTGTCGCCGACCACGTTGTGCGACCCGCCCTGGCCCGTCCACTGCCACGTGATCTTCGTCCCGCTGTCGACGTGGACCGCCGGCGGGTCGAACGCCAGGTTCCCGCCGTTGCCCTGTGCACCGACGTGGATCGTCACGTTCGACTCCCCCGTCTTGTCCACCGTCGTCCCGTCGTAGTTCCCGACGTCGCTCAACCACCCGCCGTAGTCCGGCTGCCCGCCACCGCTGTCCTGTGCGGCGGCGGAGCCGGCGGCGGTGAGGGCCGCCGCACCGCCGGCGGTCCCCCCTGCGGTCCGGAGAAACTCCCGCCTGTTCATGGACATTCGGGGCTGGGAACCGCGTTTGTATAAACCCACCGGATACCGCACGCAGGCACCGTCACGAGGGGTCGGCGTCCGTCATGCCACCCTCGCCGTGGTCGACCGATCCGCCGTCGCTCGCCGCCGTCTCGTCCGCTCCGGAAGCGCCCCCGTTCGCTCCGTCCTCTCCTGCCTCGGCGTGGTCTCCCCCGTCCTCGCTCGCCTCGGCGTCGCTCGTTTCAGCGTCGCTCGCTCCGCCCACGTTCGCCCCGGTCCCGGAGTCGGCGGGCCCGGGAACGAACTCGGGACGCTCTCCGTCCTCGAGGCCCACCGCACGCAGGCGGTTCCGGTACTCCTCGGCGCGGAACTTATCCGAGAGCCGGGCGTTGGCGACCACCATGAACAGCACGACGCCGATGGTCAGGAAGCCGAGGCCGGCGACGACCAGCAACACGGCGTTGCCGCCGCTGCTGCCGAACGTGTAGGCGCCCCCGCCGAACAGCACCAGGCCGGCCAGCACCTGGACGGCGGCGATCGCCTGGAGCATGACGTTGCCCAGTTCGCCGCTGCCTTCCGGCACCTCCTGGGGGTCCGGCAGGTCGACGTCGGCAGGCGGTTCGGGCACGTCGTAGGAGTCCATCGAGCACAGCGCCACCGATGGCTTGACGTCCCGGAGGACCGTCCCCTCGCCCCGGACGCTACCGTCGGGGTACACGGCGGCGTACCCCTCGTCTGAGTAAGCCACGAGCCGGCGGTCCTGGCGTTCGATCCGCGCGAACACCTCCCGGTTTGCCACCCGCGTCGCCAGGTCGTCCGCGACCCGATCGAGCAGTTCCTCGCCGGTGATCCAGGTCTCGTGGTCGAAGGCGGCCTGCCACTCCTCGAGGGACATCTCGGCCATGTCCGCCGGGCCGAAGTTCTCGAAGTCGTACTTCTGTTCGACCCGCTCGCGGAGTTCCGCCAGCGACTCCTCGTTGTCGGCCGTCTCGCCGGGGGCCGTCTCGTTGTCGGCCGTCTCGCCGGGGGCCGTCTCGTTGTCGGCCGTCTCGTTGTCG
>JBDGUH010000064.1:0-21463 GCA_042216055.1 Haloarculaceae archaeon
CGCTCCTGAGTCGCCCAGGTGACCCGACCCGCGGCCGAGATTTATGCGTTCAGGACGCGAAAAAGCGGTATGACCCACCGGGTACTGGTCGCGTTCGACGAATCGCCACAGGCCCGCGCCGCGCTGGGGTTCGCGCTCGACGCGTTCCCCGACGCCGGCGTCGTCGTCCTCCACGTGAACGACCCGCGGGAGTGGGAACTGGGCGACGGCGTGAACTACGGCTACTACTCCCAGGAGGAGTTCGAGCGGGCACAGGACTCGGCCGAGGAACTGCTGGCCGAGGCGAGAGCGCTCGCGGCGGAGCAGGACAGGGAGATCGAGACGGCCACCGAGACGGGAACGGTCAGCGACGCCATCGTGGGGTACGCGGAGGCCAGGGACGTGGACCACGTCGTGATCGGGAGCCACGGGCGGACGGGGCTCACGCGGTTTCTCCTCGGGAGCGTCGCGGAGACGGTCGCCCGACGCGCCCCGACGTCGGTGACGATCATCCGGGAAGACGAGGACGGATCGGGGAACGAGGACGGATCGAAAGACGAGGACAGATCGAAAAACGAAGACGGATCGAAAAACGAAGACGGATCGGAAGGGGCGGCCTGACCGGAGAGTCCAGGCCGGGAACGGCGCGGGGCAGTGCGCATTCGATCGCGAGCGGCGGTCAGTCCTCGGAGAGGAGGTCGCCGATCTCGTGTTGCTCGCCGGAATCCCGGTAGAGGACGCGCACGTCGACCAGCACATCGAACTCGCCATCGGGGACCAGCCCCTCGCGCTGGAGGGTAGCGACGGCGTCCTCGCTGACGGCGACCGTGCGGTTGCGGAGTTTTCGGACGCGATTTCTGACTCGCTCTCGCTTCTCCTCGGGCGAGGGCGTCGGCTTCTCGGCGCCGCGGTACTCCCGGAGGTAGGTGTGAACGGCCTGGTGGGAGACGAAGTCGTCGGTCACTCGTTCCACGTCGATCCCCTCGCGCTCGAGCGTTCGACGGGTGCGCGTGCGCACGCCCTCGCTGACGTCGTCGGCGGTGAGTCGCCGGTACAGCGTCTCGACGTCCTGATCGATCGGTCTGGCGTCGGCGGCCTCGACCGCGGCTTCCAGCACGCGCTCGTTGAACACGTCGGCGAGATCCCGCAGGCTGTCGCCGTCCTCGGCAGTCCAGCGGGCCTCGAGACGTTCGCCGAGCCCCTCCAGGTCGTAGGCGTCGATCACGCGCGCCACCTTCGGCGGGGGGCCGCGGCCGTCCTCGTTCATCGGCGGAGGGTCGAACCGTGACAGCAAAACGCTTGGGTTCGCCGGCGAGTGCCATACGGACGGGCGTCGGCATCACACGGTCCGGACGCCGTTGACGAGCGTGCCGATCTCCTCGATGTCGATGGACACCCGGTCGCCGGGCCGGAGGGTAAAGCCCTCCTCGGGGACGAGCGCCGTCCCGGTCAGCAGGACCGCCAGCTCCGGGAGCTGGTTGTGTCGGTCGAGATACCCAGCCAGCTCCTCGCAGGTGCGCACCATGTCGCCGGTGGACGTGGCACCCTCGTAGACGGTGTCGCCGTCGCGCTCGATGGTCATCTCCATCACGAGATCGTGAGGATCGTCGACGCTGTCGGTCGAGGCCACGCAGGGACCGATCGCACACGAGCGGTCGTACACCTTCGCCTGCGGGAGATAGAGGGGGTTCTCGCCCTCGATAGACCGGCTGGACACGTCGTTGCCGACGGTGTAGCCGACGATGTCGCCGTCGTACAGCACGACGCCGAGTTCGGGTTCGGGAACGTCCCACGTCGAGTCCCCGCGGACGCCCACGTCGTCGCCGGGCCCGACCGTCCGGGAGGGCGTCGCCTTGAGGAACAGTTCGGGGCGCTCGCTCTCGTACACCTGAATGTAGACGTCCGGCGACTCGCTCTCGGACTCGCGGGCCTCCTGGCTGATCTCGTAGGTGACGCCGGCGGCCCACACCTCGCCGGCGTCGACGGGAACGGCGGCCCCTGCGGGGTCGATCGTCACCGTCGGCGCGTCGTCGAGGTGCCGGCGGGCGATGGCGTCGAGCGACCGATCGGCGACAGCCGCACTACGCGCGAGCGTGCCAAAGGAGTCAAGGCGCGGCGTGGCCGCGGTGAGGTCGTGGACAGCGTCGCCGTCGTCTGCCAGCAGGCGGCGGTCGCCGTCGCGGGTCTGGAAGTAGCGCATACCCTCCCCCGTGACCGCGAGGTAGTTAGGCCTGACGGCGAGAGGTGTCAACGAGCGCGAAATCGACGGGAGGGGAACTGGTAAGTGGCGGGCAGACCCACCCTCACCCATGAGCCAGCGCCACAACTACGTGGACGGCGAGTGGACCGACGCCGAGAGCGGCGAACGGACGGCAGTGTACAACCCTGCCGACACCGACGAACTGGTCAACGAGTACCCCGCCTCGTCGGTGACAGACGCCGAGCGCGCCGTCGCGGCGGCCGACGCGGCGAGCGAGGCCTGGGCGTCGACGCCGGCACCCGAGCGGGGGTCGATCCTCCGCGAAGCCGCGAGCGTGCTCGACGACCGGCGCGAGGAACTGACGGAACTGCTGGTCCGCGAGGAGGGCAAGACCCGTCCCGAGGCCGCCGGCGAGGTCGGCCGCGCGGTGGACATCTTCTACTACTACGGCGAGAAGGCCGCCGACCTGGGCGGCGGGCTGAAGAGCGCCGGCGGATCGAACCGCCGCATCGAAATTCGCAAGGAACCCCAGGGCGTCGCGGCGCTGATCACGCCCTGGAACTACCCCATCGCCATCCCGGCCTGGAAGCTCGCGCCGGCGCTGGCGACGGGCAACGCGGCCGTCCTCAAGCCCGCCGAGATCGCGCCCGGCGTCGCGGGCGAACTGCTGGCCGCGCTCGACGAGGCGGGCATTCCCGACGGGGTCGCCAACGTCGTCTACGGGTCGGGCAGCGAGATCGGCCCCGCGATCATCGGGCACGACGACGTCGACGTCGTCTCCTTTACCGGGAGCGCCGAGGTGGGCCACATGGTGTACGAGCAGGCCGTCGAAGACGTCAAGCGCGCCCAGGCCGAGATGGGCGGGAAGAACCCCGCGGTCGTCTCGGCCACGGCCGATCTGGAGACGGCCATCGACGAGGTGGCCGGCGGCGCCTTCGGCGTCACCGGTCAGGCATGCACAGCCACCTCGCGGGCCATCGTCCACGAGGACGTCCACGACGAGTTCCTCGACCGTATCGTCGCCCGCGCGGAGTCCCTCGAGGTGGGCGACGGCCTCGCGGGCGCGGACGTGGGCCCCCACGTCAGCGCCGACGAACTGGAGACGACGCTGAACTACGTCGAGGTCGGACAGAACGAAGGCGCGACGCTGGAGACGGGCGGAAAGCGCCTCGAGGACGGCGACTACGCCGGCGGCTACTTCGTCTCCCCGGCGGTGTTCTCGGGGGTCGAGTCTGGGATGCGCATCGCCCAGGAGGAGATCTTCGGCCCGGTGCTGGCGGTCATCGAGGTGAGCGACTTCGAGGAGGCCGTCGAAGTCGCCAACGACTCCCAGTACGGCCTCTCGGCAAGCGTCTTCAGCGAGGACCACAGCGAGATCGAGACGTTCCTCGACGAGATCGAGTCCGGCGTCGCCAAGGTCAACGAGAAGACGACCGGCCTCGAACTGCACGTGCCCTTCGGCGGGATGAAACGCTCCTCGACCAACACCTACCGCGAGCAGGGCGACGCGGCGCTGGACTTCTACACCAAGACCAAGACGGTCTACCGGAACTACTGACGGCACGAGCCCTCTCGGGGGCGTTCCGGTGCCCGCGACCGAAAGGCACAGGTCGACAGGGCTGGACGGGACGAGCGTGTCACCGACCGTCGACGACCTGCGAAACGAGATCCGCCTGGCCGTGGACCGCTACGAGCGCGTCGAGTCCACCGGCTTCACGAAGGAGGCGCTGGCGGCCGTCTGCGAGGCGCTCGACTGTGACCTGGCGACCGAGCCCACGCCACCCACGGGAGAGATGCGCGCGGCCATCCGCCGGGCGGTCGGGCGCGACCCCGAGGAAGGGGCCTTCCGGAAGGCCGACCTCGAGGCCATCGCGGCGGCGCTGCGGGACTGACCCTCCGCTCACACCCGGTCCGGGTCCGGGTCGATGCGGTTGGGCGGCGTCTCGCCCGCGAGGACCGCCGCGACGTTGGCCGCGACGCCGTCGTTGAGATCGGGGCGCGCCTCCGCGGAGTATCACCCGGCGTGGGGCGTCAGGACGCAGTTCTCCAGTGTCGCCAGCGGCGTCTCCCCGGGCGGTTCCTCGGGGAGGGCGGCGAGGCCGGCGGCCGCGATGTCGCCCTCCCGCAGTGCGTCGGCGAGAGCGGCCTCCCCGACGAGGCCGCCCCGGCCGGTGTTGACAAGCACCGCGTCCTCGCGCATCCGGTCGAGGGCGCCGGCGTCGACCACCATGGGGTCGTCGCTGGCGACCACGGTCGGCATGCCGGGAACTGAGAATCGAAGTGACAAAATCGTCCTCTCCGTCGCCGTCGCCGATCCAATAAACCAGTATTCGCGATACGAAATGCGGCCGTGCGTGTCAGCGCCGCCAGCACAACAGCGCGTCCCCCCGCCAGGGCGGCCTCGCGGGAGCGCCGCCGGAGTCGAGGAGCGTCGGAGCGGTCACGCCAGTCCGGGTCGGTCGTCGCGTACTCAACGCCTAAGTGTCTCTGTCCGGGACGTACGGGCATGAGTAACGGGGACATCGACGACGTGGACAGAGCGATCCTGTACGCGTTACAGGAGGACGCCAGGAACATGTCGTCGGGGGACATCGCGGAGCGGACCGGCACCTCCGACAGCACCGTCCGCAAGCGGATCCAGCGCCTCGAATCCGAGGGCGTCATCAAGGGGTACAGCGCCGAGATCGACTACCAGCGGTCGGGCTACCCGCTCCGAATGCTGCTGTACTGCACCGCCTCGATCCCGGAGCGGGGCGATCTCGTCCGGGACATCCTCGCCATCGACGGCGTCGTCGCCGTCCAGGAACTGGTCACGGGCGAGCAGAACCTCCTCGTGACCGCCGTCGGCGAATCGGACAGCGACATCACGCCCGTCGCCCAGGCGCTCCTGGAGATGGGGCTCACCGTCGCCGACGAGGTCCTCGTCCGGAGCCACGAGACGACGCCGTTCGGGAAGTTCGATCCGGAACAGCACGCGGAGAACGGTGAGTAGTGCGCGACGCACGCGAACCGATTCTGCACCGGCTCCCCGGCCGGCCCCCCTATCGCCGACGGCCCGACTCCCCGCGCTGGCGGTCCTGTTTCAGCCGGATTGCGCTCACTGTGTCCCACGACGATCGCACGATAGCGTTCGCTCGGACCGGTACACAGTCGCAACAATCCGTATGAGAGCAATCCGTATCAGCACTATACGGGCCGAGAGCCCCTCTCATCGGCGAATCCGGCGTTTCCGACCGAACCCCGTCGGTTCGCTTCCGCTTGCGACGTGTCACACAGTACCACCGGTATAACCATCATGTTCTATAATCACCCATCTATCGAACGTTCTGGTAGAATAGATAGATTTAATAGCCAGTCTGTTCGTATACGTGTGTGAAGACGACCGAGACTGTGGCCGCGGGGTGCGGCCCGGCGCCACGGGGTCGATCTGGACCGATTCAAACGATGACCGGAGAGAACACGACGACGACGGTGGGAGAGCTTCCGACCCCGACGATCGGCGATTCGCGCCTGCCGGCGGTGCTGACGCGAGTCGTGTGGTTCCTGTGGCTCGCGAGCGTCGGCGCGCTGGCGGTCCACCTGGCGAGCGGCGAGACGTGGGCGCTCGGCGGGATCGTCGCCGTCGACGGGTTCACAGTCGTGATGTGGGTGGCGGTCACCTTCTTCAGCGGGATCGTCCACAGCTACTCGCGGCGCTACATGGCCGGCAACCGGACCATCGACCGGTTCTTCGGCCGCGTGTTCGGGTTCACGCTGGCGGTAATGGTGCTGGTCGCCGCCGACAGCCTCGTGCTGTTCGCGCTCGCGTGGCTCGCGATGGGGCTCCTGATGGCCGACCTGATCGGACACGCGGAGGGGTGGCCCCAGGCGCAGGCCGCCGGCGCGTACGCGCGTCGGTACTTCCTCGCCAGCAGCGCGCTCCTCGCGGTCGCGCTCGCGACGCTGTGGTGGGGGACGGGGACGACGACGGTGTCGGAACTCGCGTCGGCCGCCGGATCGGCGTCGACGCCGGTCCTGCTCATCGCCGCGAGCGCGCTCCTGCTCGCGGCGATGGTCCAGTCGGCGCTCGTTCCGTTTCACCGGTGGCTGCTCTCCTCGATGACGGCGCCGACCCCCGCGTCGGCGCTGATGCACGCCGGCTTCGTCAACGCCGGCGGGATCTTGCTGGTTCGCTTCGCGCCGGTCGTCACGGCCGAAACGGGGTTCATGCTCGCAGTGATCCTCGTCGGCGCGGCAAGCGCGCTGCTTGGCAAGCTCCTGAAGACGGTCCAGACGGACGTCAAGAGTACGCTCGGCTGCTCGACCGTCGGACAGATGGGATTCATGATCATGCAGGCCGGGCTTGGCTTTTTCGGGGCCGCTATCACCCACCTCATCGTGCACGGATTCTACAAGGCCTACCAGTTCCTGGCGTCGGGGAGCCGG
Organism: Haloarculaceae archaeon; assembly: GCA_042216055.1. Taxonomy (GTDB): domain Archaea; phylum Halobacteriota; class Halobacteria; order Halobacteriales; family Haloarculaceae; genus CAZMWG01. The sequence continues at coordinate 6,605 of JBDGUH010000064.1, forward strand.
GTCGAGCACGAGAGCCCGACGGCGACGGAATCGACCGGGACCGGCGGGCTCGCCGGGATCGTCGCGGTCGCCGTCACCGGGCTCGCGGGCGGCGCCCTGTTCGTCGCGCTCACCGGCGAGGGGACCGAGGGCGGCGCCGGCCTCCTGCTCGCGCTGCTGGTCACCCTGACGGTACTGCACGCCGCCCGCGAGGTCGCCGCCGGGGAGTCGCTGCCGGCAACGGCCCGGTACGGCGCCGTCCCGCTGGTGGCCCTGCCCGCCATCGCGATCTACGCGGCCATCTACCGCGTGATCGCGGGGCAACTGGCCGCGCTCCCCGGAGTGGGCCACCCGGTCGCGCTCACGCCGGTTCACGGGCTCGTCGCCGGGGCGTTCGTCCTGGCGTACCTCGCGATCGAGAGCGGCGTCTACCGGCACAGCGAGCGCCTGTACGTGGCGCTGCTGAACGCGACGCGGCCGCCGTCCGACACCCTGCTGACAGCCACGGAGGAGTACAATGAGTACTGAATCCCCCGCAGACGACAGCATCGAGAACTGCATCGACGCGGCGGCCGAGACGGTCGGGTCCGTCTGGCCGCTGCACTCGTTCGTGACCGCCAACCCCCTGTCCGGGTTCGAGGACCGGCCGTTCCACGCGGCCGTCGCGGACGCCGAACGGGCGCTCGGCGGCGACGGGTACCCGAGCGCGTCGGTGTTCCGCCGGGCCTGGGAGCGCGGCCGGATCGACCCCGAGGTGCTGACGGCGCGGCTAGCCGAGCACGGCTACGAGCCCGACCCCGAGGCGACGCTCGACCGCATGGCGGCCGCGGACCCGGCCGACGCGAGCGACCGGGCGGCGGCCACCGAGCGGGTCGACGCCCACCTGACGAAGTGGCTCTCGGCCTTCCTCGACCAGGGGCGGGCGGAGTGGCCGATGCCCAACCGCGAGCAGGGGTTCTACGGGGCGTTCCGGAGCGTCGCCCCCCACGACGGCGACATCCCCGACGGGGACCGCCTCGCTGATCTCCCCGAGCCGCCCGTCGACGCGATCCGCGACTGCCTCGCCGAGTACCCCGTAGGGGAGTGGCAGGACGCCTTCGAGTATCACCTGTCGGCGCTGCCCGGCTGGACGGGGTTCGTCAAGCAGCGCGCGGCAGACGGCGGCGAGTGGCAGGCGACGTACCCGATCACGCTGTCGGGCTACCTCGCCGCCCGGCTGGCGATCGCCGACGCCTGTGACGCGCCGCTCACCCCGACCGAGGCGCCCGACGGCGCGGCCGGCGACGGCGGGGCCGACGCGGCGGACGTCCCGCTGCCCGAGGTCTGGCTGTCGGCCTGGGAAGCGACCTACCGCGCGGAGCTGGCCGCGGAACTCACCGACGCGAGCGCGTCGATCGACGACGCGGACGCCGGCGAGCGCCCGGACGCCCAGCTCGTGTTCTGTATCGACACCCGCTCGGAGATCGTCCGCCGGCACATCGAGGCCGCGGGCGACTACGAGACTCACGGCTACGCCGGCTTCTTCGGCGTCCCGATGCGGCACTCGGGCTACGGCTCGGACGTGTCCGCGGACGCGTGCCCGCCGATCGTCGACGCACAGCACCGCATCGAGGACCGCCCCGACGGTAGCGACGCGCACGCCACGCGCGACCGCTGGCAGGGCGCGCTCGCGACCGCCCGGGCGGCGATCGAGGGCCTCGAGTCCAACGCCGCGACCGCGTTCAGCTTCATCGAGAGCGCGGGGGCGGGCTACGGCACCGCGCTGGCCGCCCGGACGCTGCTCCCGGGGCGCGTCCACGACCTGCTGGACGCCGCCGACGAGCGCGTCCCCGCCGACCACGAGGTCTGCGAGCCGGCGCTCGATCACGACCCCGAGGCCGGGGGCGAGCTTCCGGCGGGGCTCACGCTCGAGGAGAAAGTCGAGTACGCCGCCGCGGCCTTCGAGCTGATGGGCATCGAGCAGTTCGCCCGCGTCGTCGCCTTCGTCGGCCACGCCAGCGAGACGGCGAACAACCCGTTCGACTCGAGCCTCGACTGCGGGGCCTGCGCCGGCAACCCCGGCGGCCCGAACGCGCGCGTCCTCGCGGCCATCTGCAACGACGACGCCGTTCAGGACGAACTCCGCGAGCGCGGGATCGACGTGCCCGGCGACACCGTCTTCGTGGCGGGCGAGCACAACACGACGACCGACGAGATCGAGCTGTACGCCGGCGACGTCCCCGCGAGCCACGCGGCGGACATCGAGCAGTTGCGCGCCGACCTCGAGCAGGCCCGCGCGGGCGCTGCGGCCGAGCGCGCCGGGGACATGGGCGCCGACGCCGACGCGCCCCGCCGCGAGACCGAGCGCCGCGCCACGGACTGGGCCGAGACCCGCCCGGAGTGGGGGCTTGCCGGCAACGCGGGGTTCGTCGTCGGGCCGCGCGCGCTCACCGACGACCTCGATCTCGACGGTCGGGCGTTTCTCCACTCCTACGACTGGACGACCGACCCGGACGGCGACGCCCTCGAGGCGATCATGACCGGGCCGATGGTCGTCACGCAGTGGATCAACACGCAGTACTACTTCGCCACGGTCGACAACGCGGCCTACGGGAGCGGTTCGAAGGTGACCCACAACCCCGTCGGGAACGTCGGCGTCTACCAGGGCAACGGCGGCGACCTGATGGCCGGCCTGCCCCAGCAGTCGCTGATGAGCGCCGACGACGAGCCCTACCACCAGCCGCTCCGCCTCTCGACGGTGATCCACGCGCCGGTCGAGCGCGTGACCGAGATCCTCGCCGCCCACGAGCAGCTGACGGAACTGCTCGACAACGACTGGCTCTCGCTGACGGTCGTCGACCCCCAGCAGGACCACCGCGCGCTCCACTACGACGGCGACCTGACCTGGACGCCGCTCGCCGACCGGATCGACAGGGCGGCGACGGCGCCCCGGGTCGCCGACGACTGATCGTGGCTGTCGTGATCAGCGACTGACGCCCTTGTACGCGACGTAGCCGACGAACGAGAGGAGATACGCCGCGGCGAGCGCGTCGGTCGGGAGCGAGCGCCCGAGCACGGCGATGAGCGCGATGACGAGGGGGCCGGCGACCAGGAGCACGTCGAACACGGGGTCGTCAGTGCCGACCTCGGCGAGCCAGGGGGGCAGCGGGTTCACCGGTAGAACCCTCCCCTGGAGAGCAGTGAGCGCAGCAACACGAGCACGGGGATGATCTCGAGGCGGCCGATCCACATGTTGAACACGAGCATCCCCTTGGCGACGTTGGGCATCCCGGGTCCGGTGACCCCGGTCGATAGGCCGACGTTGCCCTGGGCGCTGGCGATCTCGAACAGCACGTTCTCGAGGGTGTAGGCGTCGGTCGGGAGGACCGACAGCAGGACGAACGCGGCCAGCGCGAGGAAGAACAGCCAGAGGACGGCGATGATCGCGGCCTCGGCGAACTCGCGGTCGGCCGCCTCGGCGGTGAGCCGGCGGCCGTCGATCCGGAGGCGCTGAACCGCGGAGTCGGGATAGAAGACGCCGACGACGCGGTGACGGATCCCCGCAAACAGCGTGGCGATGCGGATCAGCTTGATCCCGCCGACGGTCGATCCGGCGGCGGCGCCGACGATCATCCCGCCGGTGAGCCACAGCTGGGCCGCGGTCGGCCAGTTGCCGACCGCCACGTTCGTCGCCGAGACGGCGGTCTGGAAGCCCGCACAGGACATCGCCGAGACGAACTGGAACAGCGAGTAGCGAAACGCCGCGAACATCGTGTCGTAGGTGCCCCGGAGATACACCATCGACGTGAGGACGAGCGACCCGAGGCCGAACGCGCCGATCACCCACCGGGTCTGGAGGTCGTGATAGACGTTGCGGATCTCGCCGCGCAACAGCAGGTAGTGGATCGGGAACGCGATGCTGCCGAGCAACATCACCGGCACCAGCGCGAAGTCGATGGGTGCGCTGTCGTAGGTCGCGATGGAGTTGTCGGTGACCGAGAACCCGCCGGTCGAGAGGCCGGTCATGGCGTGGTTGATCGCGCCCCACAGCGGCATCCCAACAAGCCACAGGAGGAGGATCGACGCGAAGGTAAAGAGGATGAAGATCCACCAGATGGTGCGGACGGTCGAGACGATGGAGGGGTGGATCTTCTCGGAGCGGGCCTCGCTCTCGTACAGCGTGAGCGACCCGCTGCCCGGGCGCGCGAGGATCGCCGTCGTGAGCACGATCACGCCGACGCCGCCGACCCACTCGATGAGGCTGCGCCACCACTGCAGCGCCCGGGGGAGCAGCTGCTCCGCGTCGGTCATCGTCAGCCCGGTGCCGGTGAAGCCGCTCATGGACTCGAACAGCGCGTTCAGCGGGTGGCGGAAGGCGCCGATCGTCGAGGCGGCCCGGCCCGTGAGGTGGGGGGCGATCCCCCCCGGATCGAGCGCGACGGTCCAGGCCACCAGCAGGAATGGCAGCGCGCCGAACGCGGCGACGGCGAACCACCCCGACGCGGCGACCATCATCCCGTGGAGCTTTCCGGGTTCGTCGGCGTCGCGATAGCGGGAGACGAGCAGGCGGCCGATCGCGAGCGGGACCGCGGCCGAGAGGAGCAGCGCCGGGATCGTCCAGAACTCCTCCCAGACCAGCGGGACGAGCACCGAGACGAACATCAGACCACCGAGCGCCTCGAGCATCCGCCCGAGGTCGCGCCCGACGGTCGCCCGCGCTCCGTTCATGCTCTAGCCCGCCCGGCCGAGCCTCTTGAACGCCGCGGATTCGGCACGCCCCTCACAGTCCGTGGTCCTCGTAGTGCCCGAACACGTCGGTGATCGACGGCTCGGCGCCCACCTCGGAGTAGACGGTCAGCAGGTCCCCCACCTCGATGTTCGTGTCCCCGCGGGGGGTGATCGGCTGTCCCTCGCCCTCGCGTTCGATGGCGACGACCAGGATCTCGTCGGGGAGGATCCCCGCCTCGTCGGCGGCGGTGAGCGTCCTGCCCGCGATGGGCGCGCCCTCGGTGACCTCGATCTCGAACACCTCGGCCGCCTCGCCGATGCGCATGTAGTCGACGATGGCCGGCCGGGCGACCGCGCGATAGAGGTACTCCGCGATGAGCTGCTGGGGGTTCTGCATGGTGTTGACCCCGATCTGGCGAAAGAGGCCCATGTGCTCCGGGTTGTGGACGACCGAGAGGATCTGCGGGATGGCAAACTCCTTGGCGAGCAGACACACCATGATGTTGGTGGCGTCCCGGTCGGTCGTCGAGATGACCGCGTCGGCCCGCTCGGCCCCGGCGTCGATGAGCGTCTCCTTGGTCGTCGCGTCGGCGTTCAGGACGAGACAGTCGTACTGGCCGGCGACGGCGTCGGCCTTCTGTTCGTCGCGCTCGATGACGACGACCTCGTTGCCCGCGCCCGTCGCGATGTCGATGAGCGGCATGCCGATGTCGCCCGCGCCGACGATGACGAGGTACACGGTCAGCCTCCCGCCGCCGGCGCGGGCGTCGGTGTGCTCGCGTGCTCCATGCTCTGTGGGAGCTATCCGCCAGGAGCCACAAGTTTGTACCGGACTGGCCGGCTGGCGGCCAAAGACTTCCAGGCTGGTGACCAGGGACGTCCCGGCGGGCGGCGACCGGCGGCGCGCTTATGGCTCCGAGCGCCGAACGTCGGGTATGGCCGACGAGAGTCCGATCGAACTCGATCCCGCGACCCGCGACGCGTTCCTCTCGACCGGCGGGACGGGCGTCCTGTCGCTGTCGACGTCCGGCGAGACACCGCCCCACTCAGTGCCGGTGTCCTACGGCTACGACGACGACGAGGAGACCTTCTACTTCAGGCTCGCGGTCGGGCCCGAGAGCGAGAAGGGCGACCTGGCCGATCGGCCGGTGTCGTTTGTCACCTACGGCGAGCGGGAGGGGCGCTGGCACAGCGTCGTCGCAGAGGGGCGACTCGAACCGGTCGCGGAGGCCGAGGCCAGCGAGACGCTGCCGGGGCTCGCCCGGGTCGACATCCCGCTGGTGGACGCCTTCGCGGACCCCACCCGGACCGTGACGTTCGCGTTCTTCAGGCTGGAGCCCTCGGCGCTGACGGCGCGGACGGAGGCCCCGGCGAGCGAGTGAGACGGAGTGTTGGGACGCTGTACCGGTCCGACCGCACGATTTCGTGCGGTCGAGACGAGAGGCTCGCAACCGCATGAGAGCCCCGACGGACCGTCGACGCCCGCCAGGCTGGACAGGGTCGCCGGCAGTTCGAATTCCTTAAGGGCGCGACCCGGAAAGGGTGGGGTAGTTCGCTGGGAGACGGGCACCAGCGGGCGCCTGCCTGTGCAGGTCGGGATGTGACCCTCACCGGGGTTGAACCACGCAACGCCCGTGGTGAAAGCATGGCACGAAGCTTCTACTCGCACATCCGGGACGCCTGGAAGGACCCTGACGACGGCAAGCTCGCAGAACTGCAGTGGCAACGACAGCAGGAGTGGCGCAACCAGGGCGCCGTCGAGCGGATCGACCGCCCGACCCGCCTCGACAAGGCCCGGACGCTCGGCTACAAGGCCAAACAGGGCGTCGTCGTGGCCCGGGTGTCCGTCCGGAAGGGCGGCGCCCGCAAGCAGCGGTTCAAGGCCGGCCGGCGCTCGAAGCGCCAGGGCGTCACCCGCATCACGCGGCGCAAGGACATCCAGCGCGTCGCCGAGGAGCGGGCCGCCCGGACGTTCCCGAACCTCCGGGTGCTCGCAAGCTACTGGGTCGGCGAGGACGGCAGCCAGAAGTGGCACGAGGTCGTCCTCCTCGATCCCGAGCACCCCGCCATTCAGAACGACGACGACCTGAACTGGATCTGCGAACCGGACCAGGCCGACCGCGCAGTCCGCGGGCTCACCCCCGCGGGGCGGCGCAACCGCGGCCTCGACAACCGGGGCACCGGCAGCGAAAAGAACCGGCCCTCGATCCGGTCGAACCAGAACCTCGGGAAGTAACGGCCCTCGTTTTCGACGCCGCTCACCGCGCCAGCAGCGTTCCGAACGCCAGCGGCGCGAACAGCAGAGTCAGCGGGACGGCGATCCACACCCGCCCGGCGCGCACGTCGTACTGGGCCAGCGTCGCCTCGACGGGCGTCCCCTCGAGGCGGCCCACGAGGAACTCGAAGCCGACGGTGAGCGCGGTCCAGACGACGCCGATGGCGAGCAGTTCGAGCGGCGCGTACGCGACGGAAACGACCCCGAAGTAAGCCGCCGATACCGCGAGGATGGCGACCACGAGCAGGGCCGTGCTGAGCAGGTGCGCGCGGCGCTCGCCGAGGCGCGCGACGAGCACCGTCTCGCGGAACGCGCCGTTCAGGACGGCCAGGACGGCCATCACGAGCCAGACCGCGAGCGGGGCGAGGACGAACAGGTCCATGGCGATGGAACGCCCGTCCGCACAAAGAGGGCGGCGCCCCTTCTCCGTTTCCGGGAACGAGCCGAGGTGGAGCGGCGGGCAGGAGCGGACCCGAAACAGTCCCCGGCCGGATCGGTCTTACACCGGGTGTTCGGCGCCGGCGATGTCGGGCGGCGCGGCGGTGGATTCGGGACCCTCCGAGAGACAGCTCGCGGCGTAGAACGCCGTCTCGGGGTCGCGGTGGCGCCGCCAGTGCCACCAGGTCCTGGCGACGAGCCACAGCCGACGGCGCCGCGTCAGCTCCGGCGTCGCCGTCAGCACGTCGTAGTCGCGGTCGCGGATCAGGCGGTGGTGTTCGGCGTACAACACTGCGGCAAGCAGGACGCCGAACTGGCAGTCAGCGGGGAGATAGCGGATGCCGGCGACGCCCTCGCGGTAGCGGCGCTCGGTGCGGACGAGTTCGGCCGCCATCGCCGCGCGGAAGCCGTCGGTGACCTCGGCGGCGGCCAGTTGCTCCTCGGTGACGCCGTGCCGTTCCAGCGTCTCGAGCGGGAGATACACCCGGCCGTACTCGCGAACGTCCTCGCGCACGTCCCGGAGGAAGTTGGTGAGCTGGAACGCCTCGGCCAGCGCGGCGGCGTGCGGGCGGGCCGCTTCGGCCTCCGCGGGGTCCATCACGTCGACCATCATGTTGCCGACGGCGACGGCGGAGCCGCGCATGTACGCCGCGAGGTCCTCGTGGGTCTCGTAGCGGTCGCGGTCGACGTCGCTGCACATGGCGTCGACGAACGTGTCGACCTCCTCGTCGGGGATGCCGTGGCGCTCCCGGAGGTCGCTGAAGGCAGACAGGACGGCGTCGTCGACGTCGGGGTCGCCGAGGGCGCCTCGGCGGATGCGCTCGAGTTCGGCGCGCTGTTCGGCCGGCGGCGGGGCGTCGGGGCGGTCGACCACCTCGTCGGCGACCCGGAAGAACGCGTACAGCACGTACGTCGGGCGCCGGATGCGCTCGGGGAGCAGGCGGGTGGCGACGTGGAACGTCCTGCCGGTTCGCTGCTGGATCGACTTGCTCAGTTTGATGTCTTCGTCACGGACCATTGGTGTGAAGCGCCGGCTGCGGAGGCGAGAGCGGCGACCGATGGGGACGACCCACCCGGCGCCGGCATAGCGGATCACGGTATGCGGACTGACGGGATAAAGCGTCTACCCAACAGCGTTGGAACGGGACGGTCTCGCACGGTCGCCGTCGGGCGTGTGTCGCGGACGTGATAGCGATAGGGGAGGAGTGACACGCGGATAAGTATACGGGGCGTTCCGGGCCGTCAGTAGAGCTTACTGCCCGACGCCCGGGGACAACGACTACGGCAACGGCGGTCGAACGTCGCCCATGGTTCCCGCGTCGCTCGTGACGCCGGTCGTGACCTCGGAAGTGGCCCACGCGCGATGAGCGTGCCCGGCCTCCCCCCCGACAGCCGCCCGCGGACGGCCGTGTACGACGCCGCCTACCGCGGCGTGGCGCCGAACTGGGACATCGGTCGGCCACAGCGGGCGTTCGTCGCGCTCGCGGAGGCCGGCCTCGTCGCGTCGCCCGTGCTCGACCTGGGCTGTGGGACGGGCGAACTGTCGCTGTTTCTGGCCCGGCGTGGCCACGACGTGCTCGGGGTCGACATCGCGCCGGCCGCCATCGCGCAGGCCCGCGCGAAGGCCCGCTGGCGGCGCGTCGACGCCCGGTTTCTCGTCTGGGACGCGCTCCGCCTCGACGGACTGGCCGCCCGGGGCCTTCGCTTCCGGACGGTGCTTGACTGTGCGATGTTTCACGTCCTCGGGGACTACGAGCGGGACGTCCTCGTCGCCGGCCTCGAGCGGGTCGTCCCGCCGGGCGGGCGCTACTGCGTGCTCGGGGACGTGCGCGTCGACCCCCGTTCGACCTACGGAGTCACGCCCGCGGAACTCCGGCGACGCTTCGTCGACACGGGGGGCTGGGAACTGGTCTTCGCCCGCGAGACGGTGTTCGAGCGGCGCTACAGCGCCAACCCCGCCTGGTTCGTCTGCCTGGAACGGCGACCCACCGAAGGCTGAAGGCCCTCGGCCGCGCGTCCCCGGGCATGGAACCGACGGCCGACGAACTAGCGGGGGTCGTGGACCTCTTCGGCGCGCTGACGCGAGCGGAACTGCGAGACGCGCTCGGGGAACTGGCGTTCAAGCGCGGGACCGAGATCGCGGACGCCGACGCCCGCGTCGCGGACGCGGTGGCCTCCTACCACCTCGTCGCGGTCGGGCCTGCGGCCGTCGAGTGGAGCGACGACGGCGACGACGGAACCGGTGACACCCACGGCGGCGACGCCGAGGTCCTCGTCGTCGGTCCGGCGGCGTTCCCGGAACGCCCGGCGGGGGCCGAAGACCTCCCCCACATCATGGACGTGCCCGACCGGACGGTCGACCGCGAGGCGACGGCGCGGGCCGTCGAGCGCCGGTTCCGCGAGGAGGCGGCGGCCGCCGTCGAGGACGACGACGCTGCCCGGATCCAGCGGCTGCTGGACCTGAGCTACGAACTCGAGGCGTGGGGACCGGTCGACCTCGCGGGCGCGAGAGACAGACTCGACGCCGCCGTCGAGTAGCGGCCGCCGGACCCCCGTCGCTCCAATACGGCTGTCGAGTGACACTCGAGACCCCGCCGGACGGCGCCACGCCCCGCGCAAATTAAGGGCGTGCCGTCCCTCGGTGTGGACATGGACCTCGAGCGGGTGGCGGCCCACGAACCGCAGGCGGTGGCCGGCGAGCAGCGCGAGGCCGCCGTCATCGTCCCCGTCGTCACCCGCGCGGACGGCCATCACCTGCTTTTCACCAAGCGCGCCGACTACCTCCAGAACCACCCCGGGCAGATGAGCTTCCCCGGCGGCGGCCGGGAACCCGAAGACGCCGACCTCCTGCAGACGGCGCTCCGGGAGGGCCGCGAGGAGATCGGCCTCGATCCCCGGGCGGTGGACGTGGTCGGCCGTCTCGACGACATCCGTACCGTCTCGGAGTACTCCGTGCGCCCGTTCGTCGCGCGGATCCCCGACCGCGAGTACCGCCCCACCGACGCGGAGGTCGCCGAGGTGGTCGTCCTGCCGGTGGCGGCGCTGATGGATCGGAACAACTACGAGTCCGAGCGCCGCGATCACCCTCACTACGGCGAGATCCGCCTGCACTTCTTCCACGTCGACGGGTACACCGTCTGGGGGGCGACCGCGCGGATGCTCGTCCAGTTGCTCGAACTCGCGACCGACTGGCGGATGCCGCCCGAACCCGACCGCGTGGCCGACCGGGACGACGACCTGCCCGAGAGCGTCCGCGACCAGGTCTGACGGCCGTCGCGCCCACGTGCTTCCGGGTCGACGTGCGACCGGTGGGCAGCGACGGCGGTCTCCCGGTCGACGTGCGACGGGAAGCGACAGCGGCCCCCCGGTCGATGAGCGACCGGCGGGAAGCGACAGCGCTTTGCCGCGCCGTCGAATACGGGGGGCCAACCGATGCTCACCGGCGAGACGCTGGCCGACGCCGGCATCGACGCCGCGGCGCTCAAGCCCACCGAGGTCGACCTCTCGCGGGCCAAGGACCTCTCGGTCGACGCGGTGACAGTCGACTACGAGGGCCGCGAGCACGTCCCCGACCCCGGGACGCTGGCGGATCTCGGGGCCGACCTCGACGTGCGCGTCACCGCGCCGGTCCGGGCCGACGGCTTCGACCCCCTCGGCGAAGACGACCTGCTGGACGCGTTCTCCGACGCGGCCGGGGCGGTGCTGGTCGCGGGCAACCCCGCCTACCTCACCGGCGAGGAGGCCGACAGAGCGGTCGCGCCCCGTCTGCGGGCGGCCGCCGACCGGGTGACCGATCCCTGGGTGGGCACCGAGGGCGTCGAGCGCCTGGCGATGGCCGTCGGCGGCACGCAGTTCGAACTCCTCTCGGCGAGGACCGAACGGGATCTGCGGGCGCTCCGCGCGGCGGGGTTCGACGGCGAGGTGGCCGTCTACGCGCCGACGGTCCTCACGGACGACGAGGACGCTGTCCTCGACGCGGTGGGGGCCTACGCCGCGCGGCGGGGCCCGGTCCGGCGGGCGCTCCCCAAGGGCGCGGCGACCGACAGCACGGCGACCGGCCGCGCACGCGAGGTGCTGCGAGCGGCGGTCCCGGACTACGCGCTCGCGGGGGACGTCGCGGCGGTACGCGAACAGGTCGAGGCGCTGCGGGCGGCCGGCGCCGACACGGTCGTCGCCTACCCGTCCCGGGGGCTCGGACCGTTCCTGTAGTCGGGCTACTCGCCGGTCGGGTCCGCGTCCGCGCCGCCGGCGTCGTCCTCGGCGACGCCACTTCCCTCGTCGCCGTCCGTCGAATCGTCGGCTAGCTTCGGCACCCTGACCTCGAGGGTCCCGTTCTCGCGGAGCGTCGCGGACGCCGCGTCCGGATCGACGCGGGCGTCGGCGGGCAACTCGACGCGGCCGTCGAGTGACAGCCCCCGGCCCGGGTAGCGCATCTCGAACTCCTCGTGGAACTCCCGGAAGCGGTCGATTCGCACCTCGACGCTGTTGTCGGCGTAGCGGACCTGCACGTCCGAGGCGGTCGCGCCGGGCGCGTCGAACACCGCGAGGTAGGCGTCATCGTCCTCGAGGAGGTCCACCGGCAGCGGCCGGCGCTCCTGGACGCGCCCCGAGGCCCGGCCCAGTCGCTCGAACACCGCGTCGCCGAGCGACTTGCCGAGTTCGCGCATCACAGTTCGATCGCCTCCAGACAGGTCGTCCCGCCGCAGTAGGGGCAGGCGAAGTCCTCGACGCCCACCTCGTCGGGCATGTCGTAGGTGTAGTGGAGTTCGAACATGTCGAGTTCGCAGTCGTCGTCGGTGCAGACGACCTCGAGCGTCGCGGGCATACCCACCGGTTGGGGCCAGCGTGGCAAACAGCTTTCGCTAGCGCCGGGCGACGCGCACGAGCTGCTTGCCGACGTTCTCGCCCTCGAACAGGCCGAGGAAGGCGTCGGGGGCCGACTCGAGCCCCTCGGTGACCGTCTCGCGGTAGGCGATGTCGCCCGACTGCACCCACTCGGCCAGCCGGCGGGTCGCCTGCTCGGCCCTGGCCTGGAAATCGCCCTCGAGGAACCCCTCGACGGTCGCGCGCGTCTCGATGAGCTTCCCGAGCTTTCGCGGCCCCGTGGGGCGTTCGGTGGCGTTGTACTGGGAGATCTGCCCGCAGACCGCCACGCGGGCGTCGACGTTCAGCGCCGAGAACACGGCGTCGGTGATGGGGCCGCCCACGTTGTCGAAGTAGACGTCGACGCCGTCGGGAGCCGCCGCCGACAGCGCCGCGCGGTAGTCGTCGGCGGTCGCGTAGTTGATGCCGGCGTCGAAGCCAAGTTCCTCCTCGAGGAAGCGGACCTTCTCGTCGGTGCCCGCGAAGCCGACGACGCGGGCGCCCTGCAGGCCCGCGAGTTGCCCCGCGACGGAGCCGACGGCGCCCGCGGCGCCGCTGACGACGAACGTGTCGCCGGCTTTCGGGCGTGCGACCTCGCGGACGCCGAAGTAGGCCGTCCGGCCGGGCATGCCCAGCACCCCCAGCGCCGTCGAGATGGGTGCCAGGTCGGGATCGACCGCCCGGAGAGCGGTCCCCGGCGCGGTCGCGTAGTCGGCCCACTGGAGGTTCCCGGTCACAACGTCGCCCGCCTCGAAGCCGCCGCCGTTCGAGGCGACCACCTCGCCGACGACCGCGCCCCGCAGCGGTTCGTCCACGTCCCACGGCTCCGCGTAGGACTCGCCGGCACTCATCCGCCCGCGCATGTACGGGTCGACCGAGAGATACAGCGTCCGCACGAGCACCGCCCCCGGATCGGGGTCCGGGACGGGCCGCTCGACAAGTTCGAAGGCGTCCGCGTCGGGTCGGCCGGTCGGGCGCTCGGCCAGCAGGTACACGCGATTCGTGTCCGTCATGCCCGGGGCGAGGGAGCGCGCTCCCAAGGGGCCTTCGGTCGGGCCCCGTCGACGGGAGTCCACTCCCGCGAGCCGAAACACAGCGCGTTTATGCCAGCCCCGCCGGAACTTCGGGTATGACCGACGAGCAGGAACTGGGAATCACGTCCTCGAAGGCCCACGAGACCGGCGAGTGGTACGCCGAGGTCGTCCGGAAGGCCGGCCTCGCGGACTACGCGCCGATGGGCGGGTTCATCGTCACCCGACCCCGCGGGTACGCCATCTGGGAGGGCCTGCAGGAGAATCTGGACGGCTGGTTCAAGGAGACGGGCGTCGAGAACGCCTACTTCCCGCTGTTCATCCCCGAGAGCTACCTCGAGCGCGAGAAGGACATCGTCGAGGGGTTCGACCCCGAGGTGGCCTGGGTCACCCACGGCGGCCACGAGGAACTCGAGGAGCGTCTCGCGGTGCGGCCCACGAGCGAGTCCATCATCGCCCCCTTCATGGCCCAGTGGACGCGCTCGCATCGTGACCTGCCGATGCGTCTGAACCAGTGGTGCTCGGTCGTCCGCTGGGAGGCCACCGAGACCAAGCCGTTCTTCCGGACCAAGGAGTTCCTCTGGCAGGAGGGCCACACCGCCCACCACGACCGCGCGGACGCCTGGGAGGAGACGATGACCCGCCTCGAGCAGTACGAGCGCCTCTACGAGGACGTGCTGGCGATGCCGCCGCTGACGGGCCGCAAGCCCGAGCACGACAAGTTCCCCGGCGCGGACATCACGACCTGCGTCGAGACGCTGATGCCCGACGGGAAGTCCGTCCAGGCCGCGACCTCCCACTACCTGGGCACCTCTTTCGCCGAGGCGTTCGACATCACCTACGTCGACGAGGACGAGGCCGAGCGCACTGCCCACACCACCTCGTGGGGCCTCTCCTGGCGCTCGATGGGCGCGCTCATCATGACCCACTCCGACGATCAGGGGCTCGTGCTCCCGCCGGCGCTGGCCCCCGAGCAGGTCGTGATCGTCCCCATCTGGCAGTCCGAGACGAAAGACGAGATCCTCGCGTACGCCGCCGACATCGCCGCCGAACTCGACGAGGCCGGCGTCCGCGTCGAACTCGACGACCGCGAGCACCGCAACCCCGGCTTCAAGTACAACGACTGGGAGCTGAAAGGCGTCCCCCTGCGGATCGAGGTCGGCGGCCACGAACTCGAGGACGGCGAGGCGACGCTGGTCCACCGGCCCGACGGCGAGGAGGTCACCGTCGACCGCGAGGGCGTCGCCGCCACGGTGCAGGATCACCTCGACACGATCCACGCGAAACTGTACGCCAGCGCCGAGGAGACCCTCGAGGAGGGGATTCGCGAGGCCACCTCGCGGGAGGAGATCCTGGGCACCATCGGCCAGCACGGCGGCTACGTGAAGTGTGGCTGGTGTGGCGACGAGGCCTGCGAGGCGCCCATCAAGGACGCCATCGCCGCCGAGATCGTGATGGTGCCCCTCGACGAGGACGAGGAACCGATCCACGAGGAGTGTGCCATCTGTGGCGAGGACGCCGAAGAGACGGCGTACTTCGCGAAGACCTACTAGACCGCCTTTTTCC
>JBDGUH010000042.1:0-21036 GCA_042216055.1 Haloarculaceae archaeon
GGGGCTCGCGCATCTCGTGGAACTCGCCGCCGGCGGTCTCGGAACTCACTGCTCGCCACCTCCGTCGTCGGCGGACGTCTCGTCCTCGGTGGCGTCGGCGGACGTCTCGCCCTCGTCGTCGGTGAAGTTCTCGTCGATCACGACGACGTACTCCGCGACCGTCTCGAAGCCGCCGTCGTCCTGCTCGACGAGCACGTTGTTCGGCGAACTGCCGGGGGTGACCTGGATCTCCTCGATCCGGCCGATCTCCCCGGAGTGAGCGCCGTCGACGGCCGTCACGAGCGCGCCCTCCTCGTAGATGAAGTGGGCGACGACCTCCTCGCTGTCGTTGGCGACGACGATGGAGTCGCCGCCGTCGTAGTCGGTGCCGTCCTCGACGATCAGCGTCTCGCCGTCGTGCAGCGTCAACTGGACGTCCCCGCCGGGGACGTGGCGCTTCTCGACGATCTTGCCCAGCTTGGACTGGGCGCTGTCCGCGTCGATGGGGGTCAGCGCCAGCCGGCCGCCCTCTCCGGGGAACACCCGGTAGTACTCGTCGCGCTCGTCGAACGCCAGGATGTCGAACATCCCGAGGGGACGCTCCTCGTCCGAGACGGGCGTCCCGTTGATCCGGACGTTGTCCTGGTTGAGCGCGTAGCGGGCCTCCTTGCGGCTGTCGACGTAGCCCAGCACGTCCCGCAGCACGATGAGCAGCGGGACGCCGGCCTCGCCGTGCGGGCCGGCTCCGGCCTTCACGGTGAAGACCTCGGTCTTGCGCTCCACGGGCCAGCTCTCGGGCACCGAGAGGCGCTTCTGGTGGTTGCTCATGCGCTATCCGCCTCCGATTCGAGGCGCGCCTCGCGGCGGTCGTCCGAGAGGTCGAGGTCCGTCACCCGGAGGTTGCTCGCGTCCAGGGGACGGGCCAGTTCCTCGCCGTCGGTCGACTCCAGGGTGACGTCCTGAACGTGGACGACGGCGTCCGAGAGATCGACCGCGATGACCTCGCCCTCCTCGCCGGCGAAGTCCCCGCGCAGGACCTCCACGGTGTCGCCCTCGTTGACGCGGACGTTGCGCTGGCCGTACTCCTCGCGGAGGTCGTCGGACAGCGTCGCCCGCACCTGTCGGTGTCTCTCGTGCAGCGGGGCGCGCCGCTGGTTCGTTCGCTGTTTGCTCGGTTGTCGGGTCATACTATCATCGTCGCTGTGGACGCAATCGATCCGAACCGCTCCGCGACCTCCCGCGCGATGGGGCCCTTGATCTCGGTCCCCTGGGGGTCGTCGTTCTCGTTGACGATGACCGCGGCGTTGTCCTCGAACTTCACGCGCGTGCCGTCGGGCCGGCGGATCGGCTTCCGCTGGCGGATCACCACTGCCTCGAGCACCTGGCGGCGCATCTCCGGCGTGCCGCGGGTGACCGAGACGGTGATCTTGTCGCCCAGGCCCGCCTTCGGGTGGCGGTTCTTCGCCCCGGAGTGACCCTGGACGCTCACCACCTTCAGCTGCCGGGCGCCGGTGTTGTCGGCACACGTGATCAGCGACCCCTTCTCGAGGCCCGGCGTGACGTCGGCGTTCAGCGCCTCCATCACTCCGCACCTCCCTCGGGGGCGGTCTCCACGTCGACGACGACGTGGCTCTTCGTCTTCGAGAGCGGTCGACACTCCGCGATCGTCACCGTGTCGCCTTCCGCGAGGTCCAGACACGCCGGAGCGTGCGCCGGGATCCGGCTGCGTCGCTTCATCAGCCGGTCGTACTTGGGCACGGTGACGTCGTACTCGCGTTCGACGACCACGGTCTTGTCCATGTCAGTGGAGGCGACCTCGCCGGCGAGGGTCTGCCCGCGCACGGACAGCGTCCCGTGGAACGGACAGTTCTCGTCGTCGCAGGCGGCCTCCGGTTCCTCTACGTTCAGTCCTAGCGCCATGTTGAATCTCCTGTATTTTCCGTGCGTCGGGCGGGGCGGGACTCCAGCTTCGTCCCGGCGACCCGGACGCGCTCGTCGGTCTCCGCCGGCGAGCGCCCGAGGTCGAACTCGAAGGTGGCCCCGTCCTTGGGCACGTGCCACACCCGATCGGCTCCCTCGATGCCGAGCGTCCGGGTCGTCTCGGCGACGATCCGGCCGCTGATGCCGACGGCGTCGGCGTTTGCCGCCCCGACGACCTCGACGGCGAGGCCGACGAGTTCGTGTCGCGGGAGCGTCTCGGGGGTCAGCACCATTATGCCTCCTCCGTCGCTTCGCCGTCCGCCTCGAGGTCACCCTCCTCGCGTCGAATCGTCTTGATCCGCGCGATCGTCCGGCGAAGCTCCTTGATGCGCCCGGGGTTCTCGGGCGCGCCGCCCGCCGCCTGTACGGCGCGGGCGTTCAGCAGTTCGGTCCGGAGATCCTCGAGTTCGGCCGCGCGCTCGGCGGGCGTCATGTCCCGGATCTCTGCCGCGTGGAGGATCGTCATTCCTCGTCACCCTCCTCTTCCATCTCCTCGATGAGTTCCTCGGCCTCCTCGGCCGTCTCCTCGTCGAGGTCCTCGACTTCCTCCTCGATGTCCTCGACGTCGACCTCGACATCCTCGTCGGAGGGGGTCTCGACATCCTCGAACTCCTCTTCGACGACCTCTTCGTCGACGGCTTCCTCGACGACTTCCTCGTCGGCCGCGTCCGCGGCCGCCTCGGCCTCGTCGGCGTCGGCCGCCGCGTCCTCGGCGTCCTCGGGTTCGCCCTCGAGGAGCTCCTCGACGGACTCGCCGTCGGTGTCGGCGACGTAGTCTTCGATCTCGACGTCCTCGTAGATCTCGAACTCGTCCGGGAGTTCGGCGTCCGGCGGGATGATCCGCACCTGGACGCCGATGGTGCCCAGCTGGACGACGGCGGTGCCGATGCCCTCGTCGACGATCTCCTCGGCGGGCTCGCCGTTGTGCTTGATGTAGCCGCGGTTGAACTTCTCCACGCGCGAGCGTGCGCCCGTGACTTTCCCGCTGAGGACGATTTCGGCCCCGAGCGCGCCGGCCTCCATGATCCGGTCGATCGTGGTGTGACCGGCCTTCCGGAAGTACCAGCCGCGTTCGAGGGCGTTGGCCAGGCGGTCGGCGACGATCCGGGCGTTGAGGTCCGGTTCGTCGACCTCCTGGACGTCGATCTGGGGGTCGTCCAGGTCGAAGCGCTCCTCGAGCGTACTGGTGATCTTGCGGATGTTCTTCCCGCCCTTGCCGATCACCATGCCGGGCTTCTCGGCCTTGAGGACGATCTGGGTCCCCATCGGCGTCTTGGCGACCTCCATGCCGCCGTAGCCCGCGCGGCCCAGTTCGTCGGCGAAGAACTCGTCGATCTGGGTCCGCTGGAGGCCGTCCTCGATGAACTGCTGTTCGTCGGCCATCACTCGGCACCTCCCTCGGGCTCCTCGAGGATCAACTCGACGTCGACCTCCGGGGAGTTCCAGGGCGAGGCCCGCCCCATCGCGCGGGGCTTGCGACCCTGCGTCTCGCCGACCTTGTGGGCGGCGACGTGCTTGATCTCCATGGACTCGCCGTCGAATCCCTGGTGTTCGGCGTTGCCGATGGCGTTCTCGAGCAGGTCCAGGAACGCCTCGCTTGCCTTCTCCGGGTAGCGTCCGGCGTCCCAGCCGTCGATGTCGGACCGGTGGCCGACCCCGGAGTTGTGCTGTCTGAACGGGACGGACCGCTCGCCCTCGATGACCGCCTCGAGGTACGAGACCGCCTCGCCGGCCGTCTCGCCCTTGATCTCCCGGGCGATGGCCTTGCTGTGCTTGTGGCTCATCTGTCGCTCCCGGAGCATCGCTTTCGCCGTCGTGTCCGGGTCCGCGTCGACTGAGTAGCTGATTCCCATGATTACTTGAGCGGTACGAACTTCGAGGAGCGTGTCGCTCCGATGCCGGCCTGCCCGTGCTCGACGGACGTGCGGGTGAGCTGGAACTCGCCCAGGTAGTGGCCGAGCATCTCGGGTTCGACCTGCACGCGCTCGAAGCTCTCGCCGTTGTGGACGGCGAAGGTGAGCCCGACCATCTCC
This sequence comes from Haloarculaceae archaeon, assembly GCA_042216055.1. Classification (GTDB taxonomy): domain Archaea; phylum Halobacteriota; class Halobacteria; order Halobacteriales; family Haloarculaceae; genus CAZMWG01. The sequence continues at coordinate 3,993 of JBDGUH010000042.1, forward strand.
GGGAGGATCGGCATGTCCCGGAGGTGCGTGCGGATCGGGTCGTTGGCCGTCTCCTCCTCGCCGGCCTCGCGGGCCGTCTCGAGCAGCTTCTCCTTCTGGGCGGACAGGCCGCGCCCGATCGTTCGCCGCTGGCGTGCGGGGAGCAGGTCCGCGACTTCCTCGATCGACATCTCCTGCAACTCGTCGAGCGTGTGACCACGGTAGGCGAACTCGCCCTCGTGGCCGATCTGGTAGTCCGAACTCATTCGTTACCACCGCGGCCGGTGCGCCGCGAGGAGATGTCGCCCACCTTCCGTCCCGGCGGCGCGTTGCGCGAGACGGACTTGGGCTGGCCGGGATGCTGGCGGCCGCCGCCACCGAACGGGTGGTCGACGGCGTTCATCGCCACGCCCCGGACGCTGGGCCACTTGGTCCCGCGAGTGCGCATCTTGTGGTACTTGTTGCCGGCCTTGACCATCGGCTTCTCCGTCCGGCCGCCGCCGGCGACCACGCCGATCGTCGCCCGGCACTGCGGGTCGAGGCGCTTCATCTCGCCGCTGGGCAACTGGACGACCGCGACGTTGCGGTCGTGGGTCAGAAGCTGGGCGCTCACGCCCGACGCGCGGGCGAACTTGCCGCCGTCGCCGGGATTGGCCTCGACGTTACAGACGGGCACGCCCTCCGGGATCTCGGCCAGCGGGAGCGTGTTGCCCGGTTCGATCTCGGCGGAGACGCCCACCTGCAGTTCGTCGCCCACGCCCACGCCCTCTGGCACGAGCACGAGGCGCTGTTCGCCATCGCCGGACTCCGTCCGGCTGCCCGAGGAACGCTGTCCCTCGCTGTCCTCGAACTCGACGGCCGCGATCGGCGCCGAGCGCGCGGGATCGTGTTCCACGTCGACGACGGTGCCGGTGACGAGGTCGCCGTCCTCGACGGTGCGGTGGGCGAGATCTGCCTTGTACCGGTGCGACGGCGCCCGGAACGTGGGCGTGCCGCGACCGCGCCGCTGGCCCTGGATGCGTCGTCCCATTCTCAGAACACCCCGATCCTGGAGGCGACTTCCTGGGCGTCGTCGGCCTCCGAGAGGCGGACGGTCGCCTTCTTGTCGCCGTCCATGGTCACCTGCGTCGTGACGTCCTCGACGATCACGTCGTACTGTTCCTCGATAGCGTCGACGATCTCGGGCTTGGCGGCGCCCGCGTCGACGATGAACTGGAGCTTGTTCTGGAAGTCCATGTCGTTCATCGCCTTCTCCGTGACGTGGGGGTGTTTGAGCACGTTCCGGTTCATCGATCGGCCACCTCCGCGAGGGCGCTCTCGGTCCAGACCGTCAGGCGACCGGGCTGGGCGCCCGGCGCCAGGTCCTCGGCGTTGACCTCGCGCGCGGTCGCCACGTCGGCGCCGGCGAGGTTGCGAGCGGCCTTCGAGGGCTCCTCGCTCGTGACGAACAGGATCGACTTGGGGCGCTTGTACTTGCGGCCCCGGGTCGTCCCCTGTCCGGCCCGGATCGTCGCCTCGTCGGCGCGCTCGACGTCCGCGTGAACGCCAAGCGACGCCAGCACGTCGACGACGGCCTGGGTCTTCTGGAGGTCCTCGAAGGCGTCGGCGACGACCAGCGGCAACTCGAGGTCGTCGTCGAACGCGTGGCCGCGCGCCGCGACCGTCTCGGCGTCCGCCGTGGCCGCGATGGCCGAGCGGACCGCCAGTTTGCGCTCCTTGTCGTTGAGCTTCTGGCCGCGGTCTTTCTCTTCCTTGGGCGGGTGGGCCCGACGGCCCTGCACCGTCTGGGGCACCCGGCGGCCGCGCCCGTCCTGTCGGGGGACGTGGGCCTGGCCGCGCCCGCTCCCGAACGACTCGGCGGGCGTTCGCAGCCCCGCGTAGTCGTCGGACCCGTGGTCCTGCTTCCGGTTGGCCTGGGCGGCACGTACCGCACGGGCGACGAGGTCGGTCCGCACCGGGGTCTCGAAGACCGCCGGCAGGTCGACCTCGCCCGTGGGTTCGCCGTCCAGGTCGTGTACTGTCGCGTTCATGTTATCCCTGGTTCGACTCCGTGGAGACGTAGCGCACCTCGGGGTCGAGGCGCGGCTGGTCGTTCGGACGCACGGCCGGCCGGAAGCGCACGAGGCGCTGGTCCGGACCCGGCACCGATCCCTTCACCAGCGCGTAGTGCCCGTCGACTTCGCCGTAGTTGACGAAGCCGCCGTCGACGGAGGCGTCGTCGCCCTCGCCGATGTCGAGCAGGCGCTTGTTGAGTTCCGTCCGCTGGTGGTAGCCGGTCTGGCCCTGCTGGGGGACCGTCGAGCGCACGCGGGAGGGGTTCCACGGGCCGAGGTTGCCGATGCGTCGGCGCCAGCCCTGGCGGGCGTGCTTGCCCTTGCGCTTCTGGACGCCCCAGCGCTTGACCGGGCCCTGGGTCCCCTTCCCCTTCGTGACGCCAGCGACGTCGGCGTACTCGCCGGCGCGGAACACGTCGTTCATGGCGTGTTCCCCGCCGAGTTGCTCCAGCCCGTACTCGAGCCGGTCCGCGAGCGAGCCGCCGCCGACGCGGCTCTCCATCACGTCGGGGCGCTTCTTGGGGACGTTCGCGAGGGCGGCGGGGACGGTGTGCGTTATCAGGCGCACGTCCGCCAGATTGCCGGCCTCGAGTGCGTCGCGTACCTGTTCCTCGGCGGCGTCTGCGTCGTGGCTCTCGGGCAGGTCTAGCGCCCGGTCGAGTTCCGGGTGGAACTCGTCGGCCCAGACCTCCGTGAGCGGACGCTTGCCGTACGGCGTGTCCTCGTAGGCTCGCAGCGCGACCGCCCGCATCGGGGGCGTCTCGACGACCGTCACCGGGACGGTCTCCTCCATCCCCTCGCGGGGGGAGTCGGGCTCGTCGTTGACGAGCACGACGTGTGTCATGCCCGCCTTGTAGCCGGCGAAGCCCTGGACGCCCGCCTGGCCCTCGTCGTCGGGCCAGCTGTTGAAGCGGGGCGTCTCGCTGGTCGCGCGCTTGCGCGGGCCGAAGCCCAGCGAGCCTTTGCGTGGTCTGCTTGGTTGTGGCATGTGGTCTCACTCCGTCAGTCGCAGCGGCGCGAGCGTCGCGAAGACCGCTTCTTCGGTCCGAACGACCTCGCTACCCTGCGCTGGAACCGTGTTGAGCCAGAGGTGGAACCCCGTGTCGTCGCCGTGGTCTCCGACGGCGTCGGCGTCGATGCCGAAGATGTCCGGCAGCCCGCGCTCGGGTGCGCCGAACGCGACGGTCAGCCCGCCGCGCGCCTCGCGGCGCTCGACCAGCTGGCCGAGTCGGCCGACCGTGAGTGGCTCGCCGTGCCGCGAGGCGGCGACGGTGAGCCCTGCGTCGTCGCGCGCGAGTGCCGCATCGACGTCCGCGGCGTCGACGGCGAACCCCGGTGGGGGCTCGTCGACGAGCTTCGCCCGGACGGGCCGTCGCGAAGAGACCCTGACGGTGACGCGCTCTCGCTCCCGGACCGTCATTCCGGACGGCACGGGGAGCGAGATCGGGTGTTGCAGGCCGCAATTGACCCGGACGCGCCCATCAGCTCCGACCTCGGTCACGATTCCCTGTCTTAACGACCCCGATTCGTCCGAACCGGAGCCGGTCCGTGTCGCGACGCGGAGCGGCGGCAGGACGCCCGCGAACTCTAGTTCGTCCCGCTTGTCCCACACCTCCTTTCGGAGGTAGGGGGGCGTCGCGGCGTACCGGAGTACGGTTTCGACGAACCCGTCCTCCCATCGCCCCCGACCGTCGGGGTCGGGGAACACGGTGAGCCGATCCACCCCGAAGACGGTGGCCGCGCGGGCCACGTATCCGATCTTCCGGGTCGCCTCGCGGCGGTCTTCGGCCTCCCGTGTCAGGGAGGACGGCACGAGCACGCTGGTCGTCATGCCGTGACGCTTCCACGCCACGCCACTAGACTGTAGCGATTACTCCCATCCCGTCCCTTAAAAAGAACGCGCTTCGCGCGCGTGATGGGACGCGTTCGCATGACGGCCGGTGACAGCCGGGGGATTGCTGTTCCGAGACAGCCCAGCATCAACTGTCGGGAAGTGGCGTGAAGCCGTGGAGTGCTTCGATCGCATCAGCGACGAGGGTGTTCGCGAGTTCGCCCTGCTGGTCATCGAGGTCGCGTTGTTTGATCGTTGTTACGTACCAGGGTGAGATGTACGCCTCTTTCCGCGACCCACCTCGAACCCACGCTTCGTCGGGAACAGCGATCCCGTCGGGATGTACCTGCGTCGTCATCCCGACGGCGATACACTCGACAGAAGCGAACGGGTGCGAGCTATCGTTGATCACGAGCCACGGACGATACGCCGGATCGGCTTGTGGGGCGCTGGTCCCCACCAGACTTCTCCCCGGTTAGAGGTCATTGCCGGTCCACGCTCTCCGTATCGACGCCGGGCCCCCATTCGTCGGGATCTTCCGGTCCGAGCCGTTCGGTCGCAGTACGTGCAGTTGCGAGTGCGCTGAGCGTTTGCTCGATGTCTTCGACGTCACCAATTGCCCAGTACTCGCCCCGGTGTCGGACGAGTTCACGGTCTTCGAGGCGTGACAAGACGACACCCACGCTGCCACGTGCGACGCCGGTCGCTTCGTGGATCTCCTTTGGCGTGTACGCCCGGTTGGGCGACGAGGCGAGAAACGAGAGGATCTCTTCCGCGTTCGTCTGCCCCCTTGCCCGGAGTTTCTCGACCGGGTCCTGCTCGAAGCGCTCGATGTCGATGGGCATACTTGCGACTATGTAGCTGGCTGTAATAGGTGTAACGGGCAGTTCGGAGAAGCGGTGTTGCGGACTTCGGATCCGGATACGACGCGTCAGACGCCCCGTGGCGTTTATGTGACCACGCACGGAAAGGCCGGTCATGGCAGAGATCCTGGCCGAGAACCTCTCGGGGAAGGACGTGATGGGCGCCGACGGCGCCGAACTGGGCAGCCTGTACAACATCACCATGGACATCGACTCGGGGGCGCTGCGAAACCTCGTCATCGAGCCCATCGAGTCGCTGGGCGAGACCGGGTTCGACCGCGACGAGCAGGGTCGGCTCCTGGTCCCGGTCAGCCGCGTGCAGGCCGTCAAGGACCACATGATCGTGCAGCGCTAGATGTACGTCCTCGACGCCTCCGCGTTCATCGAGGAGTATCACACCGACGAGCGGGTCGCCTCCATCCCGCTCGTCCGCGAGGAACTGGAAGACGAGAGCGCCTACCGGTTCGACGCCGAGGAGGGCGCGGGGATGCACATCCACATCCCCGAACCCGAGACCGTCGAGCGGGTCGAGCGGGCGGCCCGCGAGACGGGCGACCTCGCCGAACTCTCCCGGACGGACGTGCGCCTGGTCGCCGCCGCCTTCGAACTCGACGCGACGCTGGTCACGGACGACTACGCCATGCAGAACGTCGCGGAGAAGCTCGGCGTCGCCGTCGAGGTGATCGCCCGCGAGGGCATCGACGAACAGCGCGAGTGGCGGTTCCAGTGTCAGGGCTGTGGCCGCGAGTTCGACGAGAACCACGACCGGTGTCCGGTGTGCGGGAGCGACCTCTCCCGGAAGAACCCGGCTTAAGCGGGCCGCTCCTCCAGGGATTCCAGGCCGAGGTCGAGCAACTGCTGGAGGACCTCCTCCTCGGTGATGCCGTACTGGCGGGCGAGGCGCTCGACCTCCCGGGCCTGGCCGTCGTCACACACGACCGTATACCGGGTCGGCATACACCGAGAAAGGAGTCCACTGGCCATAAGTACCCGTCAGACGGCCGTCACACCGTTGCGGCCACCGATCCGTCTCATGGCATCACGAGTGGGCGGCGATCGCGCCGGTCGCGACCAGGTAGTTCACCACGAACAGAAAGGTGTTCCAGAGGCCGTGGGCGGCGATGGAGACGAGGACGTTCTCGGTGTGCTCGTAGACGGCCCCCAGGACGAGCCCCAGGAGGACGGCGCCGGCGATGTAGACGAGTTTGCCGCCGCCGACCAGCGCGCCCGCGTGGACGACCCCGAACAGGAGGCTCGCGCCCACGATGGCCGGGACGACGCCGAACGCGCGCCGGAACCACCCCTGCACGACGCCGCGGAACACGAGTTCCTCGCCGGGCGCGACGAGAAAGACCGTGATCGGGATCATGTACAGGAACAGGGCCGGGTGTGCGCGTCCGGCCTCGACGACGGCGTTCTGGGCGCTCTCTGCGCCCAGCAGCGTGCTCACGACGCCGACCGAGAAGTTGACCACGAACAGCCCGACGAGGGCAAGCACTGCCCACCCCGCGTCGCGCAGTGTGGGCTGGCGGAACCACACCAGCGAGAAGTCGTCGCGGTACCACAGGTACCCCAGGGCGGCGGCGACGAAGCCCGCGAACTGGAGGACGGCGGAGACGACGTAGGTGCCGACCCCGTTGGGCTGGAGGTCGACGCCGACGAGCGCGAGCGCCTGTCCGGCGAGGGTAACCAGGAGAAGCGCGACGACGAACGCGCCGGCGATCATCCCCAACCCGTGTGCGACGGCCCGCAGTCGCACGTCCAGGTCGGCGGGCCGGTACAGGTCTGCCATCGGCCGGCGATTGGTCAGCCACCCCCTTACGTGCGTCGGTCCCCGCGTGGCGCACTCGACCCGCGGCGGTTCGCACGAAAACGGCGCTCGACCCGCGGCGGTTCGAACGCGAACGTGGCCCCGTCTGCGACGGATACTGTGGCGGTTACAGCGGTAGCGAGGCGAAAGCCCACCCGTTTACTCGACGACCAGTTCGGTCTTGTCCTCAACGGCGCGGGTCTCCTCGGTGTCCTCGCCGCGCAGCAGCGCGCGGGCGGCCCGCTTGCCCCACTCGACGGCCGGCTGATTGAACGTCTCCACGTCGGCGAGTTCGCCCACGAGGACGCAGGCCGCCTCCATCCCGTAGAGCAGTTCGCCCAGCCCGCGGGCGTCGAGCGCGTCGACCTCGACGCGGACGCTCGGGCGCCCCGCGGCGGCCAGGCTGGCCTCGGTCGCCGCGAACTCGGCGTCCAGCAGTTCGCCCAGGTCGGCCCCGCCGAGATACGACAGCGCCTCCGCGTCGGCGTCGGGGACGGGCCGGGCCTCACGCTCGCCCGGGCGGAGGAGCGTCACGAACTTGTCGCGGGGGCCGGCCCGATACAGCTGGAGCTGGGAGTGCTGGTCGGTCGCGCCCATCGCCCGCGCGGGTGTCTGCCCGCGGCCGCCCTTCCCGAGGCTCTCGGCCCAGAGCTGTGCGAACCACTCGGCGTAGGGCTCCAGGCGCTCGTCGTAGGGCATGAACGCGTCGATGGCGGCGCCGCGCTCCTCGAGGGCGTAGGCGATCGCGCCGTAGGCGTAGGCCGGCGAGTCGAACAGCGATGGCGCCAGCCCGTCCGCGACGTCGCCGGCCCCCGCGAGCAGGCCCGCGAGGTCGCAGTCGAAGATCGCCGCGGGCACCAGCCCCACCGACGAGAGCGCCGAGAAGCGGCCGGGGACTCCCTCGGGCACCCGTAGCGTCGGCAGGTCGTGGCGGTCGGCCAGGTCCCGCAGCGGGCCTTTCTCGCCGGTGGTGACGACGGTCCGCTCGGTCCAGTCGACGCCGGCCTCCTCGAAGGCCGCCCGCACGACGAGGAAGTTCGCCAGCGTCTCGGCGGTCGTCCCCGAGCGGGAGACGACGTTGATCGCGGTGTCGGCCAGCGGCAGATCCGCGAGCGTCCGCCGGAGGTGGTCGGGGTCGACGTTGTCGAGCACGGCGTGGCGCCGGTCCGGACACAGCGCGGCGGTGATCGTCCGCGCGCCCAGCGCCGACCCGCCGATGCCGACCGTCAGGACGGCCTCGCTGTCGGCGACGGGTTCGACCGCCGACGCGATGGCGTCGGGGTCGGTGTCTGTCGGGAGGTTCAGCGCGGCGTAGCCGAACTCGTCCGCTCGTCGTCCCGCCGCGATCCGCTCGTGGGCCGCCGCGACCGCCTCGTCGAGGTCCGCGAGGGCCTCGCGCGAGACGCCGGGGTCGGCCTCGGTCGCCAGTGCGTTGCCGATGTCGACGTGCATACCCGCTCGGTCGACCCGGGGGCTCAAAGTACTCCCGAACCCGCCTCGGGTATCGTCTCGGCTCCGCGTCGCTCGCCCGCCCATCGTCGGGCTTAACCCCGGAGGTCGCATACGCCTCGTCGATGGCAGACGCGAGCGCGGAGGCCGCCGACGCGGGCGAGGGGGAGGGAGCCAGCTACAGCGGCGTTCTGTCGGCCGTCCCCTACGCCTTCCGGGCCAGCGACTCCCGGGCGTTCCAGTCCTACGTCGTGATCGGTGGATTGATCACCGCGCTCGTCGCGCTCGGCTTCGTCAGCGCGGTGATCGTCCTGATGAGCAGCCAGAACACCGGCGGCGCCGGCGGTGGGACGTTCACGTTCTCCCGGGCCTTCTTCATCCTCGTCGGCCTGCTGGTGGTCGGGCCGCTCCTGGCGCCCATCCTGCTGGTCGCGCGGCGCCACCGCCGGACCGGCAGCACCGTCCGCTACGACCGCACGATCGCGGCCACGGGCTACCTGTTCGTCCTCTCCCTGTACGTGGCGCTTCTGATCTCGGCACCGCCCCAGTACCGCGATCCGCCGACGGGCGCGCTCGCGCCGCTGATCTGCTTTCTCTACGGGCTCCCGCCGGCGCTCGGGATCCTCGCCCCGGTCCTCGCGGCCGGCGTCCTGCTGGCCGTCCACCGGCGACTCGGGTGACTGCCCCGAAAGGGGCAAGCCCCTCGACGGGCTAGCCGGGACCATGAAGACGACGACGTTCCTCGTGACCGACGCCGCCGCAGAGGCGGCGACGCTGCGGGACGTGACCGACGGCCAGGTGGTGACGCTCTCGGAGCACCCCGACCTCGAGGCGGGCGAGGTGATCGAGGCGACCGTCCGCCCCGAACCGCCCCTCGAGGTCGCCTACGAGGTGGTCGATATCGACGAGCGCCGCGAGATCCCGGTCGAACACGTCGAGGAGGGGCCGACGCGGCGCACCCGCGAGGTGGCCGCCGACCAGCCGATCGGGGAACTCACCCGCCGCGAGCGGGCCGGCGACGGGGAGATCCACGTCCTGACCGTGCCCGCCGGCGGGGCCGCCGACGCCGCCGCGACGGTCGTCGACGACGAGGCGACCGTCGAGCGGGCGGCGCGGCTTGGCGTCGTGCGCGTCGAGGTCCGCAGCGCCGAGACGACCGAGCAGACGGGGAACGGCGCCGAGACAGCGGGAGGGAACGGCGACCACGGCGTCGTCAGCGTCCGCTACCTGCCGGATTGATGCGAATTATTGCGAGTCACTTCCGTCTCGACCTAGGGGCCCTCGGCGCTCTGGACCGCCCAGCCACCCTCGATGTCGCAGGCCTCCCGGACCTCGTAGTCGACGGCGGTATCGGGCGTGAACTGCGCCGCCTCGGTCGGACCGTCGGCGTCCTCGACACGTTCGACCTGCAGGGGGACGTCGAGCGTGCTCCCACAGCAGCCGACGCCGACGAACTCCGGCCAGGTCTCGCCGGCGCGGGCGACCTCGTGGACCTTCGGGAGGTAGGCCCGGAAGGAGTCACGGTCGATGGCGTCCCGGCCCCAGTCGCTGAGGTCTGCCGGGTAGGAGATGACGACGCGCGTTGCCGTGTCCATGTGTGAACGGAGGGGGCCGACGATCAAAGGACTTGCCCCCTGATGCGAGCGCCCCGTCCCACGAGTGGCCTTCCTCGTCGACGCCTCGTCCCGTAAGCGGCCCGGGACCGCACGCGAACGCGGCGATCGCTCCCGATATAAGAAGGCTTATTCGGGGCGTGGGCCCACCAAATCGCATGGTCGAGTTCGAGGTACCGGAGATCGACTACGAGCGCTACTCGAACCGCCAGCTCGCGGCCGTGCCCCTGGTCGTGCTGGCGGTCGCGCTCATGGTCCTGGTGGGATCGCTGGTGATGACGGGGGTGCCCGTTCCGCTGGGGATCGACTTCACCGGCGGATCGGAGATGACCGTCCAGACGACGATGAACAACGGACAGCTCCGGGCCACGTTCGACGAACCGATCGCCTCGATCCAGAAGGTCGAGGGGAGCAACTCGTACGTGCTCACTTTCGAGACGTCCGACGTGGGCGCGTTGCGCCAGCAGGCCCAGGACGCGGGACTGCACGTCCTTGGCAGCGGCGCGACCTCGGCGGCGTTCGGGACCAGTAACCAGAAGTGGGCGCTGATCGGGCTCGTCATCGCCTTCCTCGGGATGAGCCTGGTCGCGTTTGCCCTTTTCCGGACGTTCGTCCCGAGCCTCGCCATCGTCGCCTCGGCGTTCTCGGATCTCGTGATACCGCTGGCGGTGCTGAGTCTCCTGCGGATCAAGCTCTCGCTCGGGGTCGTGGCGGGACTCCTGATGTTGATCGGGTACTCCGTGGACTCGGACATCCTGCTGACAAACCACATCCTCCGTCGCTCGGGCGGGTTCTACGAGAGCACCGCCCGGGCGATGCGGACCGGCGTCACGATGACGCTGACCTCCATCGCGGCGATGGCCGTCATGGCCGTGATGGCGACGCTGTTCCGCATCGACATCATGGCCTCTATCGGGCTCGTGCTGGTGATCGGGCTCACCGCCGACCTGATGAACACGTACATGCTGAACCTCAGCCTGCTGCGCTGGTACAAGTACGAGGGGGTGTCACGCTGATGTCGATCCGGGAAAACTGGCGGATCGGCCTGCTGGTCGTGCTGGTCCTCGTGAGCGCCGTCGTGCTGTTCGTGCCGGGCTCGCCGCCGGGAGCCAGCGCGAGCGACTTCAACGGTACCAACCTCCAGTACGGCATCCAGCTCAGCGGCGGCGCGCGGATCGAGGCGCCCGTCGTCGGGATCACCGCCGAGGGGGTCAACGTCACGGCCAACGACAGCACGAACCTCGAGCAGGCTCTGACTCACCGTCTCTCGCTCGATCAACTCGACATCCGCGTGAGTGCGGCGTCCCGGACGGTCGAGGTGTTCACGGACAACGTCAGCGCGGCGGACCTGCGGAGCGCGCTCCAGGCGGAGGGGTACGACCCCGAGACCGTCAGGGAGGGCGTCACGGCGGCGACCCGCCAGGACGTGGTCGAGGTCGTCCGCCAGCGGATCTCCGAGTCGGCGCTCAGCGGGGGGTCGGTGAACATCATCCAGACGCCGGGCGGCGACCACTTCGTCAGGATCGAGGCGCCCGGCCGGGGTATCGACGAACTCAAGTCGCTGCTCGAGGAGCGAGGGATCGTCCGGGTGTACGCCTTCTACCCGGCCGGGAACGGCACCCACGTCCGCGAGCAGGTGCTCAGCGGCGACGAGATCGACGCCGGCACCGCGCGCAACCCCCAGAACCAGCCGCCGGGCGTCCCGGTCACGCTCACGGAGTCGGCCGCGCGCCGCCTCCAGCAGCGGATGACCGAACTCGGGTACGGCCAGGGGACTTCCTGTACCGGATTCGACCGCCAGAACTTCACCACCTCGAACCCCAGCGACCGGTGTATGGTAGCGACGCTGAACGGCGACGTCGTGTTCAGCGGCGGCGTCGAACCGGCGCTGGGCTCGTCGTTCGCCGACGGCTCGTTCGTCGACGATCCGACGTTCACCATGACGACCACCTCGATCCAGCAGGCCCAGGAACTCGAGGTGAGCCTGAAGTCCGGGAGCCTGCCCGCGCCGCTGGACTTCCAGCACGACCGGGAGTCCTCGCTCCAGCCGGCACTGGCGAATCAGTTCCGCGCGAACTCGGTGATCGTCGGCCTGGTCGCGGTGCTCGCGGTGAGCCTCGTCGTCTACCTGCGGTACGGCGATCTTCGGGTCGCCGCGCCGATGATCGTCACGGCGCTGTCCGAGGTGTTCCTGCTGCTCGGGTTCGTCTCGTTCGTCCAGTACCCGCTGAACCTCTCGCACATCGCCGGCTTCATCGCCGTCATCGGGACGGGCGTCGACGACCTCGTCATCATCGCCGACGAGATCCTCCAGCGCGAGGAGGTGACGACCGGCCGGGTGTTCCAGAACCGCTTCCGGAAGGCGTTCTGGGTGATCGGCGGGGCCGCAGCGACCACGGTGATCGCTATGAGTCCGCTGACCGTCCTCGCGCTGGGGGACCTGAGCGGGTTCGCCATCGTCACCATCGTCGGCGTCCTCATTGGGGTGCTCGTCACCAGGCCGGCCTACGGTGACATCCTCCAGCACCTGATGGTGGAGTAGGCGTCTCGCGCGGCTGTCCCCTAGCTTTCGTATCAAAAACTGTCCAGCGAGGACTGTTCAGCGGCCGCCAGCAGGTCGGCGCAGGTCGACCACGACCGGCGGGCACACTCCGGCAGGTCGCCCTCGCGCTCGACGTACTCGCGGAGGAACGTCCGCGTCGTCGGATCGCTCGGATAGCCGCTGCCCACCTCGCCGTACCGCTTCGCGAGGCGGGCGACGTGGGCGTCGCGCTCGACTTTCGCGACGATGCTCGCGGCGCCCACCAGCGGGTCCGATTCGTCGGCGCCGTGGGCGCTCGTCACTATCACGTCCGCGCCCACCCGCTCGGCGACCCGGCGGCCGAACCGCCCGGCGTCCACGTCGCCCGCGTCGACCGTGCCCGCGAGGCCGTCGCGGGCGACCGCGTCGAGCGCCCGGGCGTGGGCATCGACCGTCAGCGTGTTCATATCCGTCGCCGGGTCGTCGATGCGCTCGACGGGCACCTCCGCCAGGCCGACGCTGGCGGTCTCGCGGATCCGCCCGGCCAAGCGCTCGCGGCGCTCCGGGGGGATTCCCTTCGAGTCGCCGACGCCGTCCGGCAGCACCGCCGGGTCGGCCCGCACCGCGGCCGCGAACATCGACCCGAGGACGGGGCCCTTGCCGGCCTCGTCGACGCCGAATCGCATGCCAGTCGCGTCGACCAGCGGAACGAAAGAGGTTGTGATCGGCCGCTGGCCCACGCCGGCCCGCGGGCAGGATTCCAGTCGAGTCGTCCGCCGTCCTGGCCGCCCGGTCAGTCGTCCGCTGTCCTGGCCGCTCGGCCTGTCGTCCGCCGTCTTGGCCGCCCGTCAGTCGTCCGCCGTCTCGCCTGCCAGGGCGGCGGGTCCGTCGCTATCGATCCCGTCCGTCCCGTCGCCGGTGCACTCCTCGGCCTCGAGGGACGCCTGCAACTGTTCGTACAGTCGCGAGAACTCCCGGTCCATCGTGGGCCACGTCGACAGTTTCACCGTCCCGGTGGACGGTATGTGTGCGGTTAACGCTTGTGACATGGTCACGACCGGCGACAGCGACTCCCCCCGGCGGTCCAGACCCGGAGATCCGACACGTGACCGTCGATCCGGACGACAGCGACGGCCCGTCGGCGACGATCAGTCCAGGTGAGCCGCGAACCGTTCGACGAGGTAGTCGGCCTCCGCGTCGGAGAGACACGTCGGGTTGATCGCCAGTTCGCCGTCGTCGGCGTCGTCGGCGCCGACGTAGACCCGTGGGCGCTCGCGGCGCAGGCGCGCGGCGAGGTTAGTCGCCGACAGCGGGGCGCCCTCCTCGAGGGTGACGGCGAGCCACGGGGCGGGCGACGTGGGGTCGTCGATCAGGTCGACCGCGACGGGCAGGTCGGCGAGGCCCGCGGCCACGGCCTCGGCGCGGTCGCGCCACTCGGCCCGGACCGCGTCCTGGTCCTCCTCGAGGAACAGTTCGAGCGCGCGGATGATCCCGACCAGTTCCTCCTTGCCGACCTTGAAACCACGGCCCAGTCCCTGGCGCGGGACCCCGCCCAGGTCGTCGGGATCGACGAGGTCCAGCGGCGGCTCCCAGGCGTCCTCGGCGGCGTGCATGTCCAGATGCTGGGCGGCGACCGAGCGGATCAGGTCCCCGCGCCCGGCGAGCACGCCGGTCGACTGGGGCCCGCGGATCGCCTTGCCGCCGCTGAACGCCACCAGGTCGGCGCCGGCGTCGACGAAGCGCTCGAGGTTCGTCGACGGCGGGAGTTCGGCCGCCGCGTCGACCAGCACCGGCACGTCCCGCTCGTGGGCGATCTCGACGACGGTCTCGAGGGGCGGTTCGGTGTACTCCTTCTGGACGTAGGCGACCGCCGCGGTGTCCTCGCCGATGGCGTCGGCGACCTCCCAGGGCTCGACGTTGCGTGCGCCCGTCCCGAGGTGACGATCGTTGGTTCCCACGTCGACGATCCGCGCGCCGGCGGCCCGGATCGCGTGGTCGTAGCCGGTGCGGTGGGTGCGGGCCATCACCACCTCGTCGGCCAGGCCCGCGGTGTCCGGGAGGCGGTCCATCGCCCCAAGGTCGTCGCCGGCGATGCAGGCGGCCGTGCCGAGCGTCATCGTCGCGGCGGCGCCGCTGGCGACGTAGCCCGCGTCGGCGCCGGTCGCCTCGGCGATCAGTTCACTCGCGCGGGCCTGCAGATCCGAGATGCGGGCAAACGAGTCCGCCGCGGCGCGCATCGCGTCCGCGGCCTCGGGCCGGATGAGACTGCCGCCGATCCGCGTCTTCGTCCCGGCCGCGTTGACGACTGTCGGGACCGCGAGTTCGTCGTAGATGTCCGCGTGGTCGGGCATGACCAACACCTAGGGGAGTGGGGGCACTAAGCGTTTGGAAACCGGGCGTTCGAGGGCGTTTTGCTCTGGAAAACGATCGGCGTGGAATCGGTCCCGCGCGGGACCGGGCGCCGCCGCGCGAGCGATACCTCTGCCTGGCGTTTCGTCGATCGAAACAGCGAGGGTCGATCGGTACACAGTCGCAACAACCCGTCTCATACGGAGTATTGCGAGTCATTCCCGTTTCGACCGCACGAGTCGTGCGGTCGGACCGATACACAGTCGCAATAATCCGTCTCAGGCCAGGCGCGCGAACGCGAGGTTCCCGCTGATGTTCTCGATGTAGATGGTGACGACCTGGCCCACCTCGGTGCCGGGGACGAAGATGGTGTACTCGCCCTTCTCGGCGACGCCGTCGCCCTTCCGGCCGATGTCCGTGATCTTGACCTCGTAGGTCTCGCCCTCCTCGAGCGTGGGGGTCTCGCGGGTCCGCGAGGACCCGGCGTTCTTCTCGACCGGGCGGAAGGCGCCACATGCCTGGCATCGAAGCATGTCGATGCCGTCCTCGGTGACGATCTTGGTGTCCGGGAGGCCACACTCCGAGCAGGTGACGTACTCGGCGATGTAGGCGTCGATGGCGGCCTGGAAGTCCGCGACGGTGAACGACCCGTTGTACCGGCCCCGGCCCTCCTCGTACTGGCCGGCGGTCCCGAGTTCCCGCTGGATCGCCCGGTGGACGTGCTCGGGGTCGCGGGCCAGGGCGTCCGCGATGGCCTTGAGGTTGGTCAGGCGCGTGAACGCGCCGTCGGATTCTCCCTCCGGATCCGGCACTGTCAGGCGGTCTTCCTCGTCTCCTCGGTCGGGCAGGTCCGCGTAGGCCCGGTCCAGAGCGTCGTCGTAGTTCATGGTCACGAGTGGTGATCGGGCCGTTTAGGCCTTCCGTGGGTCGCGGTACCATCGTTGATGGGGCGCCGCTGCCGGAGACGCCGAGACTGTGGGACGCGGTAGCGTTCGTCCCGGACGACTTATCCGTCGGACACCCCTATCAGTGGTATGAGCGAAGAGACGGGCCGCCGGAACCTCCGGATGCCCAGCGACGACGAACTGTTCGGAGTGGTGACAGAACACAACGGCGGTAACCACGTCCGCGTCCAGTGTGAGGACGGGCAGGACCGAATGGGGCGGATCCCCGGCCGCATGAAGTTCCGCACCTGGATCGAGACGGGCGACGTGGTGCTGGTCGAGCCCTGGGACTGGCAGGACGACAAGGCCAACATCGAGTGGCGCTACACCAGCCAGGACGCAGACCAGCTCCGCGCGGAAGGCCACATCGAGTAACGCTCAGATTTTTCTCGCCGCAGGTCGCTGCCCGCGAGCCCGTGGCTCGCCGATCGATCGGATCGCTTCCGGCAATTCCACTGGTCACCGCTGCGGGTCGTCTAGTCACGCCTTGTGCGTGAGTGGGGTCGGCTTACCCGCGCCGACGCCGTGATACGCCTGGCTTTCCCGGCGACGGGAGGTCGATGGTCGGCCTCGCGTCCATTTTTCCGGCGCGTGCTCGACCAGTATCGACGGCTTAGTCCGGGCCCGGCGGACGTTCGGGGAGCTTATCGCGCGGCGGATCGGAATTGCCGCTGGATAACAAAGCCCGTCGTCTCCTTCTCACTCGACTGGCATGACAGCAACGACAGACACCGTTCGGTCAGTGCTGCTCGCGGTCGTCGTGATCGGGAGCGTGCTGGCGCTGGGCGCCGTCGTCACGGCCCAGGAGGCCGGCGACGCCCAGAACCAGACAGCCCAGTCACAGTCGACATCGTACCTGCGGGTCGCACACGCGTCGCCCGACGCGCCCGCGGTCGACGTATACCTCGACGACCAGCTCGCGTTCGAGAACGTGAGCTTCGGCGAGGCGTCGAGTTACGCGCCGGTCGAGGCCGGTAACCACAGCGTGCGGATCACCGTCGCTGGCGACGAGGGTGCGATCGTCTACGACGACACCATCGACGTCCAGTCCCGGACGGCCTCCACGCTGACCGCGACGGGCGAGGTCAGCCCGAACGGCACCGTGCCGTTCGGCCTCGTCGGCTTCCTCGACGACGCCTACGATCCCGGCGCCAACATGTCGGCGGTGAGCGTCGCGCACTTCTCGCCAGACGCCGGTCCCGTCGACGTGACCGTCGCCGGCAGCGACGTGGTGCTGGCCGACGGCCTCAGTTACCGGAACGCCTCCGACTACGTGAACGTCCCGGCCGGGAACTACACGCTGGAGGTCCGCGACGCGACGCCGGGCAACAACGGCACCGTCATGGCGTTCGTGGACGTCTCGCTGGACGGCGGGTCGGCCTACACCGCGATGGCCGCCGGCTACGTCGGCCCCGAGGGGTCCCCGGGCGACACGCCCTTCCAGGTCAGCCTCCTCGAGGACGCCACCGTGACGATCAACTTCCCGGCCGCGGCGCCGACGCCGACCCCGACGCCGGGGAACATGACGGAAACGCCGACGGCGACGCCCGGGAACATGACCGAGACGCCGACTGCCACGCCCGGGAACGCGACGGCCACCCCGACTGGCACGGCCACGCCGACGGCCACCG
>JBDGUH010000015.1:0-20570 GCA_042216055.1 Haloarculaceae archaeon
GGCGTGCCGGGATTCGAACCCGGGATCGAGAGGTTAGGAACCTCTCGCCCTGTCCGCTAGGCCACACGCCCTACCGGTGGCTACCGGAGGGAGGCGAAAAACAACTTTCGTTCGGGGGTGTTCAGTTCGAGCTGTTCGAGCTACTGGACGACGTGGACGACTCGGAGTCCGAGTCGGAGTCGGAACTGGAGCTGGAGCTGGAGCCGGACGTGGTGTCGTCGTCGAAGGCGCCCTCCTCCATGGGTGTCCCCTCCTTCATGTCCTCGAGTTCATCCTCGACCTGCTGGCGCCCCTTCTGGAATTCGCCCATCGCTTGCCCGGTCGAGCGGGCCAGTTTCGGAATCTTGTTCGCCCCGAACAGCAACACGGCGATCAGGAGGATGATCATCATCTCCTGACCCCCGGGAATGCCGAACTGAAGCACGATCAGTGACATTGTAGCCGGTAGTTACGGGGTTTCTATTATAGGCTTTTTGCTCGCCGTCATCCGGGACGCTGCAGGCGGTCTGTGGACGATCCGGAGGGCCTTTGTCTGGGGTCCCCCTATGCTGGGGCGATGGTTACGACGGGCGATCACGCGCCTGACTTCACCGCACCGCTCGCCAACGGCGACGTCGACTCGTTCACGCTCTCGGAGCGACTCGACGAGGCGCCGCTGGTGTTTGCCTTCTTCCCCGGCGCGTTCACGAGCACCTGCTCGCACGAACTCGAGACCTTCGAGGAGCGCGTCGACGACCTCGCGGACGCGGGGGCGACGCTGTACGGCGTCAGCGTCGACCTGCCGTTCGCGCTGAACGCCTTCCGATCGGACCTGGGGCTGTCCTTCGGCCTGCTCAGCGACTCGAACCGCGAGGTCGTCCGCGCGTGGGACGTGACGATGGATTTCGTCTCCTCGGGCGTCGACGACGTGGCGAAACGGGCCGTGTTCGTCGTCAACGGTGACGGCGCCGTCGCCTACGACTGGGTGACGGAGGACGCCGGCATCGAACCGGACTACGACGCGGTCGTCGCGGCCGTCGACAAGATCTGACCGGACTGCCTCTGATCCGGACTGTGAGACTGCCGGTCCGCCTCTCGGGTCACCCGGTGTCGTACTTGTAGGTGGCCTCGTCGGGGTCGATGCCGAAGTCCTCCGGCCCCTCCTCGGGTTCGGGAGTCTCCTCCTCCTCGCGGGCCGCCGCCTGCTTGAACCGATCGCGGAGCCGCCGGGGCATCCGGAACTCCTCCGCGACCAGCCGCAGCGGGACGGCGTCGGGCTGGATGTTCTCCTGCTTGTCGGTCAGGCGGTCACGGAGCTTCTCGGGCAGTTGCGCGGGTTCGAGCCGCTCGAACCCGAACTGCTTGAGGTAGCCCGGCTCGCCCGTCAGCGAGTAAATCTCATCGAAGCCGTCGTCGCGGGCGTACTCGACGAGGCGTTCGACGACGTGGGCGCCGACGCCCTGGCCCCGCCAGTCCGGGAGCACGCCGATGCTGGTGAGTTCACACAGGTCGCCGTCGTCGGTCTTGTGGATGCGGATGCGACCGAAGCCCGCCTTCTCGTGTGCCTCCTCGTCGATGGCGACCACGTAGTCGCGCGACCGGAACGCCGTCTCGTCGAGCCCCATCTCCTCGATGCGATCGAGCAGCCAGACCTCCTCGCGGTTTCTCGCGTCCCGGACGTACATACCCTACCGTTCGCGTCCCCCCGGAAAAAGTGTTTGCGACCCGAGTGAGTCCCGTTCGGGGCGGCGGTGTCGGCGAGCGCGTGAGTGTGATGCGGGCGCGGCGACGGTCGCGCTCCGCAGTGCTCTCCCCGCCGTTGGGCGATCGAGTCCCGATCAGCCAAACAGGTCGCGTGCCGTGCGGGCCGTCTCCGCGTCGGCCGCCTCGAGCGCCGATTCGGGCACTGCGAGCAGGCGGTCGACGAGGCGGTCGCCCAGCGCTTCCAGCACTTTGCGCTCCCGGTCGTCGAGGTCGCGCTTCGCCTCGAGTTTGCGCACCGCTTCGGCCACCTGCCGGTCCCGGATTGCCTGCCCGCGCTCGCGGATGTCGGCGACGGCGCGGTCGGCGGCTGCCGGGTCGGACTCCTTCGTGCCGTCGTCCCCGCCGGTCTCGGCGCCGTCGGCGTTCGGGTCCGTCACGCCGTCCATATCGCGGTCACCGTCACGTCCTCGCGCTCGATCGTCTCGTAGCGGTACCCCCTATCCTCGAGCTTCGGGTAGAGAAACTCCGGCGCGCGGTCGTTGAACTGAACGAGCACCACGTCGTCCTCGAGGTCGGCCAGCGTCTCCAGGGTCCGGCGCAGGGGCTCGGGCGGCCCCAGTGACCGCACGTCGAGTTGCTCGGTCGGAGCGTCGGTCGGGGCGGCTGTCTCGGCCAGGGCTCGGGAACCCTCCATACTGTCGTGTTGTTCCCCGGCGGCGCCAACGGTTGTCCCGAACGTGTTCGCCCGCGGCGTCCGGGTCATTCGACGTACAGCGAGTAGAGGATGACGGCGAACCCGACGGTCGTGAGCGCGCTGGCGACGAACACGCTCACCACGAGGTCGACCTCGCCCAGGAGCCGACTGACGACCAGGTCGAGCACCCCGCCGAGGAGCGCTCCGAGCGTGACGATGCCGAAGCCGATCGAGAGCGCCCGCAGCTCCGGGGCGCCGGTTCGCTGATGGGCCCGCCAGGCGTAGTAGGTGATCAACCCGCCGAACAGCAAGGTGAGCGTCTTCGTGACGACGACGCCGACTTCCGAACTGATGATGTGGGGCATAGTTGTCCTATGTCTCCTTGCGGACCTCTGACCAGAGATTCTCCAGGCGCTGGTCCGGCGTCCGCGCCCGGTGGGCGATGTCGACCTCGAACTCCCGCGTCTCGTCGAGGCCGATGACCACCTCCTCGAACCCGATCGTGTACTTGCTCGCGTGCTGGCCGTCCGGGCGGACTTCGATGCCTTCGTACAGCAGCGAAGCCTCCGTCAGTAGCTCCAGTTTCCGGTAGGTCGTCGACAGCGGCACGTCACACCGCTCCGATATCTCGCTGGCCGTCATCGGCTCCTCGAGCGCGCTCACGATCTTCCGGCAGTCCTCGTCGTCGAGCGCGTCCAGAACGGACTGGAGCGACGGGGGCTCCTCCGTCTCGAAGGGGTCCCGGACCATCCTTGTCGGGACTCGCCTGCGAAAGACCATAACGGCACCGACACGGAGGAGCCGTCGAGTCGGTCGATCAGCGGCCGGCACGTCGCCCGACACCCTCGGGATTGAGGTGATGCTCCCCGGCCGTGAAACGGGGGGCCGGCGGTGGCTTGTTCGACGTGCAGTGAGCGAGTGCGATGTCACGGCCTACTCCCTCCTACGGCAGGTACTCGTAGGCCGCGCCGTCCAGTGAGACGAACGGCTCGACGTAGGTGCCCGACCCGCGACCGGAGAGGGTCTGGAACCCCGCCTCGCGGGCAGCGTGGCGCGCCTCGGCGCGAATGGCGTCGAGCACGTTTTCGACCGCCTCGTCGTCGCCGCCCGGCTCCCCCAGGAACGCGAGCTGTGACTCGTGGGCCCGGATGGCCGCCTCCTTCTCGTCCATGTATCCGGACACGTCGACGAACACGTCCGGCTCGAAGTCCGTGCTCGGCTTGCCGAAGCAGTAGACGTTCTCCACGGTGTACGGATCGTGCTCCGACTCGGCGAGGGGTAATCTGGCGACGTGCTCCGCGTCACACACGAGCCGCCCGGTCACCCGGTGGTCGGGGTGGGGATCCTCCCAGTAGTGGGTCACGAGCCGGTCCGCTTCCGTCTCCCGGATCAGGTCGACGACCTGCCGGCGGTTCTCGAGGCTGTACTCGAGACGGCTGTCCCGATGGTCCAGAAACCGGACGTCGGCGGCCCCCAGTTCGTCCGCGGCGGCCTCGGCCTCCCGCTCGCGGATCGCGGCCACCTCGGTCTCGGTCCCCTCGAGGCCGCCGTACTCGCCGCGGGTCATGTACGCGACGATCACCTCGTCGCCGCGGTCAGCGTGCTTTGCGAGCGTGCCGCCACAGAAGATGTCCGCGTCGTCCGGGTGCGCGACGATTGCGAGGATCGTCATGCCCCTCCAACCGGCGGGCTGGCAGAAGTAGGTTCCGACGAACGCGGGGACGGCCGTCCACGTCCCGGCAGTTGCCGTCGCGTCCTGCGTTCTCAGATTCTGGGAACGGGGCCCTTCCGATTTGGGGGTCCGGGCCCGGGTGACGCGTATGGAGCCGAGACTGGACCACGAGGTGGACGCGCCGCGGGGCGCGACCACCCGCGAGTGGGAGGTGTTCGTCCGCGAATCGGACGACGAGCCGCTCGTCCACGCGGGGAGCGTGAGCGCTCCCGACGCGGCGGTCGCGCGCGAGCAGGCGACGACGCTGTTCGACTGGGCGAGCGCTGCGCTGTGGCTCTGCCCCGCCGACAAGGTGCGGCGCTACCAGGCGGCGGCGCTGTCGCTCGCCGCGGACGACGGCGGAAGCGAGGCCGCGGAGGGGGATGCACCGTGATCTCGGTGAGCAAACTGCTCTGTGATCTGGACGCCGAGGGCGACGGCCTCCGCTACGACGCCGCCGGGGAGTCCGCAAAGCCCCAGATCACCGAGGACAAGCAGCGTCGCCCCGTCGTCGTCTGGAACCTCACGAAGCAGTGCAACCTCTACTGTGAGCACTGCTACGCCGCGGCCGACACCGAGCACGCGCCCGGCGAACTCACGACCGCCGAGGGGAAGGCCCTCCTCGATGACCTGGCCGACTACGGCGTGCCCGTCGTCCTGTTCTCGGGGGGCGAACCGCTCGTCCGGGACGACCTCGAGGAACTGATCGCGTACGCGACCGACCGGGGCCTGCGGGCGGTCCTCTCGACCAACGGGACGCTCATCACCGAAGCGCGTGCCCGTTCGCTGCGCGACGCGGGTCTGAGCTACGCCGGCGTCTCCGTCGACGGCCTCCCGGAGCGCAACGACGCCTTCCGCGGGCGGGAGGGCGCGTTCGACGCCGCCGTCAGGGGCATCGAGCAGTGCCTCGACGCCGGCCTCAAGACCGGGCTCCGCTACACCATCACCCAGCACAACGCGCCCGACCTGGAGGGGGTGGTCGATCTCCTGCACGACGTGGGGCTCGATCGCTTCTGTTTCTACCACCTCGACTACGGCGGCCGGGGGACCGAGATCCTCGACGCCGACCTCTCGCCGGACGAGCGCCGCGAGGCCGTCGAGCGCGTGTGTGAGATGACCCGCGCGTATCACGACCGCGGCGAGGAGATCGAGACCCTGCTCGTGGGCAACTACGCCGACGCCGCCTACCTCGTCGAGTACGCCCGCGAACACCTCTCTGCGGAGCAGGCCCGACGCGTCTACGAGTACCTGCGGGTCAACGGCGGCGACCCGGCGGGCGAGCGCGTCGCCGACGTCGACTACCAGGGGAACGTCCATCTCACGCAGTTCTGGCAGGGGTACTCCCTGGGCAACGTCCGGGACCGGCCGTTCGGCGCCATCTGGGAGGACGAGTCGAACCCGCTGTTACGCGGACTCCGGGACCGCGAGTCGCGGCTGGCCGGACGGTGCGGAGAGTGCCGCTATCGGGAGATCTGTCGCGGCGGCTCCCGGTTGCGCGCCCTGACTGTCCACGACGATCCGTTCGCGCCGGATCCGCAGTGCTATCTCGACGAGTCAGAGATCACCGGCGAGCGGCCGCCGGTCGGCGTCGACGCGGGATCGGCGGACTGATACGGATTCTTGCGACTGTGTACCGGTCCGACCGCACGAGTCGTGCGGTCGAGACGGGAGACTCGCAATAATTCGTATGAGACGGGTCAGCGGACGACGGTGACCGGGACCGGCGAGCGCCGGACGACCGTCTCGGCGACGCTCCCGAGCAACATTCGCGAGACGCCCTGGCGCCCGTGGCTTCCCATCACGATCTGGTTGACGTCGTTGTCCTCGGCGTACTGCACGACGGCCCGGGCCGGGTTGTCGGTGACAGTCACCGTCTCCACGTCCCGGCCGACGATGTCCCGGGCGCGATCGAACAGGCGCTCGGCGTCGTCCTGCTGGTCCTCGAACCACTGTTCCCAGTACTCCGGGACGACGCCGCCCGTCGTGGTGGTGTGTGCCGCCTCGGCGGCGTCGATGGCGTGCAACACGATCAGTTCGGCCTCCGGGTGTTCCGTCGCGGCGTACTCGAGCGCGTGTTCGGCCAGCGGCGAATCGTCGACCGGCACCAGGATGTGCTTGGCCATACGCCCCCTCGGTACCCCAGGGTTTTAACGCCAGTCCCGGTTCCCGCCCGCTGGGACTGGCACTTCAAACCCCCCTATGTGGCGGCACAGCGTTCAGTGCCCGTCACCGATTACCTCCACCCGCAGCCGCAACGGTTCGGCGCGGCTGTGTCTCGGCTCCAGCCACTCGGGGACAGAACGCGGGGACGCTATCGTCTCTCCCGGCGCAGTTTGACCCCGGATCGCCGGGAATCGGGGACGCCCGGCTCCGGGGAGTGTCTCGTACCGGTTCGTTTTAGGTACCCCGCAACGTAGTGTCGGCCGTGCTTGCGGCCGAACTCCACGCGCACTCGTCGCTGTCGTACGACGGCCGCGACTCCGTCGAACTCCTGCTTGGGCAGGCGGCGGCGGTGGGCCTCGACGCGCTGGCGGTGACCGATCACGACGAGATCGATGCCAGCCTTCGGGCCGCCGAACTCGCCCCCGAGTACGGGCTCGTGGGCATCCCGGGGATGGAGGTGACCAGCGAGGCGGGTCACGTGCTCGCGCTGGGCGTCGAGACGGCCGTGCCGACGGAACTCTCGTTCGAGGAGACGCTCGATCGCATCCACGACCTCGGGGGTATCGCAGTCGTCCCCCACCCGTTCCAGGAGTCCCGGAGCGGCGTCCTGGCGAACATCTCGCGGGACGAACTGGCGGCGGCGGACGCGATCGAGGTGTACAACTCCAGACTGCTGACCGGCCGGTCGAACCGCCAGGCCGCCCGCTACGCCCGCCGGCGGTCGATCCCGATGACCGCCGGGAGCGACGCCCACATCAGCGAGATGGTCGGGCAGGCGGTGACCAGCGTCGACGCCGACGAGCCCAGTGTCGAAGCCATTCTCACGGCGATCCGCGAGGGCGAGACCACCGTCGAGGGCAAGCGCACCCCCTGGCGGATCAGCTTCCGGCAGGCCGCCGGCGGCGCCAAGCGCCGCGTCAAGAACCGCGTCACCACGTTCCTCGAGTGATGCGGGAGGCCTCGACGCTGCGTGGCGCCTCGCCGGGGACGGCCAGGCAGGCCCTTCGCCGGCGTGATCCGTTCCCAGGAACGCGCGGCTTCGCCGGATCGCTCGACGGTGCGCTCGTCCGGGACGTACTGGGCAGGCGGCCGGTCTTCGTCGACGCGGGGGTGACGCCCCCGTTAGGGGACGACGACTGGTCGTTCGACCGGTCCGGCCTCGACGATCCGCGAGCCGTGCCACCGGGGACCCGCCGCGACCGGGAGACGGGCGAGAGCGACGTCGTCTGGACGCTCCCCGAGTCGGGGCCAGTGTGCGACCGTGCCGAGGCGGTGGCGGCCGTGCGTGGGGCGATCGAACGCTCCCTCGCCGGCGTCGACACGTCGGGGCTGGCCGTGGCGTTCTCCGGCGGCGTCGACTCGGCATTGCTCGCGGCCCGTCTCGACGTGCCGCTGTACGTCGCTGGCTTCGAGGGGAGTCACGACTTGGAAGCGGCGCGGACGGGCGCCGAACTGCTGGACCGCGAGGTCGCGGTCGTCGAGTTCACTCACGACGACATCCGGCGCGCGGTGCCGGCCATCGCCGCCGCGACGGGTCGGACGGACGCGATGGCCGTCCAGATCGCGCTCCCGCTGTATCTCGTCGCGGAACGCGTCGCCGCCGACGGATACGAGCGGCTGGCGACCGGACAGGGCGCCGACGAGCTGTTCGGGGGGTACGCGAAGGTGGCCCGGGCCCCCGAGGATCCCCGCGTCGAGGCCGACACTGTCCGCGGAGCGCGCCGCGAGGTGCTGGCGACGCTGCCGGAGCAGGCAGAGCGGGACGTACTCGCGCTCCGGGCGGCGGGGGTCGAACCGGTGGCGCCGCTCGTTCACGACGCCGTGGTCGAGGCGGCCCTGCGACTTCCGGAGTCGCTCCTGGTCGAGGACGGCGAGCGGAAGGTCGCGCTCAGGCGAGCGGTGTCCGCGTGGCTGCCGCGGGAACTGACCGAGCGGGACAAGAAGGCCGCGCAGTACGGGAGCCTGGCGGCCCGCGAACTCGACCGTCTCGCCCGGCGTGCGGGGTTCAAACGCCGGATGGACGACCACGTGACGAAGTACGTCGAGTCCCTCGTCGAGTAGGCGAACGGGCGGCACGCGGCGTCCGTCGGGCGGCGTGCCGCCACGTCGCGAGACCGCCCGACGGCGACTGTCAGGTCACGCCCGGGGCTGGTCTCGCTCTCCTACTTCAACGTCCGGGTGCGGCGCGGTCGTCGTACGGATTCGTGGGACTGTGTCCGGGTCCCGGTGGCCCGTCCGAGCCATCGGAACGCTTAGAAGGCGGCGGGGCCGACCGTAGAGTATGCGGCTGTTCCGCTCGAGCGGGATCCTCGGCATCGCCGAGTCCGCGCTCGATTTCGCGCTCGCCGCCTCCGAGCGGAGCCACCCCAACGAGTACATGGGGCTGTTGCGCGGCGAGGACGCCCGGAAACTCGGTCTGGAGGAGGACGGCACCGTCCTCACGGACGTGCTGGTGATCCCGGGCACGGAGACCAACCCCGTGAGCGCGACCGTCAAGACGAACATGGTCCCCAACGACCTGCGGGCGGCCGGGTCGATCCACTCCCACCCGAGCGGCGTCATCCTGCCGAGCGACGAGGACCTGCGGGCGTTCGGCCGCGGAAAGGTCCACATCATCATCGGCGCCCCGTACGGGCCCGACGACTGGCGGGCCTTCGACCGCGAGGGTGACCCGATCGACCTGCGCGTGATCGACGTCGAACCGCCGGAGGAGGGCTTTTTCGACTTCACCCAGGAGGACATCGACCGGGAACTGGAGGAGGACGGCCGGTGACCCGGACCGTCGTCGCCCAGGGGACGTTCGACATCCTCCACCCCGGCCACGCCCACTATCTCGCGGAGGCCGCCGCGATGGGTGATCGGCTGGTCGTCATCGTCGCCCGCCGGGAGAACGTCACCCACAAGGCGCCGCCGGTGCTCGACGGGCGCCAGCGACGCGACATGGTCGCCGCCCTCGGCGCCGTCGACGAGGCCCGACTGGGCCACCCCGAGGACATCTTCGTCCCCATCGAGGAGATCGAACCCGACGTGATCGCGCTGGGGTACGACCAGCACCACGACCCCGACGCGATCCGGGCGGCGCTCCGAGAGCGGGGCATCGACTGTGCGGTCCGCCGGGCCAGTCCCCGCGAACCGCGCTTCGAGGGGGAACTGCTCTCGACGGGACGCATCGTCGAGCGTATCCTCGAAGAACGGGGCTGACGCGTCGCTGGTGGGTTCGCGCGCAGCGACCTACCGTTCCTCGAGCGCGGGTTCGCCCCGCCGCCACTGCCACTCCCGGTCGAGGAGAAAGCGGACCGGCCACCCCGCGTCCGGCCGGTCCCAGTCGGCGTGGTCCTCGATCGGTTCGACGAACGCGTCCGCGGCCTCGGGCGTACGGTCCGCAAGCAGCGTCTCCATCCGCTCGACGGTCCCGTCGGGCACGTCGTCCGTCTCCGCCAACGTGCGCGCGAACCACTTGTGGTAGGGAAAGAGCGTCCGGGCGCCCGCAAGCAGCAGGCGGCCGCCGAACAGCGAAAGCTGGGTCGCCGCGTGGTGGCGCAGGTACGGCTCCTCGCGTTTGGCCGCCTCGTCGACGAACCACCGGTAGGCCTGCATCTGGCTGTAGAACGTCCGGATCCGGTCGGCCCGGTCGTCCTCGGGGTAGACCGGAATGCGATCGATCAGGTCAGGGACCTCGGGGTCGGCCGTCCACTCGACGCCGGCGTCCAGAAAGGCCGCCCTGGCCGGTTCGCTCCCGTGGTCGGCGACCTCCCGGAGAAAGTCGCGGTTCACGACCTTGCCGTCGGCGTACACGTCGGGGTGGTCGGTCACGTCCTCGCGGTAGTACTGTAGATCCCAGTCGGCGCGCCGGCGCTCGTAGGCCGCGTCCGTCGCCACGAGGATCACGTCGAGGTCCGAGTCGGCCCGCTCCCAGCCTTTGGCGACCGATCCGGCCAGGAGACAGGCGAGAAAGTCCGCGTCCTCGCGCACGTCCGCGACCACGGCGTCGAGCGCCTCGCGGTGGTGCTCGTACATGGGCCACCTGCGATGGCCCCGGACAAGTGTCTGTCTCCAGCGCGAGTGACAGAACGCGGGGATCGCTCGCCGCCAGCGACCTAGAACAGCCCCTCGTCGACGAGGCGCTCGACGGCCTCCTCGAGTCGGTCCTTGCTGTTGGCGTAGGAGAAGCGGGCGTAGCCGGGGGTCCCGAAGGCGCTCCCGGGGACGGTCGCGACGTGTGCGTCCTCGATGGCGCGCTCACACCACGCCTGGTCGTCCTCGCCCACCTCGGGCATCATGTAGAACGCGCCCTGGGGTTCCGGGACGACGACGCCGTGGTCGGCCAGCAGGTCCAGCAGGAAGTCCCGGCGCTCCGCGAAGGCGGCGACCATCTCGTCGACGGCCGCGTCGGTGTTTTCCAGGGCCTCGACGCCGGCGTGCTGGACGAAGTTGACGGCACACGAGACGGAGTGGCCGTGGACCTTCCCGACCTGTGACACCACCTCGTCGGGCGCGGCGAAGTAGCCAAGCCGCCAGCCCGTCATCGCGTAGGCCTTCGAGAAGCCGTTGACCGTGATGGTGCGGTCGGCCATTCCGTCGAGCGTCCCCAGCGAGATCGCCTCGCTGTCGCCGTAGGTGATCTCCTTGTAGATCTCGTCGGAGATGACGGTGACGTCGTGGTCGACTGCGAGGTCCCGCACCCCCTCGAGGGCCGCCCTGGAGTAGACGGCGCCGTGGGGGTTGCCCGGCGAGTTGACGACCAGGAGTTCGGTGTCGTCCGAAACCGTCTCGGCGAGGTCGTCCAGCGCCCCCTCGAGCTGGAAGTCGTGGGCGGCCGTGTCGACGCGGGCGAGCGACCCGTCGGCGAGTTTCGCCATCGCCTCGTAGGAGACCCACGCGGGGTCGAGCAGCGCCACCTCGTCGCCGTCGTCGATCAGGGTCTGGAACACCTCGAACAGCGCCTGCTTGCCGCCGGGCGTGACCATCACGCTGTCGGCGTCGTACTGGTCGAGGCCGTCGGCCTGCAGTT
Source organism: Haloarculaceae archaeon (assembly GCA_042216055.1). Taxonomy (GTDB): domain Archaea; phylum Halobacteriota; class Halobacteria; order Halobacteriales; family Haloarculaceae; genus CAZMWG01. The sequence continues at coordinate 11,263 of JBDGUH010000015.1, forward strand.
TTCCGGCGATGGCCTCGCGGAGTTTCGGGATGCCCGGCGTGGGGGTGTAGCCCGTGTGGCCGGCCTCGAGAGCGTCCTCGGCGGCGTCCTTGATGTTCTGGGGCGTGTCGAAGTCCGGTTCGCCCACCGAGAGGTCGACCACGTCGACGCCCTCGGCCTCGAGTTCGGCGGCGGCGTTGCTGATCGCGAGCGTCGCGCTCGGCTCTACTCGTCGGACGCGGGAAGCGAAGTCGAAGGTCATTGTTGGAGTTCCGTGGCGAGGTCGACGGCGCTGTGGACGGCCTCGCCGCCCTTGCCGGTGCGGGCGGCGGCCTCGTCCTGGCTCATGCCCGGGCCGATGATGCCGAGCGTGACCGGCGTGTCCCGGTCGAGGCTGACGTCGGTCAGCCCCTGTGCGGCGGCGTCGGCGATCACCTGATCGTGGTCGGTGTCGCCCGACACGATACAGCCCAGCACGGCGACGGCGTCGACGCTCTCCCGGCGGGCCAGCCGATCGGCCGCCAGCGGCGTGTCGTAGGCGCCGGGGACCGTCACGCGCGCGACGACCGGCGCGTCGCGCGCTTCGGCGGCGGCCTCGGCGCTCTCGACCAGCCCGTCGATCACGGCGCCGTGCTTGTCGTACTGGGCGACTACCAGCCCGAGCTGCACCATACGAGAGGGGGCGGCGTCCCCGATAAAAGAACTACCGTTGTCCGGCTCCCCTGTCAGAAACCGGAAAGACTCTAAATCCGGGCGCCACACTCGCCGGCATGGCACCGCCCGGGGATCCCGACGACGACCCGGCCGAGTCCGACGAGGGGACGGCCGAGGAGCCCACGGACCGCCCGGACGACGCGGGGGCGACGAGCGACAGCGTGGGCACGGCGACGAGCGACGACGAGGGCTTCCTCTCGGCCGTCGACGGGACGGTCGAGCGGGGCGAATCGCTGTACGAGCGGTATCTCGGCGACCGCGATCCGGTGGTCGTCGCGCTCGCGGCCGTCGTCGCCGTGGGGTTGCTTATGCGTCTGGTCCTGCTGGGCGCGCGCGTCGCGCATTTCGACGAGGGCCGGGTGGCCTACTGGTCGCTCCACTACGCGCGAACGGGCTCGTTCGCGTACCGCTACATCATCCACGGCCCCTTCCTCCAGCACGTCGCCCGCTGGCTGTTCCCGGCGCTCGGCGCGAACGACTTCACGATGCGGCTCCCGGTCGCGCTCGTCGGGGCGGCCCTGCCGGGCGCCGTCTGGCTGTACCGCGAGCACCTGCGCCCCTCGGAGATGGTCGCGACCGCGCTCCTGCTGGCGCTGAATCCCGTCCTTCTGTACTTCTCGCGGTTCATGCGCAGCGACCTCCTGGTGGCGGCGTTCATGTTCACCGCCCTGGGGCTGCTGGTCCGGTTCTACGACACGCGCCGGCCCCGGTACCTGTACGCCACCGCCGCGTTCGTCGCGCTGGCGTTCGGGGCCAAGGAGAACGCCGTCGTCTACCTGCTGACCTGGACGGGGGCGACGGCGCTCTTGGTCGAGCACGCCCTCTTTCGGCCCCGGGAGTACGACACCGGCTTCGCGCTCGTGGCCGCGAAGGTCCGCGAGATCCGCGCGCGGGGACGGCGGGCGATCGCCCGGACGACGGCCTACTACGCCGCGGACATCTTCGGCGCGCTCCTGCTCGCGGGGGCCATCGTCCTGTTCCTGTACGCCCCGCGGGGCGCGGGCATCGACGGCCTCAGGTACCCCCCGGCGCCGGCCAGCGGCGGCCAGGTCGGCCTCTGGCAGGCCGTGTTCCATCCCGGGAAGCTCGGGACCGTGGTCAACACGACCATCGGGGACATCGGCGAGGGACTGAGCTACTGGTTCGGCCACACGGGCGGCCCCCAGTGCTCGGAGACGACGGTCGCGGGCATCGACGTGACGGGGGTGCTCGGCGCCGTCGGGATCCACGTCGGCGCGATCACCGGCTACCCCTGCGTGCTGGGCCGGTTCCTGCAGGTGCTGCTCACGGCCGCCGTGCCGCTCACGGCGTTCGCCATCTTCGGAACCGTCGTCGAGCGCTACGCCCGGTCGGTCTCGCGCAACGTCGTGATGTTCACGGCCTACACGGGCTTCGTCTCGCTGCTCGGGTACCCTCTCGGGACGGACATCTTCGGCCCGTGGCTGCTCGTTCACGTGCTCGTGCCGCTCTCGATCCCCGCGGGCGTCGGGCTGGCGAAGGTTTACCGCTGGGGCCGGGACGCCTTCGTCGACGACGACGCCCCAACTGTCGGTATCACGACCCTGTTGCTCGCGCTGGTCGTCTTCCAGATGCTCGTCGTGAGTGCCGGCGCGGTGTACGCAAACAGCGCGGGCGGCGACAACTCCCTCGTCCAGTACGCCCAGCCCTCGAACGACCTCCGGGGTCCGATCCAGGAGATGGACCGCATCGCAAGCACACACGACGGGAGCCCGGACGTGCTCGTGTACGGCGAGGAGTTGACCGTCGGCCCGGACCACCGCCAGGTGCTCGACACCCGGCCGTACTGCATCGACTGGTACAACCCCATGCTCCCCCTGCCGTGGTATCTCTACAAGGACGACGTCGCGGTCTCCTGTGAGCGGACCCGCGGGGACTTCGTCGACCGGCTCCGCACCGACCCGCCGCCGGTCGTCATCACGGCGGGCGACGACGAGTCGGTCCCGACGCTGGCGCTCGAGAACAACTACTCCTCGGTGACGGTCCAGCTGCGCAGGGGCGCCCGCGAGCGCACGTTCTGGTTCCGCGAGGACCTCCAGTCCGGCACCTGAGACGGATTCCAGTCCGGCACCTGAGACGGATTCTTGCGAGTCTCTCGTCTCGACCGGACGACGTCGTTCGCTCGGACCGGCACGGGATCGCAATACTCCGCATGAGCTTCCGCCCGTTGAACAACGCTTAAGCGCGCCGACCGAAACCGGTCGAACATGACACTCGCGTCGCCAGGGGAGACGCTCGGCGTCGTCGGCGGGGGACAGCTCGGACGGATGCTCGCGGAGGCGGCCGGCCCGCTCGGGGTCGAGGTGGTCGTCGCGGACCCGACGCCGGATCCGCCGGCCGCGCCGGTCGCGCGCGACGACCTCGTCGCCGACTTCGACGACGAGGCGGCGCTGCGCGAGCTGGCCGAGCGCGCGGACTACCTGACCTTCGAGATCGAACTCACTGATCCCGACGTGCTCGAGCGGGTGGCCGAGGCGACGGACACGCCGGTCCACCCCGATCCGGACACGCTGCGTTTGATCCAGGACAAACTCGTCCAGAAGCGCCGCCTCGAGGAGGCGGGCGTCCCGGTGCCGCGCTTCCGGGCGGCCTCGACGGTCGAGGAGATCGAGGCGGCCTGCGAGGCGTTTGGCTACCCGGCGATGCTGAAAGCCCGCGAGGGCGGCTACGACGGCCGGGGCAACGCCAGCGTCCGCGACGAGGACGACCTCGAGAGCGCCCGGGAACTCGTCGAGGGGCCGACGATGATCGAGGAGTTCGTCGACTACGAGCGCGAACTCGCGGTGATTGGCTGTATCGGCCCGGACGGCGAGCGGGACACGTTCCCGGTGACCGAGACGATCCACGAGGAGGAGATCCTCCGGGAAACAGTCTCTCCGGCGCGCGCGTCCGAGGACGTGCGAGCGCGGGCCCGCGAGGTCGCCCACGACGTGCTCGACGTGATGGAGGGCCGGGGCGTCTACGGCATCGAACTGTTCGAGACGGCCGACGGCGATATCCTGCTCAACGAGATCGCCCCCCGCCCGCACAACTCCGGGCACTGGACCATCGAGGGGTGTCACACCTCCCAGTTCGAGCAGCACGTCCGGGCCGTCACCGGGCGGTCGCTCGGGGACACCGGACGGCGGGCGCCGACGGTCACCGCGAACGTCCTCGGCGACGCGAGCGAGCGCCAGCGCGCGCGCCTCCACGGCGAGGGGAGCGTCCTCGCGACCGACCGCGCACACCTCCACTGGTACGGCAAGCGCGACGTGTACCGACTGCGCAAGATGGGGCACGTCACCCTCGTCGGCGACGGCGAGGGGGCCGAAGACCTGCTGGCGTCCGCGCGCTCGCTGAAAGAGGGACTGACGTTCACCGAGTGACTCGGCCCGACGGACAGCCTGCGGGCGCAGGACTCACGCGTCGGCCGGCGGTAGTTCGATCCGGAACGTCGTGCCGGAGCGATTCCGGTCGACCAGCGTCACGGTCCCGCCCGAGCGCCTGACGATCCAGCGGGCGAGCCACAATCCCATGCCGCTGACGTGGTACACGTCGGACATCTCCTCTTCCTCCGTGATGACGTTTGCCTCGTGGTCCGGGAGCCCGGGACCGTCGTCGGCGATCAGGAGGACCACCGACTCGCATTCGCGCTCGACGGACACCCGCGCGGTCGGCGTGTCGGAGTCGGCGTGACGGATGGCGTTGTCGACGAGTTCGATCAGCGCGTTCTCGATCTCGGGGATGGCCCGCACGGTCGCCTCGCGGTCGCCCTCGAACGCGACGGTCGCCTCGGGGTAGTCGGCCTGGAACTCGTCGACGGTGGCCGCCGCGATCCGGCCGATCTGGACGGTCGTCCGGTCCGAGCGCTCCAGCAGGAGGTCGGTGGCGTCGTAGGCCTTCTCGGCCAGTGCCTCGAGTTCGCGCGAGGCCGACTGGACGCGCTCGAACGCCGAATCGACCGTCTCGTCGGCCGGGTCGATTGCCCCGTCGGCCTCGCGCCGGAGGTACTCGACGGTGCAATCGATGACGGTCATCTTGTTGCGCACGTTGTGCCGGAGGATGCGCCCGAATGTGCGGACCTGTTGCTGGCGCTCGTAGCGCTCCGTGACGTCCCTGCCGATGCCGACGATCAGGTTCTCGCCGTTCGGGTCCTCGAACAGCGAGGCGACGAACTCGTAGCGGAGTTGCTCGCCGCTCCGGGTGGTGACGACCGTCACCCGCCTGGCGGCCCCGCGGGCGAGGACCTCGTCGACGAAGGCCTGCAGGCGCGATCCGGCACCTCCGCCGAAGACATCGTAGACCGCGCACTCCGAGAGGTCGTCGGCGTCGTAGCCGGTCACGCGCTGGACTGCCCGGTTCCAGTCGACGAGATTCCCGTCCGTGTCGAGGACGTAGAAGACGTCGTCGAGCGCGTCGATCATCTCCCGGAGGTACCCCTGCTGGCGGACGAGCTGGCGGCGAGTGCGCTCGCGCTCGGTCACGTCGCGCGCCACGAAGACGACGTGCTCGTCCTCGCAGTCGCGGACGGGGGCGACCCTGGCGTCGAACCAGTGGCGCTCGCCGGCGAGGCCGATCGAGTATCTGACGGACTGGACGCCGCCGTAGAGCGCCGAGTCGATGGCTGCCTGTATCCGCCCTGTCGCGTCGTCGTCGAACACTTCTTCGACGGTTCGGCCGAGGAGCGCCTCCGGGTCGTCGTACAGCAGCGACTCCGACTGCGGTCCGGCCAGCACTTCCACGTACTCGCCCTCGCCCGTGAGAATGAAGCCGACGTCGGGAAAGGCGTTGACGAGCGCGTCCAGCGCGGCCTCGGGCGAGAGACGGCCCCCACCGTCGGGAGGGGGTGGCATATCTGGAGATACCACACGTAGCCCGAAGAAAGGAGGGCCTAAACGTCGAGGTACAAGAGACACGCTTACCTGCCAGCCTCGCGCAGGGCCGTACATGCCAGCCGACTCGGTCCAGTCGCTGATCGACCAGCTCCACGAGGAGGCCGCGAGCGACCGTTCGAACGAGGCGACGCCGGACGTCGGCATCGTCATGGGGTCGGACTCGGACCTGCCGACGATGGCCGGCGGGAAGGGCAAGCGCCCCGGCGCGTACGCGGCGCTCGCGGACGAACTCGGTTTCGAGGAACAGACGGACTACGACGAGTCCCCCGACGCGCGGTTCACCTTCGAGACGTTCGTCGTCTCGGCCCACCGCACGCCCGAACTGCTCTACGCTTACGCCGAGACGGCCGCCGACCGCGGCGTCGACGTGATCATCGCCGGCGCGGGCGGCAAAAGCGCCGACCTGCCCAACATGACCGCCTCCATCGCGTACCCGCTTCCGGTGATCGGCGTGCCGGTCCAGGAGAAGTCCGTCGACTCCGTCATCGGCATGCCCCAGGGCGCCCCGATCACCGCCGTCGACGCGGGCAAGTCGTTCAACGCCGCGCTGGCGGCCGCCCAGATCCTCGCACGCCAGCACCCTGCACTCGAGGAGCGCCTGGAGGAGTACCACGCCGGCCTCCAGTCCGCGGTGGGCGACGCCTCGCGGGACCTCCACGAACTCGGGACGCCCGGCTTCAAGGACGAGTACTGGGAGTGAGGCGCGGAGTTCGAGGACGAATACTAGGAGTGAGGCGCGGAGTTCGAGGACGAGTACTGGGAGTGAGGCGCGGAGTCTCTCACGCGCTGCCTTGCACGGGAAGTCAGTTTTAACACCGGGGACTCACAGACCTAGCGTACATGGCGAAAGTGGAAGTATCGCTGCCCGACCGGATCGACAACAACATCACCCGACTGGTCGAACAGGGCGAATTCGTCAACCGCGACCAGGCCATCGAGGAACTGCTCTCGCGGGGCGTGTCGGCCTACGACACGACGACCGAAACGGACGAACCCGAGGAGGACCTGTTCACTCAGACCGTCGAGGACCAGCAAGACCCCGCGATGACGGACGAGGGCGACGACGGCTACACGTTCTGATCCCCCGATCGAACCGATTCGCTCGTCGCGTCGGCCGTTCCGACCGAGAGCGCCGTCACGCGACAGTCCCGCGGGGGCAGGTAACCCTCCCTTACCGGTCATCTCGACCGACTAACAAAGCACGGCGGGTGCGGCGACTCGTCCGCGATGAGCCAATCAGACCCGTTCCGGGAACTGACACGGATGTTCGACCGCATGAGCCGACAGTTCAGCGAGGCCTCGAGCCAGTGGGAGGGACAGTGGGGCTTGCCCTCCGGCAGTTCGCCGGACGTAGACCTCATCGACCGCCCCGAGGAGTACGTCCTGCACGTCGACCTCCCGGGGTTCACCGAGTCCGACGTGACGGTGACGCTGTCCGACCGGACGCTCCGGATCGAGGCCGAGCGCGAGGAGGAGACGGAGACCGAGGGCGAGGAATACCTCCGCCGCGAGCGACGCCACGCGTCGCTGTCCCGGCGCGTTCAGCTTCCCGAACCGGTCGAGGGAGACGACGTCTCGGCCGAACTCGACGCGGGCGTGCTCACCGTCCGGGTCCCGAAGGCCGCCGTCGACGAGGGGCGCCGCATCGAAGTCACCTGATCGACGAAGCGAGTCAGAGCAGTCCCCGGACGGTGCCGGATTCGTCTCCGAAACGAGTCGGGCCAGTCACAGGTTCCGGGAAAAAGGCGGGCGCGGACAGCGACGAGCGGGGAAATCGGAACAATGAATCCTTATATGCGAGCCTTCCCAACCGGCGTACGACCGGAGAATGAGCAATCCATGGATCGCGATCGGCGCGCTCGCGCTGGTGGGGCTTCTCATCCCGCTCGGGATGATGGCGTTGTCTAGTCTCCTCCGGCCGAGCGTCCCCGAGCAAGGCAAACGCGCCACCTACGAGAGCGGCGAGGTCCCGACCGGCAGCAGCCGTCACATTCGATTCAACATCCAGTACTACATGGTCGCGCTGCTGTTCGTCGTCTTCGACATCGAGACCGTCCTCATCTTCCCGTGGACGGTCATCTATCGGGACGGGGTCGGATCGGCCGGCATCGCGCCGGTGCTGTACCCGATGCTGGTGTTTATCGGCGTCCTCGCGGTCGGCCTCGCGTGGGCGTGGCGCAACGGTGCCGTCGAGTGGGTTCGGAGCCCGCGCGCAAGTCGGCAGGTGGAGCACAAACCATGAGCAGCGACCAATCACAGTCCGGCGAGGCACAGACCACACAGGAGGCCCGGCTCGGCGAGGGGGTCGACGACCGGTTCAACTCCCGGCTTCGGGAGGCGTTCGGCTCGACGCCGTTCATCCTCACGAAGTTCGACAAGTTCATGAACTGGGTCCGGGGATCCTCGATGTTCATGCTGCAGTTCGGCATCGCCTGCTGCAGCATCGAGATGATGCACACCTACGCGGTCAAACACGACCTGGACCGCTTCGGTGCCGGCGTCCCCCGCGCGTCCCCGCGGCAGGCGGACGTGATCATCGTCCCCGGGACCATCGTCTCGAAGTTCGCCCCGCGGATGAAGCGCGTCTACGACCAGATGCCCGAGCCGAAGTTCGTCGTCTCGATGGGCTCGTGTACCATCTCGGGTGGCCCCTTCCAGGAGGGGTACAACGTCATCAAGGGCGCCGAGGAGGTCATCCCGGTCGACATCCACGTCCCGGGCTGTCCCCCGCGGCCGGAGGCGCTGATCTACGGCGTCGCGAAGCTCCAGGAGCGCATCGCCAACGGCGAGTCCTCGCCCGTGACGGTCAAGCCGTACGAACTCGAGCAGTTCGGCGACCTCGAGCAGGACGAACTCGTCCAGAAGCTCGCCGACCAGATCGACGAGGAGGACCTCGTGATGCGGTACAACTGGACTGATTCGCCATGAGCCTCGAGACTCCCGAAACCGACGTCGAATCGCAGGTCGGCGTCACGGAGGAGGGACTGGACTACGACGCGCTGGCTGATCTGCTGGGCGAGCAGGTCATCGACCGCGAGGAGCACGTCAACGCCGAGGGGTTCGCGATCCGCCCCGACGCCGTCCAGGACGTCCTCTCGACGCTGCGGACCGAGGCCGGGTTCGATCACCTCTCCTGTGTCACCGGCCAGCAGTACGCCGACCGCTACGAGTCGATCTACCACCTCAAGAAGTACGACGACCCGACACAGGAACTGTCGGTCGTCGTCCCCTCGACGCGCGAGGACCCCCACAACGAGTCGGCGGCCCCGGTGTTCGAGACGGCCCGCTGGCACGAGCGGGAGGCCTACGATCTCCTGGGCATCGAGTACGACGGCCACCCCGACCTGCGGCGGATCCTCCTGCCCGAGACCTGGCAGGGACACCCGCTGACCGACGACTACGACCAGGAACAGCCACAGGTCGTCCCGCTGCGCAAGCACGCAAACCCCCTGCAGGACGACAAGCGGAGCCCGAACGATCCGGACACGATGTTCGTCAACATCGGTCCCCACCACCCGGCGACCCACGGCGTGCTCCACCTCAAGACGACGCTCGACGGCGAGCAGGTGGCCGACGTGGAACCGGACATCGGCTACCTCCACCGCTGCGAGGAGCAGATGTGCGAGTCGGGCACCTACCGCCACCAGATCATGCCCTACCCCGACCGGTGGGACTACATCTCGGCCGGCATCCTCAACGAGTGGGCCTACGCCCGCGCGGCCG
>JBDGUH010000017.1:0-3130 GCA_042216055.1 Haloarculaceae archaeon
CGTCGGTCGTCAGCGTCAACTGGCCCCCGGGCTCGTCGCCCTCGAGCACCAGCGGGTCGTGCCCGGCCCGGGCCGCGTAGATGGCGGCCGTCAGTCCGGCGACGCCCGTCCCGGCGACGATCAGCGATCTGTGAGATGGCTCTGTCATCTGGTATCTCCTTCCGTCGGTGCGCGTCTCGAACGACGCTCGCTCACTGGCTGTACTGCGCGATGACGTCCTGTAGCCCCTCCTTCTGCTGGACGCCGACCATCCGCTCGGCGGGTTCGCCGTCGGCGAACAGCAGCAGCGTCGGGACGCCGCGGACGCCGTACTCCTGGGCGAGACGCTGGTTGGCGTCCACGTCCACCTTCGCGACCACGGCGTCGGTCTCGGCCGCGAGATCCGCGACGATGGGCTCGATCATCTTGCAGGGCCCACACCAGTCGGCGTAGAAGTCCACCAGGACGACGTCGTACTCGTCAGCGGTCTCCTGGAGTTCGCTCGCGCCGTCGACGTGGACCGGCTCCGACGGCGTCTCGACCGTCGCCGGCTCCTCGTCCTCGGTCTGCAACTCTTCCATCTTCCGCTGGCGGATCTCCTCGATCGATTGGTCTTCGCTCATCACCCATCGGTATGGGATCGAGGCCCTTAGGTGTTTTGTATACCTCGCACAATACTATGGGCGATCATCGCCCGACGGCGTCGGCAAAGACCGAGGGCACCCGGGCGTAGACGGCGGCGTTCGCGGCGAGCGCGTCGACGGTGGTGTACTCGTCGACGGCGTGGGCGGTGTCGGTGCCGAGCGCGAACTCGACGGTGGGGACGCCGGCCCGCCGGAGGGTCTTGGCGTCGCCGCCGCCGGTGGCGCTCCGGCGGTAGATCCGCTCGCCCGTCACCGCGGCGGCGGTGTCGGCGACGGCGGTCACCAGGGGGCTATCGACGGCCTCGTAGGTCCCGACGCTCCAGGAGACGTCGGTCAGGGCGACGCCGGGACAGTCGTCGGCGCACGCCCGGATGCGCGCGAGCGTGTCGCTCGTGTCCACCCCCGCCGTCAGGCGGACGTCGAGTTCGGCCCGCGCGCGCTCGGGCACCGCGTTGACGCTCTCGCCGCCCTCGAGGACGCCGAGGTTGATCGTCGGGGACGCGAACGTCTCGCGGGCCGCCTCGGCCCCCATCGCGGGCTCGTAGAACGCGACTGACTCCTCGACGATGGGGTCGAGGGCGTCGGGATAGGACAGGCGCTCGGTCCCGAACTCCGCGCGGATGCGCTCGACGGCGTCGTAGAGGCGGTCGATGGCGTTCACGCCGAGCGCCGGGCGCGAGCCGTGGGCGCCCTCGCCGTTCGCCTCGAGCGTCAGCCAGATGCTCCCGCGGTCGGCGACGGTCACGGAGTGGCGCCCGCCCTCGCAGGTGGTCTCGCCGACGACACAGCCGTCGGCCGCGAGCGACCGCTCGTCGAGAACGGCGTCCAGTCCGGCGTCGCCGGCCGTCTCCTCGTCGCTGACGAACAGGAACGACAGGTCGACGGGCGGGGTCGTCCCCGTCTCGGCGTAGGCCGCGGCGGTCAGCAGCATCGCCGCGAGCGGCCCCTTCATGTCGGTCGCGCCGCGGCCGTAGATCCGGTCGCCGTCGCGCTCGCCCAGCGGGTCGCGGGTCCACTCGCCGGCGTCGAACGGCACCGTATCGAGGTGGCCCTCGTAGAGGAGCGTCCGGTCGCCCTCCCCCGGGAGCGACGCCAGGACGTTGGGTTTCGCCGGGTCGGCGGTCACGCGCTCGGTCGCAAGCCCCAGGTCCGAGAGCCGCCCCTCGACGGCGTCCGCGAGCGCCGCCGTCTCGCCGGGCGGGTTCTGCGTGTCGACGGCGAGGAGATTCAGCGCCGTCCGGACCAGTCGCTCGCGGTGGGCCTCGACGTACTCGACGGGCGTGGTGGCTGTCACTGTCTCCTCCGCCGCCGCGCCCGGGACTCCGCGTCGCGCCGTCGGATCAGAGCGCGTCGCACGGTCGACGGTAGGTGCCGGTGGCGCAAAAGACTTGTGCGAGATAGGCAATACTGAATCGCGACCGCTGGTCGTCGAACGTGTCGTCGCGCTCACGCCTCGGCGTAGGTTTTTGGGGCGGCCGTCCCTGGGCGACCCATGGAGTACACGACCCTCCGCGGGACCGGCATGGACGTCAGTCGTCTCTGTCTCGGGTGCATGAGCTTCGGCACCGGATGGGGCGCCGAGTGGACGCTGGACGCCGAGGAGAGCCGCGAGATCATCGAGCGCGCCATCGACCTGGGGATCAACTTCTTCGACACCGCCAACGTGTACAACGAGGGCGACAGCGAGGAGATCCTGGGCGAGGTGCTCGGCGAGTACGACCGCGACGAGCAGGTCGTGGCGACGAAGGTGTACGGCGAGATGGACGACGCCCCCAACCGGCAGGGGCTCTCCCGGAAGGCCATCGAGCAGGAACTCGCCCACTCGCTGGACCGCCTTGGGATGGACACCGTCGATCTGTACCAGATCCACCGCTGGGACTACGACACGCCGATCGAGACCACGATGCGTGCGCTCGACGACGCCGTGCGACGCGGCCAGGTCCGCTACCTCGGCGCGTCGTCGATGTGGGCCCACCAGTTCTCCGAGGCCTTGCATACCAGCGACGCGCTGGGCCTCGAGCGGTTCGCCACCATGCAGAACCACTACAACCTCGTCTATCGGGAGGAGGAACGGGAGATGCTGCCCCTCTGTGAGAAGGAGGACGTGGGCGTGATCCCGTGGTCGCCGCTCGCCCAGGGGTATCTCACCCGCCCCCACGAGGACCTGACCGCCACCGACCGCGGGAAGGAACTGGCCGACCGCCACGAGGAGTACCGCGCGGGCGGCGGCCCCACCATCAACGAGCGCGTCGCGGAACTGGCCGACGAGAAAGGCGCGACGATGGCCCAGATCGCCCTGGCCTGGGTGTCTCAGAAAGAACACGTGGACGCGCCCATCGTCGGGACGACGAGCGTCGAACACCTGGAGGAGGCCGTCGAGGCGCTGGAGATCGACCTCTCGGCGAGCGACGTGGAGTGGCTCGAGGAGCCCTACGAGGCGCTGGCGGTCGCAGGGCACGAGTAGCGTGGCGCGAGCGTAGCGAGCGCCACGTCACGGCGAGCGGCGA
>JBDGUH010000017.1:3230-20479 GCA_042216055.1 Haloarculaceae archaeon
CGCCACGTCACGGCGAGCGGCGACGACAGGAGCCGCGAGCAGCGTGAGCGCGAGCGTAGCGAGCGCCACGTCACGGCGAGCGGCGACGACAGGAGCCGCGAGCAGCGTGAGCGCGAGCACCACGCACGACGCACGCCACGTCAGAGCAGGCGCCCCCGTCGACTCACCCCTGGACGGTCCGGGGACCCGCGCGGGTCCGCCCGAGGTCGGCGTACGCGGCGTCGACCATCCGGCCGGCTTCGGCGGCGAGCGTGCCGAGGCGGCCGTGAGTCGGGCGTCCGGTCCCCCGGGCCGCCCGGACCGCGTCGACGGTCGTGACGCGCTGGCGACCGGGCTCCACCTCGCGAACGGCGACGCGGAGCGGGTACAGCGCCCCGAGTCGGTCGTCCTCTCCGGCGGCGCCGCAGCGATCCGACACCCCGAGTCCGAGGACCGTGTAGTACTCGCCCGCACTTTCCTGTTCGTCGCGCTCGCTGGCGGCCCCCGCCACCGGAGAGAACGCCGCCAGCGCGTCGAAGCCGGCCGCCGTGAACACCGCTCTGACGTGCTCGACGGCCTCGCAGTGGTCCATTCCAAGCGTCACCGACCGCTCGCCCGGCGCGTCGTCCACCCGGCTCGCGTCGGCGTCTACTGGTGCCATAGTTGTGTGTAGTAATTGCAATACAATAAGTCCGGTGGGCACTCGGACGGTGGCGATACACGCTATATAGCGGGTTTTGAACGCCTGAACGTCGTGGGGGCCCACCCGATCCGAACGACAGAATTTCACTTTTCACGAAATACTTTTCCCGCTCCGGGGCCGAACACCGCCATGGCACCGCCGACCGACCTGACGCCGCTCGAACGGACGCTGCTCGCGGCCCTCGCCGCGGACGGCGAGCGCTCCCCGGGCGCCCTCGCCCTCGAGACGGGCGCCGACCTCCCGGCGGTCCTCGATGCCGTCGCACGACTCCGCGAGCGCGGCCTCCTCGCGCGGGCGGGCTTCGACGCCTGCCGACTGACCGACCGGGGGCGGGCCGCCGTCGAGGGCGAGACGGCGTAACTCGGCCGGATTACTGCGACCGTTTTCCAGCTTGACCGAACCCCGGCGTACGGTCGAGACGGGAGCGACTCGCGAGAACCAGTCTCAGGGCAGCAGCGACCGGACCGCCTCGACGGCGGCGTCGGGGTCGCCGCTGGGCGCGAACTCGAGGCCGACGTAGCCGTCGTAGCCGGTCTCCGCGAGGGCGTCGAAGACGTTGCCGTAGGCGAGTTCGCCCGTCCCGGGTTCGTGGCGGCCGGGCACGTCGGCGACGTGGACGTGGCCGAGGAACTCGCGGTGGTCCCGGAGGTTGCTGATGACGTTGCCCTCGGTGATCTGCTGGTGGTAGACGTCGTACAGGGCGCGCACCCGCGGGCTGTCGACGGCGTCGACGATCTCGTAGGTCTCGTACGAGGAGGTGAGGTAGTAGCCGGCGTGGTCGACCCGGACGTTGAGGGGTTCGACCAGCAGCGTGATCCCGGCGCGCTCGGCGGCGGGGGCGGCGTCCCGGAGCGCGTTCACGATCGCGCGGTGCTCGATTCCGGGCGGCGTCTCTTCGCGCGCGGGGCCGACGGTGGCGATCAGCGATTCGGCGCCGATCTCGCGGCCCCGCTCGATCGACCGCTCGAGGTCCGCGACGGCCCGCTCGTGCAGCGACGGGTCGGTGAGGCTGTCGCCCGATCCGGTGGTGTTGCGCGCGACGCCCACCGTCAGCGTCGCGGCCACGTCGACGCCGTGGGCTTCGCTTGCCTCCCGGACGGCCGCCGGGTCGGCCCCCTCCACGTCGAAGTACTCGATCGCGTCCAGTCCCAGGTCCGCGGCGTGTTCGATGCCAGTCACGGGGTCGTCGTCGCCAAGCGCCATCTCGACGTTCGCGGCCAGCGTCAGACTCATCGCGGGCCTCCGCTCGTCGGTCGCTCGGCTCCCGGTCGATCCTCAGTTCCCGGTCGGTGCTCGATCGGCGGCCGGCTTTCGATCGGCAGTCGCCCCTCGCGGCGACTGCCCGCGTCGCCCGCGGTCTCGTGGGTCATCGCGTCGGTCCAGGGACGGGGGGCCGATCAAACTACCGGCCGGCGGGCGGCCGTCCCCTCGCCGGTCACCCCGTGACCGCCGCGGTGACGCCGTCCCGGTAGCGGGTCGCGAGTTCGCGGACGACGAGGCGGTCCCGCGCCGGGACGCCGATCGCGAGCAGGGCGCCGACGTAGACGACCAGCCCGACGGGGACGCCGACGAGGGGGCCCGCCGCGCCGCCGATCGCCGCTCTGACGACGAACATGGCTCCCGCCATGACGAGGCTCGCGGCGACCGGCCTGAGGTAGGTCGCGTCGAACGGCCACAGCCCCTCGAAGCGTCGCAGGAGAACCACCTGGATCGAGTTCTGGATCGCGATGGCGGCCGCCGTCCCCAGCGCCGCGCCGACGAGGCCGAACTCGACGACGAACAGGTAGGTGAGCGCGACGTTGCCGGCCGCGAGCAGCCAGTCGAGCACCATCCGGGCGTACTGGTGGTCGGTCATCATTAGCAGCCATCCCGTCGCGCCGACGGTGCTGCCGACGAGCACGCCGCCGAGATAGGCCACAAGCGGCGGGTAGCCCGCGACGAAGGTCCCGCCGAACGCCGCGAGCAGGGCCCGCCCGAACACCACCTGGACGGCGATGATCGGCAGGACCGTCGTGAGAATGAGTCGCGTCACCGCCGAGTAGACGGCGTTGAGCGTCTCGGTCTCGCCGGCGGCGTGGAGGTCCGAGGCCACCGGCGGCAGGAGCTGGTTGAACGACTTCAGGGGGATCCACGCGATCGCCACCAGCACGAGGACGACGTTGTAGACGCCGGCGTCGGTCGCCGTCAGCAGCAGGCCGACGAGCACGATGTCGACGCGGTTCTGGAAGATCTTGCCGATGCTGCTCAGCCCGATGGGCGTCGCGTGGTTGTAGAACTCCCGGGCCTCGCGGCGGACGCCCCGCAGCGTCGGCCGGATGTCGGTCGCCCGGATCACCGTCGGCAGGCCCGCGAGCGCGAGCGCGCCGGTCCCGGCGGCCAGCGCGCCGGCGACGCCCACGACGGAGAACCCGAGCGCCAGCGCCGCCGTCGCACACGCAAGCCTGACGGCCGGCGGGAGCACGCGGTTGAACAGCACCTCGCCCCGGGCCGAACCCACCGCCCGGAGCAGCGCGGCGTGGATCTTCACGACGCCCAGCAGGACGATCATCAGCCCGAACAGGCGGAGCGCGGGCGGGAAGGCGGGGTGAGCGACGGTCAGGTCGTTGACGGGGGCCGCGGCCACCGCCAGCACCCCGGTCACGGCCAGTCCGACCAGGAGCGTGGTGGCGTAGGCCAGGCCCGCGATCCGTCCCCGGCGTCCGGGATCACCCGCCGCGGCAGGGACGTACCGCTGGAGCGTCTGGACGCTGCCGAAGTTGACAAAGCGCAGGAGCAACTGGGCGAGTCGCCACGCCAGCGCGTACACGCCGTAGACGACGGCCCCCAGTCCCCGCGTGAGGACGAACTCGGTCGCGGTCAGCAACACGCGACGCAGCGAGACGCCGCCGGAAGTGACGACCGCCCCGTGGGCGACGGTCAGGAGGGCCTCGCGCTCGTCCTCGGGCACCGACTCGGGCGCTTCGCGCACGGTCTGTGAGGGTTCGCTCTGTCCAATAAATCGCTCGGTCCCCGGAACGGTCGCTCTCTCTGGACAACGAGGCGACCGGTCACAGCGCTCGCAGCGATCGATCAGCCGCGCTCGCAGCGATCGATCAGCCGCGCTCGCAGCGATCGATCAGCCGCGCCCGTAGCGATCGATCAGCCGCGCTCGTAGCGATCGATCAGCCGCGCTTGCGGAGCCGCTTCTCGCGGAGTTCCCCCTGTGCGTGCCAGGCGCGGGGCCTGACCGCGACGATGATCACGCCCAGATAGAAGGCCGCGACGAGCGCGATCACGAGCCAGCCGGGGACCAGCCCGATCGCCGCGGTCTCGAAGGGGGGCCGCGTCGAGAACGCCGTGACCCGCACGATCCAGGCCGCGAGCAGGACGGCAAACAGCGGGAGATACACCCGCCGCAGCCGGTGGGCGACGGCCTCCTCCGCGTCGATCTTCAGCGCCGGCGACCGGTAGTCCTCGCCCAGCCTGGCCCGCCAGTCGGGATCCGGCTCCCGCGTCGGATCCAGCCCGACCGCGAAGACGTTCTCCTGGAGGCGCCGGACCCGACTGCGCCACATGTCGTATCCCCGGTAGCGGCGCGCCTCCATCATCATGAACACCGACAGCGTCGCCACGCCGATCAGGATGATGTAGTGGGGATTGTCGGCGCTGGAAAACGCCCACGTCAGCAGCGCGGCCATCACGATGACCGCCCAGTTGGTCGTGCGGTCCAGCCGCTCGCGCCAGAGCTTCATCCGGTGGATCTCGCCACGGTAGAGGTGGGCCACCGCCGAACTCGGCGCCATCTCCTCCTCCAGCAGCCCCCGACCCACGTCCGCGGGGGCGCCGTGGCCGTCGTCGATCCGACCGGCGTCCACGCTCTCGGTACCGGGCGCGTCGTCGGCCTCGTCGGCGGGCGCGTCCATCGCTCGGTCAGTCGTCGGCGGCCGGCAGTTCCGCGAGCGCGCGCTCGAATCGCTCGCGCACTTCGTCGGCGACCGGATCCAGCGCGGGCTCGTCGACCACCGAGAGCAACGTGCCGGGATCGACGGCGCTGACGCCCACCGCGCCGTCGTCGGTCTCGTAGACCACGACGTTGCAGGGCAACAGCGCGCCGAGCCGCAGCTCCTCCTCCAGGGCCTCGTGGGCCAACGGCGGGTTGCAAGCCCCGAGGATCCGGTACTCCCGGAACTCGGCGTCGAGCTTCTCGCGCATCGTCGCCCGCACGTCGATGTCGGCCAGCACGCCGAACCCTTCATCGGCCAGCGCCTCGGTCGTCCGGTCGACGACCTCGTCGAACTCGCCCTCGATCCGTTTGTCGATAGTATAGGACATACTCTACAATTCTGCTGGCCGGGTTTATGCGTTGTGTTTCCGACGATCCCCGGACTTTTCCGGCGGCGGCGCCAACCCCGCGCCGATGGAGTACGTCCAGGAGCGCGTGGCGACGCTCCACGACTACGGGGACGCGACCCCGCCGGCGCCCACCGACCGCGCGGCGGTGGTCGTGCCGATGACCGACCGCGAGCACGCCGGCCTCGCCGCCGAGCGGGTCCTCTCGACGCTATCGAGGCTCGACCCCGCCGAGGTGATCGTGGCGCTGCGCGCGGGGCCCGACCGGGTCGGCGAGGTGGCCCGCTGGATCGAGAGCCACGTCGACGCGACGGTCCTGTGGTGCAACGCCCCCGGGGTCGACGAGCGCCTGCGCGAGGCCGGCCTCGCCGCCCCCGCGGAGGGTGCCACGGCGGGAGAGTCGGGGAACGCCGAGGGCACACGGGAGCGCGCCGGGGGGAAGGGACGGGACGTGTGGCTCGCGCTCGGCGTCGCCGCCCGCCACCCGTACGTCGCCGTCCACGACGCCGACGCGACGACCTACGGCCCGCGTCACGTCCCGCGGTTGCTCTTTCCGCTGGCCCAGGGGTTCGCGTTCTCGAAGGGGTACTACGCCCGCGTCGAGAACGGCCGCCTCTACGGCCGCCTGTTTCGCCTGTTCGTGCGCCCCCTCCTCCGGGTGCTCGAGGACGCCCACGACCACCCGCTGGTCGACTATCTCCTCGCCTTCCGCTACGCGCTGGCGGGGGAGTTCGCCGTCACCGCGGACCTCGCGCGCTCGCTGCGCGCCCAGCCCGGGTGGGGGCTCGAGATCGGCACGCTCGGCGAGGCCTACGACGCGGCCGGCTTCGCGGGATCGGCGCAGGTCGACCTCGGCACCCACGAGCACGACCACCGCGCCGTCGGCGGCCCCTCGGGGCTGGGCGACATGTGCGCGGAGGTGAGTGCGGCCCTCTTTCGCGCCCTGGCCGACCACGGGATCGAACCCGACTTCGAGACGCTCGGGGAGCGCTACCGGGCGGCCGCCGCCGACGCCATCGAGGGGTACGCCGCCGACGCGGTGTTCAACGGCCTCGCGTACGACCGGGCCGCCGAGCGCGAGCAGGTCGAGGCTTACGCCGACGCCGTCGCCCCGCCCGGGCCGGACCGCCGGCTCCCCGCCTGGGAGGACGCGCCGCTCTCGCCCGACGAGGTCGAGGCGCGCTCCCGGGCCGCACTGTCGGAACGGTAGCGGGCTGTCGTCAGTGTTCGGAGCAGTGCCGTCTCCGACAGCGCGTCCCGGCACAGCGACTCGCCGGGACCGGGGGGATTTTTGTCGGCACCTGTCGTGGCCCCCGGTATGCGCGTCGCGGTGGTCGCCCTGGAGACGAGCCACTATCGGGACACGGCGGGCCGACGGCGCATCGAGCGGGTGGCTCGACTGCTGGCCGACGCGGGCCACGACGTGACCGTCTACTGCGCGCAGTGGTGGACCGGCCCGGGACAGACCCGCGAGGTCGACGGCGTGACCTACCACGCCGTGACGCTGGCCCCGGCGACCCCCTCCTTTTACCTGCAACTGGCCTCGACGCTGACCCGCCACCGGCCGGACGTGATCCACGTCCACCCGTCGCCGGTGGGGGTGGTGCTGGCGGCGCGGGCCGCGGGAACGCTCGCGCGCGCCCCGCTGGTCGTCGAGTGGTACGGCGACGAGGAACTGCCCGACACGTGGGCGGCCGACCGCGCGGTGCGGGTGCCCGACCGGATCAACACCCCGTCGGAACTGATCCGCACCGAGATCCGCGAGCGCGGCGCCGACGGCGACCGGACGGTCGTCGTCCCCGAGAGCATCGACATGGACCTGGTGCGCGAGACCGACCCCGGCGAGGCGACGGACGTGGTGTACGCCCACCGCCTCGACGAGAGCGCCAACGTCGAGAGCCTCCTGCTGGGGCTGGCCGAACTCAGAGAGAAGGGGTGGTCCGCGACGGTGGTCGGCGACGGCCCGCAACGGGCGGCCTACGAGCGACAGGCCGCGGACCTGCGCATCGACGACCGCGTGGCGTTCGTCGGCGCCTGCGACCGGGCGGAGCGGGTCGCCATCTACCGGAGCGCCCACGCGTTCGTCCAGACGGCCTACCGGGTGTGCTTCCCGACGGAACTGCTGTGGGCGCTGGCCGCCGGCTGTGTCGGCATCGTCGAGTACCAGGCCGAGTCCAGCGCCCACGAACTCATCGAGACCCGCGAGCGCAGCTTCCGGGTCACGAACCCCCAGCAACTGGCCGACGCCATCGTCGACAGCGGCGAGTTCGAGCGCCTGACCGTCGACGAGTCGCTGGCCGCGTACGACCACGAGGCCGTCCGCGAGCGCTACGTCGAGTGCTACGAGGACCTGCGGGCGGCCTACGGCCTGCTCGGGTGATCGCGCGTCGCGGGCGCCACGACACGTGACGCAAGGGGTTTGTCCCTCGGGCGACTACAGCGGCCCAGTGACAGAGGACACGGAGTCCGGCGGCGCCGCGGCCGAGGAGGACGGGACGGGAGCGACCGAGCACGTCGCCGCCGACGCGCTGACTGTCGAGGACGTGTACGACGCCATCGACGCGCTGGGCCGGCCCCAGGTGACGGCGACGGCGCTGGCCCGCGAAGTGGAGATCGACCCCGTCGACGCCGACGCGGCGCTGGCGCGACTCGCCGACGAGGGCGGCCTCGAGCGCGAGGACGTGCGCGGTGCGGACGCCGTCTACTATCCGGCCGACATGGGCGCGGTGACCGACCGCGAGCGGGTGATCCTCTTTCCCGACCGGCGCGAGGTGGTCGTCGAGGACGCCGAGCAGTTCACTCGCGCGCAGCTCTCGCAGTTCGCGCGCCTGGTCGACACCAACCGCGCGGGCGCGGCCATCTACGAATTGCGCGAGGAGGACGTCTGGCAGGCCCCCTACGACGACCTCGAGGACCTGCTGGCGACGATGCGGGACGTGTTCGGCCGGCGCGAGCCCCACCTCGAGGAGTGGGTCACCGGCCAGTGGGAGCGGGCCCGGAAGTTCCGCCTGTACACCCACGAGGACGGCTACACGGTGCTGGCGGCCGACAGCGACGACCTGATGGGCAACGTCGCCCGGCAGAAACTCGACGACGACGTGCTCCGGGCGCCCATCACGGACGCCGAGTCGTGGGTCAACGAGGACAAGACCGCCCAGTTGAAACGCACGCTCTACGAGGCCGGCTACCCGGTTCGGGACGAGCGTGACCTGGAGACGGGCGACGCCCTCGAGTTCGACCTCCGCCCGGACCTCCGGGAGTACCAGGCCGACTGGGTCGAGCGCTTCGAGCGGCAGGGCGCGGGCGTGTTCGTCGGCCCGCCGGGGTCGGGCAAGACCATCGCCGCGATGGGCGCGATGGCGGCCGTGGGCGGCGAGACGCTGATCCTCGTCCCCTCGCGCGAACTGGCGAGCCAGTGGCACGAGGAGCTGCTGGCCCACACCAGCCTGACCGACGAGCAGATCGGCGAGTATCACGGCGGCGAGAAGTCCGTGCGGCCCGTCACCATCGCCACCTACCAGGTCGCGGGGATGGATCGCCACCGGACGCTGTTCGACCAGCGCAAGTGGGGGCTGATCGTCTACGACGAGGTCCATCACGTCCCGAGCCCGGTGTTCCGGCGCAGCGCGGACCTCCAGAGCAAGCACCGCCTGGGGCTGACCGCGACGCCGACCCGCGAGTCCGACGACGAGGAGGAGATCTTCACGCTCGTCGGGCCGCCTATCGGCACGGACTGGTCGGCGCTGTTCGACGCGGGATTCGTCCAGGAACCAGAGGTCGAGATCCGGCTGGTCGACTGGGCCGACGACGCCGACCGGGACGAGTACGTCTCCGCGCGCGGGCACGGGCGCCGGCGGGCCGCCGCCGAGAACGCCGCGAAGGTCGACGCGACGCGGCGCGTCCTCGCCGAACACCCCGCGGCGAAGGCGCTCGTGTTCGTCGAGTACCTCGACCAGGGCGAGGGCCTGGCGGCGGCGCTCGACGCTCCCTTCGTCAGCGGCGAGACGCCCCACGCCCGCCGCGAGAAGCTGTTCGACGAGTTCCGCCTCGGCGAGCGGGACACGCTGGTCGTCTCGCGGGTCGGTGACGAGGGCATCGACCTGCCGGATGCGGAACTGGCCGTCGTCGCGTCGGGCCTGGGCGGGTCCCGGCGCCAGGGGGCCCAGCGGGCCGGCCGGACGATGCGTCCCGTCGGGAACGCGAAACTCGTCCTGCTGGCGACCCGGGGGACCCGCGAGGAGGACTTCGTCCGCCGGCAGACCCGCCACCTCGCCTCGAAAGGGATCCGGGTGACCGAGCGCGACACGGGCGAGGACGCCGGCCGCTAGGCCGTGTCCTGTCCCGTCTCTTCGTTCCCCGTCACGTCCCCTGGCCCCCGCCACGTCCCCTGGCCCCCGCCACGTCCCCTGGCCCCCGCCACGTCCCCTGCCCCCCGTCCCGCCTTCTGGTCTCGCGTCACGTCCTCTGGTCCCCCGTCGCTTCCCGTCACGCAGACGTGCTATTCACCGGACAGTAGGATTATTACACGTGATATTCGGCCACTCATATTTTTGATCGGGTGGGGTGCTACCCACGGGTACTCACCGATGTTCCGCCAGCGCTCCACGCCCGTCGAAGGGCGGACAGACGGCGTCACAGGATCGACACCCGATTCGCGGCGAGACACCGACTTCGACAGTCGGGGGATGTCGCCGTGACCCCGAGGCTCGATCCCCGGGAGAGCTACCGGACCAAGGTCGCGCTGGGGCTGCTCGTGGTGATCGTGGTCGGCGGCCTGGTCGGCGCGTTCACCTATCGAGCGGCCAGTCAGACCGTCCAGGGACGGACCCTCGACACGCTCGAGGGACAGGCCGACGTCCAGAGCCAGTCGCTCGCCACGTCGCTCGACGGGATGCGCGCGGCGGTCGAGACGCTGTCGGGGTCGGTCGTCGACATCCAGCGGAGCGCGTCCTCGCCCGCCCAGCGCCGCCGCGATCTGAACAGCTTTCTCACCCAGCAACCGATGGTCTCCGATCGGATCGATCGCCTCCACCTCGCGACCCTCGCAAACGGGACGATCGAACTGAGTTCCGACGACGCCGTCGAGGGGGAGACGCTGTCGGCGGCCGGCATCCCCGTGGCGCTCGACGCGGTCAGGAACGGCACCACGGCCGTCACGTTCCGCGGCGGGGAGCGGCCCGCCGTCGTCGTCGCCGCGCCCGTCGTCGGCACCAGCCACGACCAGGTGCTGGTCGCGGAGGTCCCCGTCGAGCGACTGCAGGGCCGACTCGAGGAGGTGATCCCGGACACGCGGACCCGGGTGCTCGACTCGCGGGGCCGGATCGTCCTCGACACGGGCGATCCGAACGCGACCGGCACCCAGCACGTCGCGGGCGCCGGCGTCGACTCACCGGCCGTCGCGGCGGCGCTGGCGGGCGAGAACGGGACGACGACGCTGAACGCGACGGCGGCCGGCGCCGATCGGCGCGTCGTCGTCGGCTACGACGGGGTCGCCGGCACGCGGTGGGCGCTGGTCACGTACGCGCCGCCGGGGGACCTGTACGCGGTGGCCGGCAGCGTCGGCCGCAACGTCCTGCTGTTGCTGGGCGCGGTCGGCGTCCTCCTGCTCGGCTTCGTGGTGGTGGTCGAGCGGCCGGCCGTCAACGCCATCGACCGCCTCGCCGACCGGGCCGAGACCGTCGAGGGCGGCGACCTCGACGTGTCGATCGAGAGCGATCGCGACGACGAGATCGGCCGCGTGTTCCGGGCCGTCGACGGGATGCGCGGGACGCTGGGAGAGCGTCTCCGCGAGGCCGAGGACGCCGTCGCGGAGGCCGAGCAGGCCCAGGAGCGCGCCCGGGCGGCCCGCGAGGAGGCCGAACGCCTCAACGACCACCTCGAGGCCAAGGCCGAAGCGTACAGCGCCGCGCTCGGCCGCGTCGCGGACGGCGACCTCACGGCCCGGGTCGATCCGGAGAGCGACATCGCGGCCATCGAGTCGATGGGCGAGACGCTGAACGGCGTGCTGACCGAACTCGGCGAGACGATCCGGCAGGTCCGGGGCTTCTCGGCGGACGTAGTCGAGACGAGCGACGCGCTCTCGGACAGCGCCGGCGACATCGAGGACGCGAGCGACGCGGTGCGCCGGTCCGTCGAGACGATCACCACGAGCGCGACCGATCAGCGCGAGCGCCTCCGCGAGGTCGGCGGCGAGATGGACGACCTCTCGGCGACCATCGAGGAGGTTGCCTCGACCGCCTCCGAGGTGGCCGCCACCGCCGACGAGACTGCCGAGCGCGGCGAGGCGGGCCAGGCGGCGGCGACGGAGGCGGTCGACGCCCTCGACGAGGTCGAGCGCGCGACCGAGGACGCCGTCGACGAGGTGGAGGCGCTCGTCGAGGAGATGGACGCCGTCGTCGAGGTGGTCGATCTCATCGCCGACGTGGCCGAGCAGACGAACATGCTGGCGCTGAACGCCAACATCGAGGCCGCCCGCGCCGACGGCGCCGGCGACGGAGGTTCCGGCGCCGGGTTCAGCGTCGTCGCCGACGAGGTGAAGGCACTGGCCGAGGAGACGCAGGGCCACGCCGACGACGTGGAGGCCCGGGTCGAGAGCATCCGCGAGCAGAGCGAGGTGACGGCCGACGGGATGCGCGAGGCCCGGACGCGACTGACCGACGCCGTCGAGACGGTCGAGACGGCGCTCGAGGCCCTGGACGACGTGGCCGATCACGCCGCCGAGACCAACCGGGGCATGCACGACATCAGCGAGGCGACCGACGAGCAGGCCACGAGCGTCGAGCAGGTGGCCGCCACGCTCGAGGACGTGACGACCTACGCCGAGGACACCGCCGCCGACGCCGAGGACGCCGCGACGGCCGCCGACCGGCAGGTCGAGACGGTCGCCGACGTGACCGACACCGTCGCGGACCTCGCCGACCGCGCGACGACGCTGAACGCCGTCCTCGACGAGTTCGAGGTCGCCGCCGACGCGCCGGCGGGCGGGTCGGACCCCGATACGAGTGGTGCGTCGAGTGACGGATCGGCCTCCGATGTGAGTGATACGCCGGGTGATAGATCGAACCCCGATGCCGGTGACGCGCCGCGATCCGACGCGTCAGGGCCCGCCGCGACCGACGGCGGGGGCGACTGACTCGCCGGGGTCCGTCGACCCCCGTTGCGGGGCCGATCGATCCCGACTGTGACGTCCGAGCCGTCACAGTGTCGACCGAGCTTCACGGCATCCGCAACGCCTTTGCGGGCGCCGCGCCCCCGCTTGCACATGAAGATCGCAGGGCTGGCCTCGAACAGGGGGCGCAACCTGATGAACGTCGCCGACCGGGCGCCGGGGGGCGCGGAGTTCGCCGTCGTGCTGACCAACGAGGAGGGCGCGCCGGTGCTCGAGTCGGCCGCCGAGCGGGGGATCCCGACCGAGGTCGTCGAGCGCGACCCCGACGAGGGCCGGCGCGCCCACGAGGAGCGCGTGCTCGACGCGCTCGCGGACTACGACTTCGACCTGGTGTGTCTGGACGGCTACATGCGCATCCTCTCGGACACGTTCCTCGATGCCGCGCCGACGACGCTGAACGTCCACCCGTCGCTGCTGCCCTCGTTCCCGGGCATGGACGCGCGGGGCGACGCGCTGGACGGGGGAGTCGACGTGACCGGCTGTACCGTCCACGTCGTCACGGACGCCACCGACGAGGACGGCGACCCCATCGAGTCCGAGGTGGACGGGGGCCCCATCGTCACCCAGGAGCCGATCCCCGTCTACGAGGGCGACGACGCCGACGCGCTGAAAGACCGGGTCCTCTACGAGGGGGAGTTCAAGGCCTACCCGCGCGCGGTGAAGTGGTTCGCCGAGGGACGTGTGACGGTGGATTACGACGCAAACGTCGCCCGGGTCGAGGGCGACGCGGGCGGCGCGTTCCCGGCCCGGCGGCTGGTGTCGAACGACCGCAGTGCCGATCTCCGGTACGGCGAGAACCCCCACCAGGACGCCGCGCTGTACGCCGACGCCACCTGCGAGGAGGCAAGCGTCGTCCACGCCGACCAGTTGAACGAGGGCGCGAAGGCCCTCTCGTACAACAACTACAACGACGCCGACGGGGCCCTGAACCTGATCAAGGAGTTCGACGAGCCCGCGTCGGCGGTCATCAAGCACACCAACCCCGCGGGCTGTGCGGTCGCGGAGACGCCGGCCGAGGCCTACGCCGACGCGCTGGCGACCGACCCCAAGAGCGCCTTCGGCGGCATCGTCGCGCTGAACCGCGAGTGTGACGCCGCCACCGCCGAGCAGATCGTCGACTCGTTCAAGGAGGTCGTCGTCGCGCCCGGCTACACGGACGCGGCGCTCGACGTCCTCTTCGGCAAGGAGAACCTCCGCGTGCTGGACGTCTCCGACCAGTACGAGGTGACCCAGGACCTCACCGAGAAGCACCTCGTCGGCGGCCGCCTGGTCCAGGAGCGCGACCAGCAGGCGCTCACGCCCGACGACCTCGAGGTCGTCACCGAGCGCGAACCCACCGACGAACAGGTCGAATCGATGCTGTTTGCCTGGCAGACCATCAAGCACGTCAAGTCAAACGCCATCCTCTTCGCGAAGGGCACCGAGACGGTCGGCGTCGGGATGGGGCAGGTGTCCCGCGTCGACGCCGTCCGCCTCGCCGCGATGAAGGCCGAGAAGGACGCCGAGGGCAAGACTGCCGAGGGCGCCGTGATGGCCTCCGACGCCTTCTTCCCGTTCCCGGACGGCGTCGAGGTGGCCGCCGAGGCGGGCATCGAGGCGGTCATCCAGCCCGGCGGCTCCAAGCGCGACGACCAGGTGATCGAGGCCGCCGACGACCTCGGCCTGGCGATGGTGATGACTGGCCAGCGGGCGTTCCGGCACGACTGACCGGCCAGCGGGCGTTCCGGCACGACTGACCGGCCGGCGGGCGTTCCGGCACGACTGATCGGTCGGCGGGCGTTCCGGCACGACTGACCGGCCGGCGGGCGTTCCGGCACGACTGACCGGCCGGCGGGCGTTCCGGCACGCCTGCCTCGACAGCGTCCTGACAGCCGATCGATGCCAGGAGGTACTTTTTCGGTCCCGGGGTCCCGACCCCGACCATGCCTCACCGACTGATTCAGGTCGGCACCGGCGGGCAGGGCGCCCGCTGGTGTGCCGACTTCCTGCCGCCACACGTCGCGGACGGCCGCCTCGAGGTCGTCGCGGCCGTCGACGTGGACCCCGAACAGCACGCGAACGCCCGCGAGCACCTCGGACTCGACGCCGAGCAGTGCTACACCGACGCCGAGACGGCCTTCGACGAGGTGGACGCCGACTGCTGTGCGGTCGTGGTCCCGCCGTGGCACCACGAGGCGGTGGTCACGGCCGCCGTCGAGCACGATCTGCACGTCCTCTCGGAGAAGCCCATCGCCGACACGCTCGAAGCGTCGGTCCGCGTCGCAGAGGCCGTCGAGGACGCGGGCCTGAAGATGGGCGTGACGATGAGCCACCGCTTCGATCGGGACAAGACCACCCTCCGGCGGCGGATTCGAGACGACGCCTCGGGGCCGCTCGATTATCTGGTGGGCCGGTTCACCTGCAACGCCCGCTCGTACGGCACCTGGGGGGCGTTTCGCCACGACATGGACGACCCGCTCATGATCGAGGGGGCGGTCCACCAGCTCGACTTCCTCGCGGACATGGCCGGCGCGCCCTGCGAGCGCCTGACAGCCGACACCTGGCGGCCCGAGTGGGCCGAGTACGAGGGCGACGTGCAGGCGCTCGTGCGGATGACCTTCGAGAACGGCGTCCGGGCCTCCTGGGAGGGCGCGAAGGCCAACGCCGTCACCCTCAACGGCTGGGGGAGCGACTACGTCCGGGCCGAGTGCCGGGACGCGACGCTGGAACTCGACGCCCGCGAACTCACCCGCTACCCCTACGAGGCCGACGCCGAGGGGGTCGTCGGCGGCCGCCAGCGTGACGGCGAGGCGGTCCCGCTCGACGAGCGCGAACGCTGGAGCAACGCCTGGCTGGTCGGGCAGTTCCTCGACTGGCTCGAGGGCGGCGAGCCGATGGCGACCAACGTGACCGACAACCTCCAGTCGATGGCGCTGATCGAGGCGGCGATGGAGAGCGCCGACCGCGACGGCGATCCGGTGGCGGTCCAGGAACTGCTCGCCGACGCCCGCGAACGCGTCGATTGAGAGCGTGAGCGGAGCGCGTCGATTGGGAGCGTGAGCGGAGCGGGCGCGGTAGCTATTTCCGCCTCCCGGCCGTCCCGCCCCACATGGACATCACGGTACTGCGTCTCGACGTGGCCCTCCCGGAACCGGTGGCCGAGGCGCTCTCCGCTGTGGCGCCCGCGGTCGACGAGACTGCCGACGAGGGGACCGACGTGGACGCCGCCGCGCCGACCGAGCCCGAGGGCGGCCGCGGCCTGCGGGGCACGCTCAAACTCGCCGGCCTCGCCGTCGCCGCGCTCACCGTCGTCGGCCTGTTCGCCGCCGCCGCCGTCTGGGTCGTCCGGCGCCGGCGCGGGGACGGCGACGGGGACGAGGTGGCCGACGCCGACGACGCGACGGCCGGACGCGACGAGAGTACACCCGACCGGGCAGTCGCTGCCGACGACGAGGGGACGGCCGAGGCGTACCAGCCCCGGGCGCGCGTCCCGGACGTGGACTTCGCGCCCGTGGTGGGCATCGCGTTCCTCGCACTGCTGGCGGCGACGCTGCGCTGGCTCCGCCGCGACGACGGCGGGCGGGACGACGGCGAGCGGGACGACTCGGCGGCCTCGTCGCGCGCCGCGACGGCCGAATAACAACACGCTTACGTGTCTCTCGATCGAGGCGTCGGGTAGATGGACGCACGTGCCGCCCTGACGGCCCTCCTCGTCGCGACGCTCGTCCTCGCGGGCTGTGTGGCGCCCGGGACCGCCCCCGCGGGTCGATCGGCGCCGACCGTCGAGGTCCGGAACGCCAGCGGCGCGACCGTCGGGACGACCATCCCGACGGGGGGGAACGCGTCGGTCGACCCCGGCGTCGTCTTCAGCGACCTCGAGTCGATGCTCGGGACGGACGTGCGCCCGCCCGACTACGTCGTCGTGCTCGATGACCTCTCGGGCCCGGGCGGTAACCTCTCGGGCCAGCCCTCCAGAGTGTGGCGGCTCATGGACGTGCGGACGCGGGCGCCCAACCGCTCGATCGGCCACTCGGAGAACGGCGCGACCTCGATCCTCGGCCACGTCACCGTCTATCCCGGCGAGAACCGGACCGAGCGCTCGGTGCGGTGGGTGCTGGCTCACGAACTGGTCCACTACATCCAGCTCCACGAGAACCGCTGGGAGCAGGTGCGCAACGCGACGGACCTCGAGACGACCGACGGGCAGTTCGCCTACCGGGCGATGCTCGAGGGGCCGGCGGTGTGGGGGACCGACGCCTACCTCAGGCGCTACGCGCCGTCGCTCGCGCTCACCGAGCCCTTCTACGACGAACTGATCAGCGTCGCCCCGCCGGGGAGCCACAATCGGTACGGTCACCGGGCGTACGCCTTCGGCAACGACTACGTCGAGGCCCGCGTCGACGACCCCCGGAACCTCTCGACGGTGTTTGCCGACCCGGCGCGGACCTCCGAACAGGTGCTTCACGGCCTCGATCCGGCGGCGGAACCGCCGGTCGAGCTCCGGGTCCACGCGCACGGCAGCGACGCCTGGGCGCCGGTCGGGCGCGACCGGATGGGCGAGGCGTTCCTCTGGTCGGCCCTGGCGAGCAACGTCAGCGTCGACCGCGCCCGCCGGGCCGCCGCGGGGTGGGGCAACGACTCGCTGCGGATCTACGGGCCCAGCGGCGACGGCCCGAACTCCCTCGCGTGGGCGCTGCGCTTCGACAACGAAAGCGAGGCCGCCGAGTTCGGCCGGGTCGCCCGTGACTACTTCGATCACGCCGGCACCGCCGCGGGCGAACACTGGCGGATCGACGGCGGCGCGGCCGCGCTTCGGCAGGTCGACGGCCGCACGTACGTCCTCCTGCTGGGCGACCCCGGCTTCGTGACCGGCACCGCCGTCTCCGCGGCCGACGGCGTGACGATCGATCCCCCAGGGGCGTAGCCCGTCATACGGATTCTTGCGAGTCTCTCGTCTCGACCGCACGAGTTGTGCGGTCGGACCTGTACACAGTCACAAGAATCCGTATCAGCCGTCCGATGCCGGGGCGAGCACGGCCGTCCGATGCCGGGGCGAGCACGGCCGTCCGATGCCGGGGCGAGCACGGCCGT
>JBDGUH010000074.1:0-20227 GCA_042216055.1 Haloarculaceae archaeon
GGGAGGTTGATGATCTCGATGGCGTCGAACGGGCACTTCTCGACGCAGATACCGCAGGTCTCGCCCAGACAGATCTCCTCGGAGATCCACACCTGGTCGGGCGTGCCCGCGAACTCCTCGTCGTCCTCGTACACCTCGCCGCGCCGGACGATGCACTCCTTGCCGGTGCGGTTGGGGGGACAGAAGTTCACGCACTCGTAGTTGCACCGGTCGGGCTGGCACCTGTCGAGGTCGACGACGGCGATGCTGTCCTCGGCCATGTCAGGCGGTCGTCGTCAGGAGAATGCCCCACGAGACGAACCACAGCGCGAACGTCATGAACGCCACGTAGAGGTAGTCCTTCGTGGAGAAGTCGCCGATGTCGACCCCCAGGAACTTGAGGATCGGAAGCTGGACGACGATGACCGCTGCGAGCACGAGCAACGCCTGGTCCGACGTCGCCGCCGCCGTCGGGTCGGTGAGCCCGCCCGTGATCACGTGCGAGATCACCGCCGCGACGATCCCGCCCAGCGTCGCGAGCGTCGTGACCGTGACCCCGCGGCGGTGGGCGCTCATGCCCGCTGACGTCTCCGTAGCCATACCTCCCTGTCTGCCACCCGCGACCAAAAGGGACGCGGTTCTCGCCCCCGGGCTCGTGCCCCGGTGATGGCGCCGCCTGGCCCGTCACCGGCCCGACACGCTCCTCACCGACCTGACACGCTCCTCACCGACCTGACACGCTCCTCACCGACCTGACACGCTCCCGGAGTCGCCCCCGAACGGCCGCTCGCGGGGCGCTCGCGTCCGACTCCCCGATCTTTCGCGGCCAACTCCTCAATCTTTATGGAGCCCGCGCCACTCGTCTCGACCGATGACGGAAACCGACGGGGAGGCCATCGCTGACCTTCCGCCGAGCGCGAAACTCGTCTACAAGGTACTCGAGTACGACGGCCCGCTGACCCAGAAGGGGATCGTCGAGGAGTCGATGCTGTCGGCCCGCACGGTCCGCTACGCGCTCGAACGCCTCGACGAGGTGGGGGTCATCGAGGAGGACGTCTACTTCGCCGACGCGCGCCAGAACCTCTACGAGATCACCGAGGCCGACGCCGAGCAGGCCGACGCCGCCGTCTCCGACTGACGATTCCGGTTTCCGGGACCTCTCCCCGGGACCACGTTTCCCGTCCGTTCCCGTCCGTTCTCCTTCCAGCGACCGCCTACTCGATCAGCTCGAAACTGCCCTCGAAGACGACGTCCTCGGCCGACCGCCCGACCAGTACGTCGAACGTCCCCGGCTCGGCGGTCCACTCCTCGTCGGCGGTCCAGAACGCCAGGTCGTCGGCGGTCAGCGTCAGCTCGACCGTCCGTGACTCGCCCGCGTCCAGCCGGACCTTCTCGAAGCCCTTCAGTTCCCGTTCCGGGCGCGCGCGACTGCCGACGCGGTCCCGGACGTACACCTGGACGACCTCGGTGGCCGGCCGGTCGGCCTCGTTCTCGACGGTCGCGGTGACGGTCAGTTCGCCGTCCCGGTCGATCGCCTCGGCGTCGAGGGCGACGGAGCGGTAGGTCACCTCGCCGTAGGTCTCGCCGTGGCCGAACGGGTACAGCGGCGCGTTCGGGCAGTCAATGTACCGCGAGACGTACTTCTCGCCGGGGTCGGCCGGCGGCTCGCTCGTGTCGAGGTCCTCGGGTGCCGGTCGCCCCGTCGTCAGCTGACTGTGATACACGGGGATCTGGCCCTCGGTCCGCGGGACCGACATCGGGAGACGCCCGCCGGGGTCGGCGCCGTACAGCACGTCGGCGAGGGCGGGGCCGGCCTCGACGCCCGGGAACCACGACTGCACCACCGCGGGGACGTGCTCGGCGGTCCAGGTGAGCGCGAGCGGCCGCCCGGAGAACACCACCGCGACGACGGGCGTGCCCGTCTCGACCAGCCGTTCCAGCAGGCCGCGTTGCTCGCCCGGCAGGTCGATCCGGGCGCGGCTCGCTCCCTCGCCGGACCACTCGGCGGGCTCGCCCACCGCGGCGACGACCACGTCGGCCCCGCGGGCGGCCTCGACGGCCCCGGCCAGGCGGTCATCGCTCACCTCGCCCTCGGGGGTCGCCCCCGGCGCGTACGTGACGGCGTCGCCGTGGCGCTCCGCGAGCGTCTCCCGGAGCGTCACCGCGTCGTCGGGGTCGCCCTCGGCGCGCCACGCGCCCAGCATCTCCTCGGGCCCGTCGGCGAGTTCGCCCACCAGCGCCACGTCGTCGTCGGCCGACAGGGGGAGCGTCCCGTCGTTCTCGAGGAGGACCTGTGACTCCCGGGCCACCTCGCGGGCCGTCTCGCGGTGCTCCGCGGCCAGGATCCGCTCGTCGGCCCGTTCCTCGTCGAAGTACTGGTAGGGGTCCTCGAACAGGCCCAGCGCGCCCTTGATCGCCAGCACGCGCTCGACGGCGCGGTCGACGGCCGTCTCCTCGACCTCGCCCGCCCGAACCAGGTCGGCGAGGTGCTCGGCGTAGGCCCCGCTGACCATGTCCATGTCCAGGCCGGCCTCGATGGCCTGTCGACCCGCCTCCGCGAGATCGGCCGCGCTGCCGTGTTCGACGAGTTCGCCCACGGCGTTCCAGTCCGAGACGACCATGCCCTCGTAGCCGAGGTCGCCCCGGAGAAGGTCGTCGAGCAGCCGCTCGTTGCCGGTCGCGGGCACCCGCTCGTGGACGTTGAACGAACTCATGAACGTGGCCGCGCCCGCCTCGGCGGCCGCGCGGAACGGCGGCAGGTGGACCTCGCGCAGGCGCGTCTCCGAGAGGTCGACCGTGTTGTACTCCCGGCCGGCCTCGCTGGCGCCGTAGCCGACGTAGTGTTTCGCACAGGCGAGGATGCTGTCCACTGCGGTCGGGTCCTCGCCCTGAAAGCCCCGGACGCGGGCGCGGGCCATCGCGCTCCCGAGCGTGGGGTCCTCGCCGGCGGCCTCCATGACCCGCCCCCACCGCGGGTCGCGGCTCACGTCGACCGACGGCGCGAACGTCCAGTGGACCCCCGCCGCGGCCGCCTCCGTCGCCGCCACCGACGCCGCCGCCTCGACCAGGTCGGGGTCGAAGCTCGCGGCCTCGGCCAGCGGCACCGGGAACACCGTCCGGTAGCCGTGGATCACGTCGAGGCCCAGCACGAGCGGGATGCCGAGCCGCGACTCCTCGACGGCCGCCTCCTGGTAGCGGCGGGCGTCCTCGAGGCTACCGGCGTTGAGCAGCGAGCCCAGTTGCCCGCTTGCGGCCCCCTCGCGTTCGTCCAGTCCGCCCACCGGCGTCCCGGTGGCGAAGTCGGCGTTGACCTGCGTGAGCTGGCCCACTTTCTCTTCGAGGGTCATCTCCTCGAGCAGCGATTCGATCCGGTCTTCGATCCGCTCGCGTCGCTCCGCCGACACCAGGTCGAGCGGACCGCAATCCCTGTCCATGCTCGCTCACTCTCCTGCCCGTCAATAAACCCCGGTCATCGAACACGAACGAACTGTCGATAGAACGACACGTCAGGCGGGGATGACCCGGATCGACTTCCCGCGGTCGATGGCGCTCTCCAGTTCCTCTGCGATGGCCGAGCCCCGGGAGACCTGGATCTCGCCGCCCCGCGAAACCGTCGCGGTGAACAGGTACTCGCTGTCGGCGCGCACTTCGACCGTCTCGCCGGCGTGGCCCTCCATCGGGACGATGACGTGTCGGGCGGTCACCTCCGGGGTGACCAGTTGTCCCTCTTCACGGGCGCTGGGCGGGCCGCCGCCCGCCCCGCTTTCGCCGCCCCCGCCGCCGGACTGCCCGGCGGGCCGCTCCGAGAACGTCCGGACGTCGATGTCGATGCCCAGCCGATTCTCGACGTCGGAGATGCGCCCGCCGCCCTTGCCGATGACCTGCGAGATGTCGTCGTCCTCCACCCAGACGACGGCGGTGTTCGGGCCGCGCAGGTCGACCTCGACGTGGCCGTGGGCGATGGAGCGGATCTCGCGCTCGACCTCCTGTTTGGCGACCCGCTCGACCCCGGTGTCGCGGCGCTCGCCGTCCTCCTGGAGGGGGACGGTGACGACCTGGCGGTTGAACGTGTAGATCTCGTACTCGGGGCGGCCCGTCTCGAAGTCCCGGATGAGGATGACCGGCCGGGCCAGGTCCTCCTCCATCAGCCCCTCGGGCACCTTCACCTCGGTGGTCACGTCGTACACCGTCTCGATCTGGCCGTCCTCGATGTAGACGACGGTGTCGACGACCTGCGGGATCAGCCCAAGTTCGACGCGCCCGATGAGCCGCTGGAGGGCGTCGATGGCCCGCGTCGCGTGGACGACCCCGACCATGCCGACCCCGGCGAGGCGCATGTCCGCGAACACCTCGAAGTCG
This sequence comes from Haloarculaceae archaeon, assembly GCA_042216055.1. Classification (GTDB taxonomy): domain Archaea; phylum Halobacteriota; class Halobacteria; order Halobacteriales; family Haloarculaceae; genus CAZMWG01. The sequence continues at coordinate 4,339 of JBDGUH010000074.1, forward strand.
TCCGTCTTGCGTACCTCGTCGTAGATGGTGTAGTCCGGCCGGACCATCAACAGCGAGTCGGCGGTCTTGGCCATCGACCCGCCGAGCGCGGTGTACTGGGTCACCTCGGGCCCGACCTGCAGATCGCGGGGTTTCTCCATGGTCTTGACGGCGTAGTCGGCGTCGACCAGGAACTCCGCGACGGCCTGGGCGAAGGTAGTCTTGCCGGCGCCGGGCGACCCCGCGATGAGCACGCCCCGCTGGCGGTCGGTCAGGCGCTCGCGCAGTTCCGCGGCGTGGTCGTAGTCGGCCAGGTCGGTCTTGACGATGGGTCTGACGGCCGTGATCTCCATGGCGTCCGAAAAGGGCGGGCGAGCGATGGCGATACGGTACTCGCGGAACTGGACGATGGTCATGCCGGGTTCGTCCAGTTCCGTGAACCCCTGGGGACTGGCCCGGGCGGCATGCTCGATCTCGTGGGCGTACTCCTCGAGTTCGTCCTCGGTGGCGCGCTCGTCGCGGATGCGCTGGTAGTGCATGTCGCCGATCTCGCCGCGCTTTGCCATCGGCGCTGATCCCACCTTCAGGTGGACGCTCATCGTCGACTCGTCGAAGAAGTTCTCCAGCGCGAGGCGGTCGATCTCGCGGCCCTCCGGTTCGAGGTACACCACGTCCAGCCCCTTCGCGCGAGCCACCTCGCTCTGGACCACGTCGCTGGTCACGAGCGTCGCGTCCCGGTCCTCCGCGAGGTCGCGGATGAGCGCGTCGATCTCGCCCTCGCCGGCCTCGCGTTTCTCGACCGCGCCGGGCCGCCGGCCGACGTACTCCACGTCGACGACGCCCTCGTCGGCGAGGTCCGCGAGACGCTGGAGCTCCGAGAGCCCGTCCCAGCCGCTCTGGCGGCCGTCGTTGGCCTGGGCCTCCAGTTCCCCGACCACCGCCTCCGGGACGGCGACCGTCGCGCCGGCAAAGCCCTCGCCAGCGCCCTCGGCCTCGGCGTCCGCGTCGGCCGCGACCTGCTCGGACACGCGGCCGTCGATGACCACGCTCGTGTCCGGTACGAGTTCCATACGCTCCGTTCGGGGTTCGCGGGCAAAAGGGTGTGGAAGGCGGTGCGGGTCGGACCGGCACGCGAATCAGACCAGCGCGGGCACTGCCCCCGCGAGCAGCGCGCCGGCGAAGCCGACGACCGCGATCCCGGCGACCGCCCGGAGCGCCCCCGCGGCCCGCGGGCTCTCGACCACGGTGCCGAACAGGCCGCCCACGCCGGCCCCGAGCAGGCTCATCGCCGCCGTGATGGCGACGGCGTACACGCCGACCGCCAGCGCGACCGCGCCGCCGCCGTAGTCCGGGAACAGCGCCGCGGCGAAGGCGATCATCGACAGCGGGGGCGAGAGGGCGAACAGCGCCCCCACCACGCCCGTCCGGAGGTACGCTCCGACGCCGTGGCCGTGTGCGTGGGGGATCACGCCCGCGATTCCCGTGTCGCTCGCGCTCCCCGCCTCGTCCCGGTGGTCGTGGTCGGACGCGCCGACGTGGACGTGCGCGTGCTCGTGGACCGCGCCGCCGTGTGCGTGCTCGTGACTGTGGGCGTGCAGGACCGTCCGGAGGCCGCCGACGGCCATGACCGCGCCGAGGACGCCGAGCACGACGCCGACGCCGACCGTCCCGAGGGCGTCGAGGACGGGCGCGAACTCGGTCCGCCCGAGCAGGAGGTAGCCGACGACGAGCCACGCCACCACCAGGGCGACGTGGCCGAGGCTGAAGCAGGCCCCCACCAGCGCCGAGAGCCGCGGGTCGCCGTACCGGCTGGTCAGCGAGGAGATGCCCGCCACGTGGTCGGGTTCGAGCGCGTGGGTCACCCCGAGCGTCGCCGCCGTCACCACCGCCGCGACCAGCGTCGTCGCCATACCCGACAGTCTGGCGTCGCGCATTTCACCGTTCCGGTTACCCGTGGCGATGTCGGTTGCCCGATGGTGAGTCCGATTGCCCGTGGCGAGGCTCACTCCTCGTCCGGAAGAAAACTGAAGATATCCTCGTTTTCGCGGCAGTACGCCCGCTTCATTTCGCAAATATCGCGGTATGTGGGGCGGCTGTCCATAGTGATCCGGAAGAGTAGTGGATACATAAAATTAACTCGCGTGGCGGTTCGCGTTCGGGCACTCCCGGAGGCCTCGACCCAACGGTTGTAAACCCCGCCGCCCTGGCGACGGTATGGACGTCACCGACCTCGCGCGGGACCTGATCGCCGTCCCGAGCCACGAGGACCCCGACGCGGCGGGCGACCGCGTCGCGTCGTGGCTCCGCGAACACACCGGGGCCGCCGTCGAGCGAGACGACCACGGGAACGTCCTCGCGCGCAAGCGCCCGGAGGGGGCCGCCGAGCGGTCGCTCGCGTTCGTGGGCCACCACGACGTCGTACCGCCGGACGACTCGCAGGTCCGGGACGGGGCGTACGTCCTCGCGGAGCGCGACGGCCGCCTCCACGGGCGCGGCAGCGCCGACATGAAGGGGTCGCTCGCCGCCGCGATGGCCGCCTTCCGGGACGCGGATCCGGACTGTGAACTCGTGTTCGCTTCCTTCGTGGGCGAGGAGCGGGGCGGCGTGGGCTGTCGGGCCGCCATCGCGGACGGGTTCGCCCCCGATTTCGCCGTCGTCGGCGAGGGATCGACGGGCTACTCCGCGCCCGGCGTCACCGACGTGGCGGTCGCCCACAAGGGTCGGCGCGGCAGCACCATCCGCGCGACGGGCGCGCCCGCCCACGCCAGCGAACCCGAAGCGGGGGAGAACGCCATCTACCGCGCGACCGACGCCGTGGACGTGGTGCGTGACCTGCCGTTCCTCGCGGCGACGGTGCTTGGTCAGGACCTCGAGGGGAGCCTCGTCGTCACCGAGATCGAGGGCGGGGCGGCCTGGAACGTCGTCCCCGAGTCCTGTACCGTCACCGTCGACGAGCGGACGGTGCCGGGCGAGCGCGCCCCCCTCGAGCGCGTCGAGGAGATTCCGGGCGTCGAGTGGAGCGTCGACCAGGACCTCCCGCCGATGGCCTGCGGGGACGAAGCCTTCGCCGACGCGGCGCTGGCGGCGGCCCGGGCCGCCCAGGACGGCGCCCCCGAGCAGGTGATCAAGCCCCACGCCACCGACGCCGGGTGGCTGGCCGAGGCGGGCACCGACTGCGTGGTCGTCGGCGCGGCCGAACCCGGCGAGGCCCACACCGCCGACGAGTCCGTCTCGCTGGCGGTGCTGGAGCGGTGTGCCCGCGTCTACGCCGGCGTCGTGGATCGGGCCGGGGCGTTCGTCTGAGCGGCGCGTGTCGGGACCGTTCCGTCCTGTGGAACGTTCGGCGGGTCCGGGGGTGCCCGCGGACCGTTCGCTTCGCCGAGGAGTGCCGCGGGGATTATGCCCCCGGCCTCGCAACACGGACACATGGCGACACAGGACGTCGACGCCACGTACGCGGAGTTCGAGGACCACGTCGAGCAACTGACCTACGTGGGCGACGCCGGCGGAGTCCTCCGGTGGGACCAGCAGGTGATGATGCCCGCGGGCGGGACGCCCGCCCGGTCCAAGCAGAGTTCGGCGCTGTCCTCGCTGCACCACGAACTGCTCACCGACGACGACCTCGCGGCCCTGCTCGATGACCTCGAGGGGGCGGACCTGGACCCCGAGCGGGCGGCCGTCGTCCGGGAGGTGCGCCGCGAGCAGGAGCGCGCCCGGCGGGTCCCCGAGGACCTGGTGCGCGAGATCTCGGAGCTGTCCTCGAACGCGCTGCCCGTCTGGGAGGAGGCCCGGGAGAAAGACGACTTCGACATCTACGCCGACACCCTCGAGGAGATGGTCCGGTTGCGCCGGGAGTACGCCGCGGCCATCGACCCCGACCGGGACCCCTACGCGGTGCTGTTCGAGGAGTACGAGCCCTACCTCGGCCTGGACACCGCCGAGCGCGTCCTCGAGCGCCTGCGGGACGAACTGGTTGACCTCGTCGCGGACGTCGAGGACAGCGACGCGACGCTGGCCGACCCCTTCGGGGGCACCTACGACGAGGCCGACCAGGAGGCGCTGGTGCGGGCGGCGCTGGACTACCTGGGCTACGACTGGGACCGCGGCCGCCTGGACACGGCGCCCCACCCGTTCTCGACGGGGACGCAGTTCGACGCCCGCGTGACGACGCGCTTCTCGCCGGACGACCCGCTGGACGCGCTGGGGTCGACCATCCACGAGTTCGGCCACGCGACCTACACGCAGGGCCTGCCCGACGACGCGTACGGCACGCCGCTGGGCGACTCGCGCGACCTGACCGTCCACGAGTCCCAGTCCCGCCTCTGGGAGAACCACGTCGGGCGCTCCCTGCCCTTCTGGGAGGGCTTTGCCCCCACCGTCGCCGAACATCTCGGCGTCGAGGCCTCGCCGCGCGCGTTCTACGAGGCCGCAAACACCGTCCACCCGGACAACCTCATCCGCGTCGAGGCCGACGAACTGACCTACCACATGCACATCGTCCTGCGCTTCGAGATCGAGCGCGATCTGATCGCGGGCGACCTGGACGTGCGCGAGGTGCCACAGGTCTGGAACGACAGGATGGAGGAGTACCTGGGCGTGCGTCCCGACACCGACGCCGACGGCTGTCTCCAGGACATCCACTGGACCAACGGCTCTATCGGCTACTTCCCCACCTACTCGCTGGGGTCGGTGCTGGCCGCGCAACTGTACGCGGCCGCCGAGGACGACATCGACGACCTGGCGGGGCAGGTCCGGGCCGGCGAGTTCGACGCCCTCCACGAGTGGCTCACCGACAACGTCCACAGTCACGGCTGCCGGTACACCACCGGCGACCTGATCCGCGAGGCGACCGGGGAAGCGTTCACGGCCGACTACTTCCTCGAGTACGCCGACGCGAAGTACCGCGACCTATATAACTGCTGATCGTCGTCGGTATCGAAACTGAGACGTGTCGGCACAGTGACGGCCTTCGGCATCCAACTGCTCGTCCGTGTCAGCGCCGACAACACAACTAGTAGGGGCGTAGTTTTTATATCTGGTATCGCGCATGTTGTCACGAATGTCAGACTCCGAAATTGCCACCGACGTGGACGGGTCGGGGGCGGTCGACGAGAACATCGACACGGACATCGACGACGAGGTGCGCCAGGACATCGACCGGCAGGCCGGCTACGACGACGAGGCGGCCAGCGAGATTCAGACCTCGGTCGCCGAACTGCAGAAGTCCTCGGTGGACATCGCCGAGGAGGCCGACGACATCCGGGAGCGCGCCGCCGAGCAGTACGAGGGGATGAGCTAGATCGCCGAGGAGGTGTCGAACCTTTCCGCGGCCGTCGAGGAGATCGCCTCCTCCTCCGAGCAGGTGTCGGCCGCCAGCCGCGAGGCCCGCGACCTCGCCCAGCAGGGCCAGGAGAACGCCGAGGACGTGTACGCCGCCATGGAGCGCATCCAGACGGCGGCCGACAGCGTCGCCGCGGACGTGCGCACGATCCAGGAGAGCGTCGAGGCCATCGACGAGATCGTGGAGGTCATCAACGACATCGCCGACCAGACGAACATGCTGGCGCTGAACGCTTCCATCGAGGCCGCTCGCGCCGGCGAGGCCGGCGAGGGCTTCGCCGTCGTCGCCGACGAGGTGAAGGGACTGGCCGAGCAGGCCCAGTCTGAGGCCAGCGACATCGAGGCGATGGTCGGGGACATCAAGGCCGACACCGAGAACGCCGTCGAGAGCCTCGAGCGCAGCAACGCCGAGATCGACGAGGGCATCGACACCGTCTCGGAGTCCGTCGAGATCCTGGACGACATCGACGGCGCCGTCCGCGAGGTCAACGACGGCATCGAGGAGGTGGCGACCGCCACCGACCAGCAGGCCGCCTCCACCGAGGAGGTCGCCAGCATGGTCGATCAGGCGACCGACGCCGCCGAGGGCATCGCCGACTCCACCGCCGACATCGCCGACGAGGTGGCCGACCAGACCGACCAGATCGAGGACATTGACGACGCCGTGGGCGAACTGGTCGAGTAGCGTCGACCCCCTGTACCTGTCGCGGCCCAACCGGCGTCGATCCGCTACGCTCGGCGTCGGCCTACCCGGCGCCGATCCGCTGCACTCGGCGCCGCGCGCCGACGACCGCCCGACGAGGCGTTTATGCCTGCCGGCGGCCAAGCGCCGCCATGGTCGACCTCGACGCCGAACAGCTCGACAGGTACTCCCGGCACGTCATCATGGACGACGTGGGGCCGGACGGCCAGGGCGCCCTGCTCGAGGCGTCGGTGCTGGTCGTCGGGGCGGGGGGGCTGGGGTCGCCGGTGCTGCAGTACCTCGCGGCGGCGGGCGTCGGTCGCCTGACCGTCGTCGACGACGACGCCGTCGAGCGCTCGAACCTCCAGCGCCAGGTGATCCACGGCGAGAGCGACGTGGGCCGGCCGAAAGTCGAGAGCGCCCGCGAGTTCGTCGCCGACCTGAACCCCGACGTGTCCGTCACGGCCCGCGAGACCCGCCTCACCGCCGCGAACGCCGCCGACCTGATCGACGACCACGACGTGGTGGTCGACGCCTCGGACAACTTCCCGACCCGCTATCTCGTCAGCGACGCCTGCACGCTGGCGGGCGTCCCGTTCACCCACGGCGCGGTGTATCGCTTCGAGGGGCAGGCGACGACGTTTCCCGGCACGGGACCGTGCTATCGCTGCCTGTTCCCCGAGGCCCCGCCCGAGGGCGCCGTGCCCGACTGCGCGACGGCGGGCGTGCTCGGCGTCGTCTCCGGCACCGTCGGCACGCTCCAGGCGACGGAGGCGCTCAAACTCGTCCTCGGGACCGGCGACACGCTCGCGGGGCGTCTCCTCGTGTACGACGCCGCCCGGACGAGCGTCGAGACGGTGCCCGTCGAGCGCGACCCCGACTGTCCCGTCTGCGGCGACGACCCCGCCATCCAGTCCGTCGCGGACGCGACCTACGAGGGGCGCTGCTCGCTGTCGGACTGAGTATCAGGAGCGATAACCGAGCGGATGGCTTTTTCGGCCGATCGACGCTACTCCCGGGCGAGAACTCCACTCGGTGTCCCCGGATGTCGACGACTGAACTCGACCGGCGCGCGCTCGCCGAGGCCGCCCACGTCCGCCTGACCTGGCCCAGTTACGAGGAACTCGTGTTCGCGCTCGTGCTGGCGTGGGGCTTCTGTGACGCCGTCTCGACGCTGTTTGCCGCCCGCTTTGCCGGGGCCGGCCTCGAGGCCAATCCGTGGGTCCGCGTGTTGCTCGCCCGCGAACCGCTGCTCGTCATCGCGCTGAAGATGGCCGTCGCGCTGTACGTCGGCGTCGTCCTGCTCGAGTGCCGGACTCTCGTGACGCGGGTCCCGTGGTGGCGGGGCTGGCTGACTGCCGTCGCCGGCGCCGGTGCGCTCGTCGCGCTGATCAACGTCTACGTCGGCCTCGCTGCCGTCGCGGCGATGGTCTAGCGCCCCCTCGCGGTCTCGCCGGCGGCCGGCTCCAGCGGCGCGACGGCCTCACGGGGCGGCGCCTCGAACAGGTCCGGGTGGAACAGCGCCGCCAGGTACGCCATGGCGTCGACCAGCCGCGGCCCCGGGCGGTTGAGGTAGTGGTTGCCGTCGACGAGGTGGACCCGCCCGTTCCTGACGGCCGCCAGGTCCGCCCACCCGGGCCGGTCGGTGAGGTCGTCGAGGTTCTCGCGGATCTGTGCCAGGCCGAACCCGCAGGGCGCGACCGCCAGCACCTCGGGATCGTAGTCCCGTATCTCGCCCCACTCGCGGGGCCGGGAGCGGGCGCCCGCCGCCTCCAGGGCGTACTCGCCGCCGGCCCGCTCGACCAGTTCCGGCACCCAGTGACCGGCGACCATCACGGGGTCCGTCCAGTCGAGCACCGCCACCCGCGGGCGCTCGTCGGCCCGGGCCGCCGTCGTCTCGACGGTCGACGCCCGGTCGCGCAGGTCCGCCACGAGGTCCGCGGCCCGCCTCTCGCGCTCCAGCGCCGCGCCCAGCGTCCGGATCGACTCGTAGAGGTCCGCGAGGCCGTGGACGTCGACCGTCAGCACCTCGGCGTCCAGCCCCAGGTCCGCGACGGCCTCGCGCACCAGCACCCGGTCGACGGCACAGACGTCACACACCCCCTGCGTGACGATCAGGTCGGGATCGAGGGCGGCCAGGCGCTCCCGGCGGACGGCGTACACCCCCGCGCCGTCCTCGGCGGCGGCGACCTGGGCGTTGATCGCGTCGCTGTCCGCGTCGGGATCGACCCGCGAGCGGTCGACTGCGGGCGTCTGGCGGACGGCCGGCGGATAGTCACACTCCCGGGAGACCCCGACCGGTTCGACCCCGAGAGCGTAGAGGATCTCGGTCGCCGCGGGCAGCAGCGAGACGACGCGCATACCCGACGTTGGCGCGCCCCGGTCTAAACGGTAGCGTCCTCGCTCGTTCCGTCGTGGTCCGCACCCGTTCGGTCGTGCCCCTCGCGGTCGCCGGCTTGCTCCACCGGCGCCCGTCCGCTGGCGGCGCGCAGGCCGACCACGAGGCTCCCGGCGAGATAGACCAGCGCGCCCGCCATGACCAGCAGGGCCAGGTCGTCGCCGAACACCAGTACGGGATGGTGCAGCGTGACGTGATTCGTCCGGTACGTCGCGATGGGGACCAGTACCAGCAGACAGAGCGGGATCAGCGTGACCGCGACACACCGCCTGATCGTCCGTCGGAGGGCGTCGGACATGGGAGTGGCTGGTGGCGCCCGGCCCAAGTATCTTCCCCCCTGCGGAGCTTAACACACCGGTTTCGGATCCAGACCCATCCCCTCGAGACGGTCGACGTACTGCCCGTAGGCGGCGTCGATGGCGCCGGTGGCGGCCGCGAGAACCCGGTCTCGATCGTCGCCGAGGGCCGCCAGCGCCCGCTCTCCCGCCTCGCCGTCGTCCCCGGCGTCCGCTCGGAGATCACGGCACAGGGACGCCCGGCGCTCGTCGGCCTCGTTGACGAAGAAGTTGATCGCCTGGAGGTAGGTCCGGTCGGCGACGAGGCCGGCGGCGACGAGGCCGCCCGCTCGCTCGCTCCCCGAGAGGCCGCGCAGGTGCTCGACCAGCGCGTCGCTCCCCCCTGTCACCGATTCGAGACCGTCCGCGAGTCGGTCGTAGCGGTGACCCGCCCGCTCGGCCGCGTCGGCGTACGCGGTCGCCGCCTCGCCGTCGGCGTCGTCGGCCCAGTCGGCGTACACGTCCCGGAGGCCGGCCTCCCGGGCCGCGAGCGATCCCAGGACTGCCGTCGTGTCGAGGTGGGCCTCGGTGAACGCGAGCAGCGCCTTGTCCGCCCCGAGTCGGTCGAGTTCCGTCCGCTTTTGCGCCGCGACGGCGTCCGCGAGCGTCTCGTCGGTCATGCCCTCCCTTGAGGCGCCGCCGGCATAGGCTTCCCCCCGCCTCCGGCAGGGCAGTCGGGCCGTCCCGGACGGGTCAGAACCGGACGGCAGTGTCCTCGTCGACGACGGTCGCCCCGTCCTGGTCGGCGAACGCCTCGTGCAGCCGGTCGTAGGTGTCGGCGATGGCCTCGACGATGACCTTCGTGTCCGAGACGACCGGCATGAAGTTCGTGTCGCCCGTCCACCGCGGGACGACGTGGGTGTGCAGGTGATCGTCGATGGACCCGCCGGCGGCGCTCCCGCCGAGGTTCATGCCGGCGTTGAAGCCGTCCGGTTCGAACGCCGCGGTCAGCGCGTCGAACGTCCGCTGTTTCAGCCTCGCGTGGGCGAGCAGCGTCGCCTCGTCGAGCGCCCGGTAGTCGCCGGTGTGCTCGCGGGGGATCACCATGACGTGTCCGGGATTGTACGGGTAGTTGTTCAGGAGGACGTACGCCAGGTCGTTGCGCGCCGCGATCCGGGCCTCGCGGTCGGCGTCGCGTTCGGGCAATGTGCAGAACACGCACCCCTCGTCGTCCTCGCGCTCCCGTTCGACCCACTCGATGCGCCACGGCGCGAACACCTGCTCCATGCCCCCCGTTCCGGGACGGGACCAGTAAACGACTTCGACCCCGCCACGGTCCGTACAAAAACCCTGTGGCCGCTTCGGCTTCTCGACCCCGAATGGAGCGACCAGCAGCGACCGTGAACGGTCTAAGCGCCTCTCGTCGCTCGAACCGGTAACAATCCACTGCAGTCAGGCGATGAACGGTCGTAAACGGCGTACAACGGAGGGGGGGTTTTTATACTCGAATCCCGGCAAGTGTGAGCCGGGATGGCGATCAAGGAAGACGGCACGGCGGACATCTCCGAGCCGTGTTCGAGCTGCGGACGGGTGACACCCCACGACGTGTCGGTCGAGATTCTCACGGAGAGTGGCAACCCCGAGAACGCCGAGTTCTCGCGCGAACCCTACCGGGTGAGCGAGTGCCGCGTCTGTGGTGCGACCGACCGCATCCGCATGAACAACGCGTAGCCATCCTCCCCACACCCCCAATCACACCCCCGCGACGGCTACCCCCCGTCGCATTTCCGTGCCGCTACGTCCGTGAGCCGATGGCCCGTTCGTGACGCATCGCTCGACGCCGCTCGCGCACGTGACCGAAACGCTCGCGCGAAAATCCGGACAGTCACCGACTCCGCGTCGTCACTTCACAGCCGTCTTCGGTGACGATGACGGTGTGTTCGGCCTGGCTGACCAGCTCCCCGGTCTGCTCCTGGAGGACGGGATAGCCCTCGACGATGTTCTGGCGTTCGAGGCGGCGCAGCGCCATGCCCGCCCGGTCGACGTCCAGCCACCGCCGGGCGAACGGCAGCGTCCGGAACTCCTCGGTGATCTGCTCGAGGGCCTGGCGGGCCGTCCGGTCCCGCACCGACCCCTCGCGGGTGAGCGAGTAGATCTCCTCGAGGCTCCCCTCGTTGACCTTCCCCGACCCGGTCGTGGCAAAGGGTTCGACGGCGACCACGTCACCGACCGACAGTTCCGCACCGCCGTCGATGCCGCGGTTTGGGATGTTGGGCGCGGTGTGTTGCTCCCAGTGACCCAGACCGTGGCCGGTGAGGTTCACCACGGGGTTGTAGCCGTACCCCTCGATGACCTCCTCGACGGCCGCGCCGATCTCGCCCGTCCGGACGCCCGGTCGGACGGTCTCGAGGGCCGCGTCGAGCGCCTCGGACGCCGCCGCCGTCAGCTCGTCCTCCCCGGCGAGGTCCACGGTCACCGCGGTGTCGGCGAGCCATCCGTCGACGTGGACGCCCACGTCGAGTTTGACGACCTCCTCGCCGATGGTGCGGTCGTCGTCGGGCGCGGCCGCGCCGTGGGCGGCCTCGTGGTCGACGCTGATGTTGACGGGAAAGGCCGGCTCGCCCCCCAGTTCGCGGATGCGGTCCTCGGTCCACTCCGAGAGCTCGAGATACTCCGTCCCGACCGCGACGCGATCGGCGGCCTCGTCGCGCACCTGCGCGAGAATCTCGCCCGCCTCCCGGTGTTTCTCGTACTGCTCGGCCGTCAGGTCCACGTCTGCCATACCTGCGGCTTCGCCCCAGCCGACAAAAGGGCTTGCCGTTACCCACGGCGTCCGGGCGGTCTGCATCGCCGCGGCGTCGTGTGCGCTCCCGGCGTGGCCCGCGCGATCCAGCACCACGAGGCCGGCGGTCCCGCCGGTGGCGTCCTCGAACGTGGCCAGCGCCTCCTCGGCGGCCCGGCGGGGGCTCCACCCGTCGAGCAGGGCGACCGCGCGCCGCGCGAGGCCGAACCGCGCGATGGCCTCGCCCTCACCGGTCGCGCTCGCCGCGCCGCGCTCGTCGGCGTAAAAGCCCGCCCCGACCTGGGGCACGTCCCCGACCCGGCCGGCCAGCGCGTACCAGCGCCCGCCGGTCGAGGTGGCCGCCGCCAGTCGGTCGCCGTCGGTCGCCACCGCGCCCACCGTGTCGTGGTCGGTGCCGTCCCCGCTCGCACCGCCGAAGCGCTCGCGGACCCACGCCAGTTGCGCGGCGGCGTCCCCTTCGGGTGGGTCGGCCGCCGCCCACCGCTCGCGCGTGCGCTCCGTCCAGAGGTCCCGCTCCGTCTCGACGCCGACGCTCTCGGCGAAGGCCACGGCCCGCTCGCCGGCCAGCAGGACGTGTGGCGTCTCGACGGCGACGGCGCGGGCCACGTCGACGGCGTGTTCGACGCCCGGCATCGCACAGGCCGCGCCGGCCGTCCCGTCGGACTGCATCAGTCCCGCGTCGGTCCGGATTCGGCCGTCGCTCTGGACCGCGCTCCCGACGCCGGCGTTGAACTGCGGTGCCGTCTCCAGTTCGCGGACGACGCGACACACCGCCGCCGTCGGGGACGCGGCGGCGGCGGCCGCCTCGACCGCGCCGGTCAGCACGCGCTGGCGGGTCGCCGGTTCCTCGGGCGCGCTGCCCGCGCCGCCGTGTGCGAGGACGCGCATGGTCGCCCACTCGCGGGCGAGACGGAAAACTCATTGGCGCGGGCAGCGCCCGGTCGGCCGTGCCCGCCTACGACCGTTCCACGAGCGAGGGCTGTCGCGAAATCGACCGCTGGGACCGCGGCGTCGGCTGGCTGGCCCACCCCGACGAACCCGGCCGGCGCGCCGGCCACGCCGTCCGCGGCCCCGCCTCCGACGGCGACGGCGAGGGCGTCTGGCTGCTGGACCCGCTCGACGGCCCGGGGGTCGCGGACCTGGTGGCCGACCTGGGCGCGGTGGTCGGCGTGGCGGTCCTCTCGGGCTATCACGCCCGGGACGCCGGCGCGTTCGCCCGCCGGCACGGCGTACCCGTTCACGTCCCCGCGTGGGTCGACCGGCCGGTCGAGCGGATCGACGCGCCCGTCGAGCGCACGTCGGGGTCGCTCGCGGGCTTCGAGCTCCGCCGGCTCCGGCCCCTACGAGCCTGGCACGAGACCGTCGCCTACCGCCGGCGGGACGGCACGCTGTACGTCCCGGACGTTCTCACCGCCGAACCCGACTTCCGTGTTGGCGACGAGCGCGTGGCGATGAACACGTTCAGCCGCCTCCGGCCGCCACGGGGGACGTTCGCCGACCTCGAGCCCGAACGCATTCTCTTCGGGCACGGTGAGGGCGTCTTCGAGGACGCGACCGCGGCCCTGCGATCGGCGTTCGCGGGCGCCCGGCGGCGCTTTCCCCGGGCGCTCGTTCAAAACGCCCCCGCCGAACTGCGGCTGATGCTCGGCGCGCTCCGGTGATCGGTATCGAACGGCGGTCCAGGACCGGCCGGCCCGGGACTGCCCACCGTCCGTCGCCGGGATCCCTTCAGGTATTTCATGACATTTAGTGGCACGCGACCCGGGAAACGGCAGTCCTTTAGGCGCGAGCGGCGATGGGCCGCGTATGGGATACGAGTACGACAAGGTCGAGGTGCCCGCAGCGGGCGAGCGCATCGAGGTCGTCGACGAGGAGGAGGACGTTCTCGACGTGCCGGAGACGCCGATCATCCCGATCATCCACGGTGACGGTATCGGGAAAGACGTCGGACCGGCCGCCCAGAAGGTACTCGAGGCCGCCGCGAACGCCACCGGCCGCGACATCGCCTGGATGCGCGTCTACGCCGGCGAGAGCGCCCGGGAGCGCTACGACGAGAACCTCCCCGACGACACGGTCAACGCCATCGACGAGCACCGCGTCGCGATCAAGGGCCCGCTGACGACGCCCGTCGGCGCGGGCTTTCGCTCGCTGAACGTCGCGCTCCGACAGACGCTCGATTTCTACGCCAACGTCCGGCCGACCTACTACCTCGACGGCGTCCCCTCCCCGATGAAGGCGCCCGAGGAGATGGACATGGTCACGTTCCGGGAGAACACCGAGGACGTGTACGGCGGCATCGAGTGGGAGGAGGGCACCGAGGAGGTCCAGCGGGTCCGCGAGTTCCTCGAGGATGACATGGGCGTCGAGGGCGTGATGCACGACGGCCCCATCGGCATCGGCATCAAGCCCATCACCGAGTTCGGCACCAAGCGCCTGGTCCGCAAGGCCATCGACTACGCCCTGGAGCACGACCGCGAGAAGGTCACGCTGGTCACGAAGGGCAACATCATGAAGTTCACCGAGGGGCAGTTCGCCGAGTGGGGCATGGAGGTCGCCGACGAGGAGTACCCCGACGACGAGGTGTTCGCTGCCCCCGACTCGCTGTGGGAGACCCAGGACGAGATCGACATCCCAGAGGACGCCGTCATGGTCGAGGAACGGCTCGCCGACGCCATGCTGCAGTGGATGCAGCTTCGCACCGACGAGTTCTCCGTCCTCGCGATGCCGAACCTCAACGGCGACTACCTCTCGGACGCCGCCGGCGCCCAGATCGGCGGCCTCGGCATCGCGCCCGGCGCCAACTTCGGTGACGCCCGCGTGCTGGCCGAACCGGTCCACGGCTCCGCGCCCAAGCGCGCCGGCCAGAACATGGCAAACCCCACCGCGATGATCCTCTCGGGCCGCCTGATGTTCGACTACATGGGCTGGAAGGAGGCCGCCGACCTCGTGCGCGACGCCGTCGAGGAGACGATCTCCTCCGGCAAGGTCACCTACGACCTCGAACGACAGCTCGAGGGCGCCGAGAAGCTCGGCACCGACGAGTACGCCGACGAGATCGTCGCCAGGATCGAAGAACTGGCCTGAGACGGAGTATTGCGAGTCTCTCGTCTCGACCGCCCGCGGTCGTGCGGTCGGACCGGGACACAGTCGCAATAATCCGTATGAGACGGGCCGCCGTTCACGCTTTTTCACGATCCGATCGGCGGAGCCCGACACGGAGGACACCGATCCGCCCGGCGGACGAACGGTACCCGGGATCGCGGCCGGTCAGACCGCCCCCGGACTGTCCGACGTGGCGACCGTCCCGTTCGGCGCTGCCGCAGTCGCCGTCCCGTTCGTCGATGCCGGGGTGGCCGTTCCGTTCGGCGCCGGCGTCAGGACGGGCGTCCTCGGCGTCGGCGTGGTCGCCGGCAGGTGCTCGGTCCACCCGGGCGTCGCGACGCTGGTCGATCCGATCCGCGAGACGCGCATGGTGAACCGGACGTGGATCGGCGTGTCCCGATACGTGGTGTCGTACCCGATTGCGACGCGCTCGACGACGCCGCGCTCGTCGACCAGCGCCGTCATCGTGACGTTGTGCAGCGAGCCCACGGAGGAGGGCTGGGGGATCGCGGCCGGCCGCGTGACCGCACCGCCCAGGCGGGCGCCCCCCTCGACGGGCGTGACGTCGTAGACCTCGAACGAGGCAAACAGCGACGACAGCAGGTCACGGCCCGTCGGATCGACCGGCGGCGGCCCGGCGTAGCTGTCGAGGGTGACCGTCCCGTCGACGGCGCGCTGTCGGATCGCCGTCCGGTTGCCGTCGTACCAGATGGCGTACGTCGCGACGCCGCCGCTCCGGAAGGAGAAGTTCTGCGACGCCGCCAGCGGCACGCCGCCGGCGCCGACCCGGAAGTCCGCTACCTGCCGGTACCGGACCGCCCCGTCGGCCCGCGTCTCGAGCGTCCGACGCAGGGTGAACGAGCGATTCGCGAGCGCGGCGTGGTGGGCCGCGACGACGGCCGTCCCGTTGACCGCGTCGTCGTAGACGCCGGGGACGATGGGCGCCGTTGGCTCGGGGGGCGGGACCGGCGTCACCGTCGGGGTGGGGCCGGCATCGCCACTGCCGCCGAACCCCCCACAGCCAGACAGGAGCGCAAGCGCGGCGACGAGCAGGACCAGCGCCCGCCGGTTCATCCCTGCCAGTCGGGGTCGACCCGCGGGGGGCTGAACACGTCGATGCCGCTGACCGGCTCGTCGGTGCGGTTCTCGGCCGCGTGGGGCTCTCCGCCCGGGATCTGATAGGAGTCGCCCGCGCCGATGGTGTACTCCTCGCCCTCGACCACGAAGGTGAACGTCCCGCGCTCGACGTAGCCGACCTGCTCGTGGCGGTGGTCGTGTTCGGGCACCCGCGCCCCCGGTTCGATGTGGAA
>JBDGUH010000040.1:0-19765 GCA_042216055.1 Haloarculaceae archaeon
GGTTCGAATCCCGGCCGGCGCATACCGCCGCGAACGCCAGTGAGCGGCGTGTCTGTGCAGGGATTCGAATGAGAGAAGTCGCAGCGCGAGCGGAGCGAGCGACCGTCTTCGCGTGGTTCGAATCCCGGCCGGCGCATACCGCCGCGAGCACTCGCGAGCGGCGTCAGCCCTTTATCGCTCACAGCCGAGGATAAACGCATGAGCGACACTGAATCCGGTAGCGAGGCGTCCGCCGGGAACGGCGGCCGAGTCTACGATCCGGACGCCGACCACGCGTTCCCGGACGCTCGGGTCAACGAGGTCCTGGAGGTCCTGGCAAGCGACGCGGAGGTACAGGCTTACCTCGAGGCACAGAACGTGAACCCGGTCACGCGCAAGAAGTACAACGATCACGGGAAGAAACACGTCGAGATCGTGCGCAACCGGGCGCTGTGCCTGTACGACCTGCTCAAGCGGGGCGGCGTCGCGTTCAACGGCGCGGCCGATCAGGGGCTCATGGAGGCAGACGAGGCCGTGATCGTCGCGCTCGCGGCCACGCTGCACGACATCGGTCACGTCGTCCATCGCGACGACCACCCGTACTACTCGATCCCGCTCGCGGCGGATCTACTCGACCGGCTCCTCCCGGAGTTTTACGACACGCGGACGGCGGTCAAGGTGAAAAGCGAGACGCTGCACGCCATCCTCTGTCATCACACCGAGGAGACCCCCTTGACGCTGGAGGCGGGCGTCGTCCGGGTATCGGACGCGCTGGACATGGAGGAGGGGCGCTCGCGCATCCCCTACGAGCGGGGCGGGCGCGGCATCAACACCGTCTCCAGCCAGGCGATCCAGAGCGTCTCGCTCCAGGCCGGCGAGGAGTACCCGGTGCTCGTCGAGATCGAGATGACCAACGCCGCCGGCGTCTATCAGGTCGACAATCTCCTGAAGGCAAAGCTCAACGACTCAGGTCTCGAGGAGTTCGTCCACATCGTCGCGCTGAACCTGGGTGACGGCGACCAGCAGATCGTCGAGCGCATCGAACTGTAGGGCCGACGCAACCGTTTTGTGCGCACGGCCGCTAGGTCTGTGTATGCGTAACACACCCACAGACGAGCGGGGCCGGGAGCGCTCCTCGCAGGGCCGCGAGGCGTCGGCCGCGCGCGAGCGACTCGTCGATCGGGTGGGAGGGAGACTACGCACGGCGGCGAGCGGGATCCGGGCGTGGATCGGTGGCCTGTGGGTCCCCTGGGGGGAGGGGGAACCGGCACCGCCGGTCGTCGCCGAACCGGCCGAGCCGCCGGTCTGCCCCGAAGTCGAGGGATTTCCGCCCCGGGAGTACCCGCTGGTCTACCCCGACCGGGACAGCGACCTCGAGAACGAGCCGGAGGTGATCGGCGTCCAGACCGACGAGCGGATCATCCTCTCACACCCCGACAACCGGGATGCTCGCATCGTCTCGGACGTGTGGGAGGAAATCGAACCGTAATGTTCACCCGGTGACGTTGATGTCGTTGGTCGAGACGTGGAGGTAGGTGATCGCGGGCACGTCGGTCGTTCGGGTGACCGTATCGACGTTGCGGAGCGCCTCGTCGTAGTGGATGCCGTAGTAGTTGCTCACGAAGGTCACGTCCCCGACGAGCGCGCCGAAGATGTGGGCGTGGTTCCCGAGTTCGATGGTCGCGCCGGGGCTGCCGCCGGGACCCGGTCCGTAGATGACACCGGTCACGTTCGCCGGCGTGTCGCTGCCGAGGTTGTAGAACTCCGCCGTCGAGTCGGGAACCATGTACAGCCAGAAGCGCGTCGCGTCGTCGCCCGTCACCTCGACGGCAGGGTGGGCCCGGAAGTCGACGTCGCCGGTCGCGTAGATGTTCACCCGGCCGGTGCCGACGACGCTGATGGTGTGTTCCACGTCGACGGGCCCGTCGACGGCGATCTGGATGTCGCCGCCGCTGGTGTCGAGCGTGAGATGATCGTCCGGGGCCATCGAATCGAGGTAGTAGGAGCCGGCCGTGATCGTGCAGTCGGCCCCCGCCGCCCCGCAATCGAGCGTATTCGTCCCGGCGTCGATGGTGTCCTCGGCCGCGTTGTCGTTGTTGCTCGCGTCGCCGAGCGTGTTCACGCGCTCGGTGATCGTGGGCTCGA
This sequence comes from Haloarculaceae archaeon, assembly GCA_042216055.1. Taxonomy (GTDB): domain Archaea; phylum Halobacteriota; class Halobacteria; order Halobacteriales; family Haloarculaceae; genus CAZMWG01. Next base: position 2,125 of record JBDGUH010000040.1, read on the forward strand.
CGCTGCTCGGCGAACGGACGCTCGCGTTGTTCTCGGTCCAGCCACCGATGTTGCCGCGGTTGTCGAGCGTCTCGTAGCGGACGTTGCCGGTGATCGTCCCGTGGTTGTCGACCGAGACCTCGCCGCTGGCCTCGAGATTCCCGTGGAGGGTCGCGTGGTTGTTGACCGTCACGTCGCTGTCCGAGATCACCCAGGTGTCCGACCGCGCGGGATAGCCGGGGTACGGTCCCGTACTCGAGTTGTAGCTGTCGACGGTGGCGTGGTTGTGGATTTCGAGCGTCCCGCTCGGTGCGGTGACGAGGCCGCCCTGCACCGTCCGGCGGTCGGGGGGCACGACCAGTTCGATCGTCACCCGGTCGCGGGCGTGGTCGTAGGCCACCCGCCCGTCGGTGCGCTGCTCGAAGAACCGTCCCCAGGCGAGATAGTAGCGACTGTGGACCGTCACCTCCACGCGGCCGTTGCGCAGGGGATTCCGAAGATCGGCACTCGCGTTCGGGTAGTGATTGACGGTTCCGTTGGCGCCGATGGAGACCCGTTCCCCGACCGACGAGTCTCCCGAGACGGTGACGAGTGGCAGTGTCAGCGTCGCGTTGCGGTAGTGAAACTCCGGCGGCGACACCATGGCGCTCCCGTTGTCGCGGGCCTGCCAGACGCCCCCGCCCTGGTAGGCGACGGTCGTCTGTCCCGCCTCGTAGACGACGGCGCCCATCGACTCGTTGAAGATGGTCGTCACGTCGCCGGTCGACGTGTTCGTGTAGGAGACGTTCATCCACCCCCAGTCCGGCCTGACGTGGTACTGGGAACTGCCGTCGGTCGGGAGGTCGACTTGCTGGACACGGGCGTCACCAAGCGCCACGCGGGCGGTCTGGGAGTCGAAGTTCGTCATCGCCGTCTCGGCACGTTGCGTGTCGAGGTGTCCCTGCGTGGTCGAGATGGCACCCGACCCCATCACCAGAACCAGCGTCGTCCCGGTGATCATGATCCCGAAGAGCAGGGCCACCCCGAGGACGGTGGCCTGCCCGCGAGACCATCCCCAGTTGCGACTCATTCACACGCCGTTCGGCGTCCACACGCATAACCGCTCTGGCCGAACTGTCGGCTCCGTACGGCGGGCACGCCGAATGGAAACCGTTTTGTCCGCGCCGCCGCGAGGGACGGACGGGAACCGCACGACCGCAAATCTGACTCGTCGCGCGCTCGCTCGCGCGAGTTCGGGCCTCTTCGGACGCTCTGCGCGACTCGGGATTGCGGCCGTGTCCGGCGCGGCGGCCACTCGGCCGGCCGCGCCACGGCAAGCCTCGCATCCGCGGGAGCGGTCCGTGCTGTTCCAACCAGAACCATGGCACGAATGCACACCCGCCGCCGCGGGTCGTCCGGTTCGGACCGGCCCGTGGCAGACGAGCCGCCGGAGTGGAGTGACGTAGACGCAGACGCCGTCGAGGAGCGCGTCGTCGAACTCGCAGAGCAGGGCCACCCGCCCAGCGAGATCGGCCTGAAACTGCGCGACGAGGGCGTCCAGGGGACGCCGGTCCCCGACGTGTCCCTCGCGACGGGCAAGAAGGTCACCGAGATCCTCGAGGCCCACGACGCCGAACCGGAGATCCCGGAGGACCTCCGGAACCTGATGGCCCGGGCCGTCCGCCTGCGCGAGCACATGGACGAGAACCCCGGCGACCACCAGAACAAGCGCGCCCTCCAGAACACGGAGGCCAAGATCCGCCGCCTGGTCGATTACTACCGCGGCGACGAACTCGACGAGGAGTTCACCTACAGCTACGACGAGGCCGTCGAGCTACTGTAAATGTCCGCAACCGGTCGGGACGCCGCGCACGCCGACGCCGCCAGCGACGCCGCCGCGCTCGAGCGCGCTTCGTTCGTCCGCCTCGTCGGGCGAGCGGACGGCGACGCGCTGGCCGCGACGGGGCTGCTCGCCCGGGCGCTCGACGCCCGCGACACGCCCTTTCAGGCGTCGATCGTGACCCCGACCGCCGACGCGGACCGCGTGACCGACGCCGACTGCACGGTCGCCGTCGGGCGCGCCGACGCGAGCGCGGACCTGTCCATCCGGGAGCGCCCCGTCGCGGCTGTCGCCCACGCCGTCGCGCGCGAACTCGACGCCGGCCCCGATCCGACGCTCGCACTCGCGGGCGCCATTGCCAGCGGCGAGTCGCCGGGGGACCTGCTCGAGGCGGTCGAGCGGTCCGGCGCCGAGCGCCGCCCGGGCGTGGCCGTCCCTATCGCGGACCTGGCGGACGGGCTGGCACACTCGACGCTGTTTCACGCCCCGTTCTCGGGCGACCCCGACGCCGCGGCCGACGCGCTCGCCGGCCTCGAGTCGGCCGATCCCGACGCGGACGACCGCCGGCGGGTCGCCTCGCTGGTCGCGCTGGCCGTCGCCGGCGACGACGAGGCGACGTCCCGCGCCGCCGATGCCGTCGAGCGCGCCCTGCGCCCCCACGCCGGCGGCCCCCTCGAAACGGTCGAGGGCTACGCCGACGTGCTCGACGCCGTCGCACGGGAGCGCCCCGGCGTCGGCGTCGCGCTGGCACTCGGATCCGAGAGCGCTGTCGACCCGGCGCTGTCGGCCTGGCGCGCCCACGCCCGTGGCGCTCACAGGGGGGTGCGGGAAGCGACGACGGGTCGGTACGACGGCCTGTTCGTCGCTCGCGGGACCCACCTGCCGGTCGGGACCGTCGCCCGCCTGCTCGCGGACTACCGCTCGCCCGAGCCAGTGACGCTCGCGGTCACGGACGGCGTCGCCGCCGTTCGAGCGACCGACGGGCGCGACGTGAGCGGGCCGACCGAACGCGCCGCGGCGGCCGTCGACGGCCGTGCCAGCGGCCGGGGCCCGCGCGCCCGCGCCCGATTCGAGACCGACACCGCCTCGTTCATCGAGGCGCTACGGGAGGCACTGTGAGACGCGCCCGCCTGCGGACGACCCACGGCGACACCGCGACCGCGGAGCGGATCGCGGCCGCGCTCGCGCCCGACAACACCGCCGAGATGGACACCCGCGTCGAGGGCGACGCCGTGGTGACGACCGTCGAGCGCGGGACGACCGGGGGCCTCCAGTCGACCGTCGACGACTACGTCGTCAACCTCCGCGTGGCCGCACGGCTCGCGGACGACGCATCGCACGCCAACCGACCCACTGACAACGACACATGAGCGAACGATCCGTATCCCGACGCAAGCAACAGAAGCGATGGTACGACGTGCTGGCTCCCGAGGAGTTCGACCGGGAGCGGCTCGGCCAGACCGTCGCCGACGAACCGGAGAAGGTGCTCGGCCGCACCATCGAGACCACGCTGGGCGATCTGAAAAACGACGCCAGCGAGAACAACACGAAGCTCACCTTCAAGATCAACGAGGTCGCTTCGGACACGGCCTACACCGAGTTCGTGCGCCACGAACTCACGCGGGACTACCTGCGCTCGCTGGTCCGCCGCGGCTCCTCGAAGATCGCGGCCTACGTGACGGTGCTGACGACCGACGACTACCGCGTGCAGGTCCAGCCCGTCGCCTTCACCACCAAGAGCGCCGACGCCAGTCAGGAGCAGGCGATCCGCCGGACGATGATCGATCTCGTCGAGGAGACCGCCGCCGAGCGGACCTTCGAGGAACTGATCGACTCCGTCGTCGAGGGCCGCCTCTCTTCGGCGATTTACGGCGAATCCAAGGACATCTACCCGCTCCGCAGGGTCGAGGTCCAGAAGGCGACGCTCGAGGCCCACCCCGAGGAGGTCGCTGCCGAGGAGGAGACCTCCGTCGACGTGGAAAGCGAGGCCGACGACTGAGCGAAGCGAAGGAGGAGGCCTCGAGGCGAGGCGGGGAGCGCAGCGACCCGCCGAGCAGCGGTGAAACGGAGTGACCGCAGGGAACGATACTCCGAGACGAAGCCTCGAGACGAGCGGCGACCACCGGGAGCCGCGGAGAAAGACGAGGCTTCCAAACGAGGCGGGGAGCGCAGCGACCCGCACCGCGAGAACAGAAGGCGTTTTCAGTTCGTCTCGGTCGCGTCACCGACGACGACGGTACCGATCATTCCGCTCGGTTCGTGGGGGACACAGAAGTAGGTGTACTGCCCCCGGACATCGAAGGTGTGCTCGTAGGTGTCGCCCTCGAAGATAGCGCCGCCCCGCGAGCCGACCCAGCCCTGGCGGGCGGCCGCCTCCGACTCGAACCCGCCGGACGCGAAGAAGTCGGCGCCGTCGGGGATGCGGTCCTCGTAGGCGGTCACCGTGTGCGCGCGACCGCTCGTGTTCTTCCAGACGACGGTCGTCCCCGGTGTTACGTGGAGGACCGCGGGGCGAAAGCGGCGCAGGGTCATCCCCACGTCGTAGTTCCCGGCGGCCTGGCTCTCACAGCCCGCGAGACCGACGGCGACGCCGCCGGCAAGCGTCCCGAGGAACGAGCGACGGTCCATACTCGACGTTCGGGACCCCTCCCCTATAGACGCCTCGCTTTCGGTCCCAACGGGGTTCGGAACTGCCAAGTGACGAGGCGGGGAGAGAGAAATATGAAAGCGACCGCGCGGGCTCATCCGATCCAGGGGATCGTGAAGTACCACGGGATGCGCGACGAGGAACTGCGCATGCCGTACCACGACAGCATCAGCGTCTGCACGGCGCCGAGCAACACGACGACCACCGTCGAGTTCGGCCACGAGACGGACGAGTACGTCGTCGACGGCGAGGCAGTCGAGGGGCGGGGCGCCGAGCGCATCCGGGCGGTCGTCGACCACGTCCGGGACCTGGCGGGCCGCGAGGACGGGGTCCGGATGGTCTCGGAGAACTCCTTCCGGACGAACATCGGGTTCGGGTCCTCGGCCTCGGGCTTCGCGGCGCTGGCGACGGCGCTGACGGCGGCCGCCGGCCTCGATCTCTCCCGCCCGGACATCTCGACGATCGCCCGCCGCGGGTCGGCCTCGGCCGCGCGCGCGGTGACGGGGGCGTTCTCGCACCTGCGGACGGGGCTCAACGACGCGGACTGTCGCTCCGAGCGCATCGAGACCGACCTCGAGGAGGACCTCCGCGTCGTCGCCGGGATGGTCCCGTCCTACAAGGAGACCGAGGCCGCCCACGAGGAGGCCGCGGCGAGTCACATGTTCCAGGCGCGGCTGGCCCACATCCACGAGCAGATCGCCGAGGCCCGGGACGCCCTGCGGGACGGCGACTTCGAGCGGACCTTCGAACTCGCGGAACAGGACACGCTGTCGCTCGCGGCGACGACGATGACCGGGCCCGCGGGGTGGGTGTACTGGCAGCCCCGAACCGTCGAGATCTTCAACGCCGTCCGGGACCTCCGCGAGGAGGGGCTGCCGGTGTACTTCTCGGTCGACACCGGCGCCAGCGTCTACGTCAACACGACCGCCGAGCACGTGGACCGCGTGGAAGCCGCCGTCGCGGACTGCGGCGTCGAGACGCGGGTCTGGGAGGTCGGCGGCCCCGCACGGGTGCTCGACGAGTCCGAGGCGCTGTTCTGACGGCGCGGTGCTCCGTCGGCGGCCGCGTTCCCACTCGAAGAACAGATCCGTCCCCGGTGGGCGCTCGGCACCCTCGGGCAGTTGTGCGTCCCACCTGGCCTCGTGGGCGCCGTCGGCGGGGCGCGCCGAGAGATCGGTCGGGCCGTCGACGCTGGCCGCGACGGCGACGAAGTACCGCTCGGCCGTGCGGTCGCCGTCGGTGGCCTCGAGGCGCCAGACGCCAGCGACACCGTCAAGGGAAACCGTGAGGCCGGTGTTGTGCTCGACCCACGCGCGAGCGGCGTCGGCGTAGTCCTCGTCCGGGCCGACCGCGGCACAGGGGATCTTGGGGGCACAGTCCTCGTCGATGCGGGCCACGAGCACCGCGTCGCCGTCGGTGACGCCGACCGGCGCCAGGTCGTCGAGTTCGGTCAGGAGGTCGAGCGTCTCGGCGTCGACTTTCTCGCGGTTCTCGTGGAAGGGGGCCGCGCCGCGCAGCGTCTCGGGGTCGGTGAGCGATTCGGGAATCGCCGCGGAAGGGGTGTCGGTGTCCATAGTGGGAGTGTGTGGGTCGACGGGCGGTTCGGTCGACAGATGGTTCGGTCGACTGGGAAGTGGACGTGTGCGTCGCGAGCGGGACCCGGCGTGACGAGCGCCAGCACTACCGGTAGCGGGAACTGACAGAAATAGATGCCGATTTAGTTTCTATCTATTGTACACGTAATAATTCGCTGCCCCGGGCGATAAAACTTCCGACGCCCTCGAAGACGCGGACGGTTCGCCACGGGACTTTTCCCCGTTCCGACCTACTACCGGGCATGCGCGTCGCCGTCCTCGGTGCCGGATACGCCGGCCTCACGATCGCCCGCAAACTCGAAGACGCCCTCCCGGACGCCGTCGATATCGTGATCGTCGACGAGTCCCCCGACCACCTCGTCCAGCACGAACTTCACCGCGTGATTCGTCGGCCGTCGCTGGCCGACGAGATTACGATACCGCTCGCGGATCTGCTCGACCGCGCGACCGTCGAGACGGCGCGGGTGACCGACGTCGACGCGGCGGCGGGGGAGGCGGCGCTGGACGGCGAGCGGACCCTGGAGTGGGACGCCGGCGCGGTGGCGCTGGGCGCGACGACGGACTTTCACGACCTGCCGGGCGTCGAGGCGAACGCGACGCCGTTGAAGCGCCTCGAACACGCCTCTCGGATCCGCGAGGGGTACGAGCGCGTCCTCGAGCGCGATGGACGCGTCGTCGTCGGCGGGGCCGGCCTCTCGGGGGTACAGGTGGCGGGCGAACTCGCCGCGATGGCCGAGGAGGCCGACGCGGACCCGGAGATCCTCCTGCTGGAGCGCCTCGACGCCGTCACGCCGACCTTCCCCCGGCCGTTCCAGGCGGCCGTCCGGGAGGCCCTGGAGGGCCGTGGCGTGACAGTCCGCACGGGCGTGCCGATCACGGGTGCCGACGGGGACGAGATCACCGTCGAGAACGGTGCGCCGGTGGCCTACGACCAGTTCGTCTGGACCGGCGGGATCCGCGGATCGCCCCCGCTGTCCGAGCGGCCGGCGGTCCGGGCCGACCTCCGCCTCGCCGGCGACACGTTCGCCGTCGGCGACGCGGCCCGGGTGATCGACGCGGAGGGCGAGGCCGTGCCCGCGACGGCGCAGGCAGCGATCGGCGAGGCCCGCGTCGCGGCGCACAACGTCGCGCGCCTGGTCGAACACCACCGCGACGGCACCGGGTTCGAGCCGCGGCTGGACCGCTACACCTTCGACCCGCGGGGGTGGCTCGTCAGCGTCGGCGACGGCGCAGTCGCACAGGTCGGATCGCGGGTGTTCACCGGGCGCGCGGCGATCGCGCTCAAGGCGACGGTCGGCGCGGGCTACTTGGGCTCGGTCGGGGCCGTCGCGAACGCGGTCGACCTCGTGCGCTCGGAACTGTCCCTGGGGAGCAGTGAGGGCGGCGCTCCCGGAGAGGACGAAGGCGACGCAGGTACGGCGGAACGAAACGAGTGACGATCGGGGCCGTTACTCCTCCTCGGCGGTGGCGATCCGCATCGCCACGTCCGGGTCCGTCCAGATGACGAACGACGTCTCGTCCTCGCGGTCGACGACACCGTTGATGTACTCGTCCTCGACGGGGGGATCGTTGACCTCGGACTCGACGATGGGGCCGACCTGGCGGACCTCGTCGACCAGCCACCCGATCGCGCCCTGCTCCTCGAAGGCGTCCGGATCGAACACGACCATCAACTGCTCCGGCCCCTCCTGATCGATGTCGAGCAGCGTCTTGGGATCGAGGATCGTCGTGATCTGGCCCCGCAGGTCGACAACGCCCTCGACGTACTCGGCCGTGTTCGGTACCCGCGTGATCGTCTCGCGCTTGACGATCTCCTCGACGTACTCGATGTCGAGGCAGTACAGTTCGTCACCGAGCGCGAACTCCAGTACGCGGGTCGATTTCTCGTTCGCGGCATCCGCCGTCTCCTGGTGTTCCGTCTCGACGTCACCCCCCTCGGGACTCACGGCGCTCGGCGTCTCCGTCCCGGCGTCGCTCGCCGCGAGGGCTTCGCGTAACTGTTCCTGGTCGGGCAGTTCGGCGCCCGCAGACTGGGTCGCGGCCTCGACGGCCGCGGCCGCTGCCGTCGCGCCGCCATCGGCGCCGGTCCCGACCGCGGCGTCGTCAGTCGCGGCTATCGCTGCCTGGGCCGCCCGCTGGGCGGCCGCCATCGCGTCGTCCTCGGTCGTGGTGGCGTCGTCCTGGTTCATCGTGTCCTCCCATCGACCACCGCTTTCCCCCTCGTCCTCGTCGTCTGCGGTATCCGCGTCCGGTACGCCGTTGGCGGGACTCTCCTCCCCGTCGTCGGCGTCTTCCGTCTCTCCCGGTTCGTCCCCGTCTCCGTTCGAGCGGGAACTCTCGCGCCGGTCACTCACCCCGTCACCCCCGGTCCCATCGTCGTCACCGTTCGGGGACCGCTGGCCCTCGCGGAGTCTGCGGATGCGTTTCGCTCGCGCCATGCGCTCGTCGTCATCGTCGTCGGTCGTGGTGTCGTCCTGTGGAGTCATGCGGTCACCTCGGCGTAACCGAACTGCCGGTCGAGATCCGCTGCGATGTCGAGAAACACGTCGGCCATGTCGACGGACGCGTCGTAGGCAAACACCGACTGCCCGGCCGAGAACGCCCGCTGTAGCGCGACTCGCTTGCGGACCTCCCAGACGGGGAAGTCCGAGAACACCTCGTCGAGCCAGCGCAGCATCGTCCGGTCCTCGTTGGTCTTCTCGACCCGGTTGGCGACGACGCCCACCGTCGAGACGGCGATGTCGGTCTGGTCCTCCAGCGCGGCCATCTGGTCGATCAGTAACTCAATAGCGCGCTCGGAACTGGCCTCGGTCAGGGCCGGCACGAGGATGTTGCGCGCCGCGAAGATGCCGGCGTCGGTCAGTTTGCCGTAGAACGGCGGCGAGTCGATGACGACGTAGTCGTAGTCGTCCTCGACGGCCGCCAGCGCGCGGTCGACCACGTCCAGGGCGTGGGGGTGTTCCATCACGCCGGGGTCGACGTTGATCCCGAGCGAGGCGAGTTCCGCCGGATCGAGGCCGGACGATCCGTGGACGGCCCGCGCGACGAGGTCCGCGATGGTCAGTTCGTGCTCGGCCTGGAGCATGTCGATGTTGCTCGGCACGAGGTCCATCTCCCCGTGTTCGATCACGAGATCGCGCATTACGGCCTCCCGGTCGGTCCCGGTGAGCGCGTCGAACAGGGTCGGCGGCGGGTCGTCGTAGGCGTCGACGTACCCCAATCCCTCGGTCGCGTTGCCCTGGGGGTCGAGGTCGACGAACAGCACGTCCCGGCCGCGCTCGTTGAGCGCTCCGGCGACGTTGATCGCGACCGTCGTCTTGCCGGTCCCGCCCTTGGCGTTTGTCACACAGAGGCGGGCGGGGCCGCCAGTCGTGTCCCGACTCATCGGCTAGCGGTGTGTCGTTACCCCCCGACAATAAATATACGCCCCCGATTATCAACGACGCAAGTCGGGCGGCACGCGCCCCCGACCGGCGCATACCGCCCGAGAGACCGTCAGACGCACGTCAGACCGAGTACAAGGTTTATGAGGTAGTAGCCAGAAACCTTCCAGTATCGTGACGATCAATCCGCGCGACTACGACCTCGACGAGTTGCGCCGGATGGCGCGCGAGCGCGGTCCGGACGACGGCCTCGGCGACGACCTCGACCCCGCTGACCTCGACTTGGCGATGGACGAGGGCGAGACGCCCGCAGCGGGGGATTCCTTCCGTGCCGGCCTCTACCGGGAACTGCTCCCCTTCCTCGGTGACGGCGTCGAGAAACCGTACCTGCAGTCCCTCCCCGAGACCTACGCCGCCGAGTTCGTGGTCTTCGAGTGGCTCGAGTTCCTGTTGATGCACTCGGGCTACCAGGGCGCCGACGACGCGCTGGATTACTACGCGTCCGTCGACTGGATCACCGAGGCGGTCCAGTCGGACCTCTCGGAGTATCTCCGGGGTATCGACGAGGCCGGCGCGAACAACGGCGAGGAACTCGACGTGGACGATCACATGCTCAGTCTCGTCTACGTCGCGAAACTGTACTCGATGACCTGACGGCACCGACGCCGATACTATCACTTTTCTGGTTGCTTGCGAGGCTTATATGGCACGGGGGCCAAAAACCACGTTCGTATGAGTGACGACGACGCGGACGAGGTCGCCGACACCGACGACGCGGAGGCCGGGGACGAGGACGCCGGCGGGTCCGGGGCGGCGGTGCCTATCGGGGTGAAACTCGGCTCGACGAGAACCGTCATCGGACTGCCCGACGAGCGAGGGACGGGCGATCAGATAATCAAGACGCTCACCTGTCTCGCCACGTACGAGGACGCCCTGACCGGGGAGGAGAAAGTCCTCTACGGCGAGGAGGCTGCACGCGAGTACCCCGACCGGGTCCAGTTCATGCTCCGGTCGGGGCTCCCCGAGGACGAGGACCGGGCCGATCTGACGGAGACGTTCTTCGACGCGCTCATCGAGGAGAACGACCTGCCCGAGTACAGCGCGGTCGTCTATGCGATTCCCACGATCGACAATCCCCGGGGGCTCGAGAACCTCCGGTCGGTCATCGAGGGGAGTTCGATCGGCGCCCGCCTGATCGAGAGCTACCCCGAGTCGCTGTGTGGTGCCATCCCCGCGTTCGGGGACGACCTCGAGGCCATCGAGGAGATATTCCTCGCCGTCAACATGGGCTCCACGAACCTGGAGGCTTCGGCCTACCGGCGGGGCGAACAGCTCTCCCCGTACACGACCGGTGCCGTCACCGGCAACGAGGTCGACCGGATGATCGCCAACTACGTCGAGGAGGAGACCCAGGGCCGGGTCAACATCGACACCCAGACAGCCCGCGAGTACAAGGAGGAGCACGCCGACTTCGAGTCCTTCGAACCGTTCACCGACGTCATCCAGCAGCCGGGTGGCGGGTCCCACGAGTTCACCATCGAGCGCTCGGTGATGGACGCCGTCGACGAGTACCTCGACGACGCCGTCGACGAGGTGGCAAACACATTTCTCCCGCAACTGGCAAACGACTACATGAAAGTCTACCAGCTCGCCCTCGACCGTCCCGTCGTGCTCACCGGCGGAATGGCCTGCATCCCGGGGATCGTCGAGGAGTTCGAGGCCCGCCTCGGCGAGGCGTTACAGCGCGAGGTAGAAGCGGTGGCCGCCGAGCAGCCCGATGTTGCACCGACGATCGGCGCGCGACGGATCGCCGAGCGACTCGCCGGGGACTAGAGCGCCCAGGTCTCGAACCATCTGACGATCCGGAGCGCCTGGGTCCCCCCGTCCGTCTCGACTGCCGACAGCGACTCGAGCGCTTGCTGGTCGATCCGGAGCCGAGCGGTCCCTGCCGGCGCTCCCTCGCTGTCGGGGGTTGGTCGTGCCATCGAAACCCCATTGGGCGAATCGGCCCGTAAAGCCCTGTCAGACAGCCGTCTGCCGACCGGCCGACGGCGTCACCGGGCCCGTTTGTTGTCAATTTAGTATAGATAAATTTACTATCGAGTATCAGTTATTGATAGGATAGAGTCATACCGATGGACTCGGAAGGGTCAAACAATGGGTCAAGTTATCAAAATAGATAATCCTGAGGGGGATCTTCCCGGTGTCCTGACCGAAACCGGGAGCGGCGGCCTGCTGTCGACGGGCTATCTCCGGGACAGGCCGGTCGTCGATCACCTCGAATCGGAGACGCCGGTGTTCGCGCTCACGAACAAGAAACGCGGGGTCACGGTCCGCCGCGACGGGGCCGACGAGCAGTTCACGCCGGGATCGGGCTACCGGACCGTCGCCGTCTTCACCGACCGACGGCTGGTCACCGTCGTCGGTGACGGCGGCGAGGACGGGGATCGGGTCCTGGCGGTGCCGTTCGACGAGATCGAGGGCGTTTCGACTGAAGGGGGCACTCGAAACGGTCGGTTAGTGGTCACTGGCACGGGCGAGCGGATCGTCGAGATCCACTGCGGGGGGAACGGCCTCGACGACGCCGGGAAGTACCTGAAAGCGGCCTCGCAGGCGTGGATCGGCGTCGAGCGGCGGATCGACGACGTCAGGCGCTCGCTGGTCACGGCCGCGGAACGCCGGGACGAGGGCGAGTACGAGCGAGCCCTCGAGGCGACGAGCGAGGCCGAAACGCGGCTGACCGAGGCCCGCAGTCTCGCGGACGAACTGGCCGCCGAATGGCGGGCCGCCGCGCTCGGGGAACGGGTCGACGAAGTCGAGCGTCGCTACCTGGAGACGCTGGCCGAGATCCGGGCCGGTCGCGCCCGGGAGTTCACCGATCAGGGGGAGCGCCACTGGCGTGAGGGCGCGTTCGAGCGGGCCCACGACGCGTTCGACCGCGCCCGACGGGAGTACGAGGCGGTCCGAGCCCTCGAGTCGGTGCCCGACCGCGAGGCGGTGGTCGAACGCCACGAGCGCGTGGAAAAGCGCATCGAGGACCTCCGGCAGTCGCCGCTCCGGACGGCCGTCGAGGCCGACCGGAAGGCGAGCGAGGCCGACGATCCCGAGACGGCGGCCCAGGCCTGGGCAGAGGCCATGGACGCCTACCGGACCGCCCTCGAACTCGACTGGGGGGCCGACGAGCGGCGGTTCGCGGGCGATCCCGAGCAGATCCGCGAACGCCTCGGCACCATCGCCGAGCGAATGACCGGGTCCCGCCGCGCCGTCGCCGCACAGGCAAAGGAGGCCGGCGAGTGGTACTTCGGGGCCGATCAGCCCGAGATCGCCCTCGAGGAGTTCGAGACCGCCCGCGAGTGGTACGAGAGCGCCATCGCGGTCGCCGAGGACGTCTACCCCGACGCGGTCGATCACCTGCAGGCCGAACGCTCGGCGCTCGAGCGCCGGATCGAGCAGGCCGAGGCCGCCGCCGCCGGCGAGACGCCGCCGGCCACAGACCCCGGCGTCGACCACGAACCCGACTACGAGGTCGAGGCGACGATCGGCACCGACGAAGCGGAAGACGACGCCCTCGCCGAGGCGGTCGCCGCGGCCGAAGCGGGCGATGACGGGAGCGGGGGCGACGAGGAGGGCGACGGCGAGGCGCCCGAAGACGCGCCGGCGTCGATCGAGGATCGGCTCCGGGCACTCGACGAGTCGACGTTCCGGGAGGTCGTCACCCGGGTCCTCTCGGAGACGGGGTGGACGCCACGCGAGACGCCCGGAGAACCATTCGCCCTCGAGGCGACCAAGGACGACCCCGCCGCCGAGCGGGTGCTCGTCCGGATCGAGCACCGCCCCGGGGACGAACCGGTCGGCCAGGACGCCGTCGAGGCCTGCAGCGCCGTCGATCGTGCCGGTGACGCCGACGCCGTCATGCTCGCCACCTCGGGGAGCATCACGCCGGAGGGGACGCGCCACGCCCGTCGTCGCCAGGTCCGCCTGCTCGACGACGAGTGTCTCTCGGCCGTGATCGAGTCCCGCGACCTCGACGTGGTGCCGACGCCCCAGGTCGAACTCGAGGAGTGACGCCTCCGCCGGCTCTTGTCCGCCAATCAGACGCGCCGTTCCGACCGGTCACTCCGCGTCGAGCAGGTGCTCGGCCAGGATGGGCACGAACGTCCCGATGTCGGTGACCATCCCGATGGCCTGGGCGGACCCGCGGTCGAGGAGTTGCGTGACCGTCGCGGGGTTGATGTCGACACAGACGACCCGGGTGGTCGAGGGAAGGCAGTTGCCCACCGCCACCGAGTGCAACAGCGTCGAGAGCATCAACACCATGTCTGCCTCGTGGGCCTGCTCCCGGATGGCGTTTTGCGCCTCGACGGCGTCGGTGATGGTGTCGGGGAGGGGGCCGTCGTCGCGGATCGACCCCGCCAGCACGTAGGGGACGTCGTTCTCGACGCACTCGTACATGACGCCGGACTCGATGACTCCCTCGTCGACGGCTTCGGGGATCGACCCGGCCCGGATCACCTCGGAGATGGCGTAGATGTGGTGCTTGTGGCCCTTCCGGGGGTGGTCGAGCGTCTCGGTGTCCATTCCGAGCGAGGTGCCGTAGATGTCCCGCTCGATGTCGTGGACGGCGAACCCGTTGCCCGCCGAGAGCATGTCGACGTAGCCCTCGCGGACCAGGCGCGCGAGGTCCTCGCGGGCCCCGGAGTGGATCAGGGCCGGCCCGCACACGGCGAGCACGTCCCCGCCCTCGCGCTTGGTCTCGGCGATGGCGTCGCCGATCTCGCGGATCGTCGATTCGGAGGGACGCTCCGAGGAGACCCCGCCCTGCATGAACCCGAACGCGCCCTCCTTGTCCCGGGGGCGCTCGGGCGGTTCGACCTTGATGCCGGTCTCGCCGGTGACGACGAGATCGCCCTCCCGGACGGCGTTGAGCACCTTCGTGTAGGCACGGGGCTCGCCGCCCTCGCGCTCGACGATCACGGCACAGTCCATCTCGATATCCTCGACGTGGAGCCACTCGCCCTCGTGGCGGATGTAGGTCGGATGGTTGGTCGTCGAGTAGAAACCGGTCGGGACGACCTGGTCGGCGGGCGCGGGGTCGAGCGTGGCGTCTTTCGGGTCAGCGAGGTTCGCGCCGTTCTGGTGGAGTTCGTGGATGATCGACTGGAGGTGGTCGGGGTCGTCGGCCTCCACGAGCAGGCGGGCGTAGGACTCCTCGGTCTTGTGACGGCCGATCCGGAACTCCTGGACGGAGAAGGCTCCACCCATGTCCATGATGATGCCGAAACAGGCCTGCATCATCCCGGAGTCGATGATGTGGCCCTCCAGCTCGACTTCGCGGGAGACGGTCATGGCCGACGAAAGGAGAGGCCCCGCCTTGACCGTTTTGGGACGGCCACGGGGCGATTCGATCACCCGACGTCGACGCGCCGCTCGACCTGCCAGTCGGCATCGGAGACCGCGACGAGGCGCTCGTAGAACCTGGCAAGCCCCGCCGACTCCGTCTCGGGCAGGACGTGCAGGCGCACCGCGCCGTCCCGGATCGACACCCGGAACACGTCACCGGTCTCGTCGTCCCGGACCAGCCACAGCGGCATCGGCAGGTCGTGGAACTCCCCGGAGCGATAGGTCTCGGCGGCCAGCACCGTCTCGACGAGCGCCCTGCAGTCGCCCACCCCCGCCGCGGGCGTGAGTGCGAACAGCGTCGACCCCTCGTACTCGACGCCGCCGGCCGCCGGGTAGCGTCGCTGGGGACGGGCGGGGATCGCAAACGACGGGTCACTCGTCATCTGGGCTCGTCGCCGGATAGGGCGCGATACGGCTTAAACCTCCGGCGGGCACGCCGTTCCGTGGTGTGGCGCTGCCGGGGTCAGGACGCACCGCGGCGGGGGACGGGACACCCCTCCACGTCGCCGCCGCGCATCCCGTCGGCCAGCCAGTAGGTCGACAGCAGCAGGACGGCCACGGCGAGTGCGCTGATCCCCGCCCCCTCGAAGGGCAGCACCGAGAGCAGGCCCGAGGCACCGAACGTCGAGAGCAGGCCGGCGACGATCGCCGTCCCGCAGGCCGGACAGCCCGCGCCGACGGTCGCGATCAACACGCCGACGACGCTCCCGCCGCTGTCGCGGACCCGTACGCGGTGTTCCCGGAAGTGATAGACGCCGAGGGCGCCGTTGATCCCGGCGACCACCGAGACCAGCGCGATGGTCACCGAGGTGGTAAACGTGTAGGCCGGGCTCACGAACGGGTAGAGGTTGAGGAGGAGTTCGGCCTTCAGCCCCGGCGCGAGGTCGCTCGAGAGCGCGTATCCCACCAGCCCGAGGTTGTTGAGGGCGGTGAACAGCGTCAGCGCCAGGACGCCGGAGACGACTGCGACGGCGGCGTAACCCGGTCGGGAGAGCACCCGGACGACCGTCTGTCCGACCAGGCGCCAGTCGTCGCGGCGGGTGGGGAGCCAGTTCATTGGTAGCCCAGCGCGGCCGCGAAGACGGTCGCGCTCTGTGTGCCGAGGATCCGGGTCCGGTACTCGCCGTCCCTGAACAGGTAGAAGGCGGGCACGCCGCGGGCGGTGCTGCCCTCGAAGGCCTGCCGGTCCGCGTCGACGACGTCCTGGTAGGCGTCATCGCGCACGTCCGCGACGACGGCCGCCGCGTCCAGGTCGGTCTCGTCGGCGAGGAACGTCTCGGTCCTCGAGAGGACGTTCTCCGTGGTCAGTTCGGACTGGTGGCCGTAGTAGAAGTCCTTCAGCGCCCAGTAGGCGTCGGCGTCCCGATCGAACGTCGCGTCTTCGGCCCGGACGGCGCGGGGGGCCCACTCGTGGACGACGCCCACGTCCCGCGCGACGAAGGACACGTCGTGTGGGTCGAGCAACTGCGATTCGAGATCCGGCATGATCTCCCGGTGGAAGGTCGCACAGGGGGGACAGGAGGGGTCGGAGAACTCGACCACGACGGCGTCCGCCGCGGTGGGATCGGGACCGTGGTGGGGCTGGCTCGCCAGATCGGTCGTCACGGGGCTGTCGGCGAGCGTCCAGTCCGGCGTTGGCGTCGGCGTGGCCGTCGCCGGGGCGGCCCCGTCGCTCCCCGAACCCGAGTCAGAATCCGGGGTCGGGCTCGGGGCGGGGGCGTCGTTCGAGCCGCCGAAACAGCCCGCGAGGAGGGTTCCGACCGCGGCACTGCCGAGCGCGGCGACGAACGGGCGACGTCGCATACCTGATGGTTCCTGTGTCTGGGGTAACAATCTTTCGCAAGCCGGCGGGACACACGATAGGTCGTGACCGCCGTGGATCAGTCGCGGCCGGCCAGCCACGGGGGAATGACGTCCTGAAGCGCGAAGTCGAACCGACCGATTCGGAGAATGCCGGCGAAAAAGAGGCCGGCGACGCCGACGGCGAGCCAGTTGCCGAACCAGGCGTTGATGGCGCCCCACAGCAGGACGAAGCTCACGAGGTCGTCCAGTGCGAACTCGCAGTCCCGGACCCGCTGGACGACGGCGGTCCGGTCGAAGGCACGGTCGAGCAGGACGGCCGAGACGACCGCCGAGAGCACCCATCCCGCGTAGTTCGACAGCGGGACTCCGTAGTAGGGCCCGCCGCCGTACCCCCAGAATCCCAGGCCGACCGCCGCCGGATCGAGCACCAGGTCGACGGCGACGACCGCCGCGACCACCGCGGGGAGCCTGACGGCGGCGCTGTCGGCCCGGTCGCCCAGGAGGAGCAGACAGAGGAGGTAGCTATTGGCGACAAGCGGGACGAAAAACACCGGGAGCGCCGCGGGGACGACGCCGCCCAGCATCGGCCCGAGCGCCACGCCGTACTCGAAGGACCCGTAGGGGAACCCGGTGAGCACGCCCGCGGTCTCGATTACGTACGCGTAAGCGACCAGCGCCGTCAGCGCGAGGACCGCCCGGCGGTCGACCAGCGGTGCGAGGCCCGCCGCCAGCGGGAGGCGCATCACCGCCGTCCCGAACAGCAGGAGCGTCGGACTGAACGCGAGTGGCGCCGGCAGCCACCCCGCTTCGGAGGCGACGAGGCCAACCGCCCCGACCAGCGGGAACACGACCGCCACGGTAAACCGGTTGTCGTGCACGAACCCGTCGAGGCGGGCCTGCGCGCGCTCGCGGTCCCACGTCCGGTCGTTCGAGACGGTTTCAGTCACGGGGGATCACCCGCCTACCCACGGAGAGCACCCGCCTACCCACGGAGAGCACCCGCCTACCCACGGAG
>JBDGUH010000062.1:0-7489 GCA_042216055.1 Haloarculaceae archaeon
GCTTCAACCCCACGAGGGTCCGTCTGAAACCATGCCCAAATCACGGGCGTATAGACCTCTACGTCCCGGCTTCACTTCAGGATTACTGTCGACCTTCGATACCCCCGCTACCCCCGGGGGTCGATGAGAACCGGCGATCCGATACGGAGTGTTGCGAGTCACTTCCGTCTCGACCCCACGCCGACGTTGGGTCGAACCCGTACAGGGTCTCAACGACCAGTACCGCTACCCGACATCGGCGCAGTCGAACGAAACAAGGTCCCAGTGATCCGAATCCGTATCAGCCGTCGATCCTGATCGATCCGGCGCCGCTCACCGTGACGCGCAGGTCCTCGTACCGGAACGTGACCATCACGTCCTCGCCCCCGTCGCGGGACAGCAGCGCGTCGATCGCGTCCACGTCGACGAACTGCTGGAGGGGTGGCCCCTCAGTCGGTCCGCGGCCCGTCACTTCGGTCAACGCCTCGATGACCCCCTGGCTCGGCCGGCCGGCGTCGCGCCAGTCGAAGCGGGCCTCGTCCATCCCGTCGTCTGAGTCGTTCGCCGCCGGTGTGGAAATCCGATCTGTCATAGTTGAGCGTGCGAACGGGACACGCCGTCCGGACGCGCCCGTCTCTGAATTGTTTGACATCCTGACTAGGGAGTAGTGTGGCATATATCTTTTGTGATCGCTCTCATCACTGGATCATTACCGACGCCCGAGACGCGACGGAGATCACAGGCGGGCGCGGCCCCGCGCTGGCGATTCCGCCGCGAGAGGCGGCGCTGGCGGGCAGGCCGCACCGTCGTCGCCACCCGAACCGGTTCGGGACAACCGGGACTCGCGTGGCGGGGATACGGAGTCGTGATGCGCGACCGAGACAGCGATCGGCGACTCGACGCCCGCGAGATCGACGGCGAACCGTTCGGCGACATCGTGGCGGCGCTCGAGGACATCGAGGGCGAGGAGGCGCTGCACCTGATCAACAGTTTCGAGCCCGAACCCCTGTACGACGTGCTCGCCGCCCGCGGCTTCGACTACGAAACTGAACGGGTCGACGACGACGAGTGGCACGTCGTGATCACCCGCCAGGAGTCCGGGTCGGGTAGTTAACCCGGCGGTCTCGCCCGAACAGGTTCGGAGAGAACCACACCGGTCGTGCGCGCATACGGGCACCCATGGCCGGAATCCCGTCCCCGTTCGTCCCCGACGACGGTGACCTGTTCGACGACTACGACGAGTTCGTCCCCGACGATATCCCGCTGCCGGGCCCCCACCTCGAGGGGCAGGACGTGCTGGCCGGCCGCGAACACGTCGCCTTCCACCGTCCCGGGAACTGTTCGAGGAGCGGACGGTGTACGACATGACGTTCAACTACAACCTGGCGCGCCTGAACCTCGACACGCGCCACCCGGACGCGGGGTACCGGTACGTCAGGGACGCCGACGACCCGTCGATCCTGCGCGCGGAGTTCACGCCGACGACGCCGTTTTGCCCCCAGAGTGACACCCTCACGAAGGCGTCGTTCCGGGCCTGGAACGGCCTCGCCGAGCGCCACGAGTACGACCTCGTGCGGGTGCGCGTTCACCCGATGCACCAGGGAAGCGGCGCCATCAACGACGCGCTCGCCGGGATGGAGGCCGAGTTCCGCGAGACGGGCGAGGTGCCGACCGCCGACGGCAGTTCGGGGACCGGCGCGGTCGGTTTCGGCGGCGACGTGCCCGAGACGCCGTTCTAGAGGGCGAGGGCCGACCCGCTCCCCGGGAGCGATTCGGGCACCTGGACGGTGACGTTGTGCTCGGTGCCATCGGCGGCTCTGAGGACGAGCGTCGCTTCCGCCCCGGGGTGCAGGGCGGTCGCGTCGGAGAGGGGCACCGACAGCACCGCCCGATCGTTGGTGTCGTTCAGGACCGGAAGCGAGCCGTCGTCGTCCCGGATGGGGACGACGGTGAACGTCGCGGGCGCGGCGGCGTCCGCCGACGAGGAGACCCACCGCGTCCCGGGCGCGCTGGACAGTTCCACCGTCGCGTTCGCGAGATCGTAGATCGGCGTGCCGGGGGGCTGTCTGACGGTGACGTTCACCCGCGTCACCGTCGCGCCGTCGGGGCCGACCCGGCCGACGACCTCCGTCGCCTCGACGCGAGAGAGTTGCTGTGAGGCCTGCTGTCCGGTCGCCTCGGCCTGTGTCTGGAGGAAGCCGGCGGAGTTGATGAGAACCCCGCCGAGAATCGCGCCGTAGCCCCGGGCCGGTCCGTCAGTCGAGAACTCGACGGTGCTCCCCTGTCGGCCGACCTCGGCGTTCCCGAGGAGGCGGCTCGCCGCGCCGCCCTCGGCGCCCCGAGCGATTATCTCGCCTATCTGTCCCTCGAGGTCCGCGGCCGCAGTCCGGTTGGTCGCGTAGAAGGTCGCACTGACGCCGACGCGCTGGCCCGTCCGGTAGCTGCCGGCGACGGCGGCGATGCGCGCGTCCGACCCGTTCGGCGTCCGGTAGACGAACCGAATCAACCCGCTTCGGGTCCCCCGGAACCGATCGCGGAACGTGCCCGACCAGGTCGGCGCCGCACCCCGTCGGACGTCGATGGCGTCCCGGACCGCACCCGGCGTCCCCACGAGGTAGGTGTCCTCGGCCGCCTGCGCGAACCAGAGCGTACCGTTCGTCGAGCGGTAGACGGTGGTCTCGCCGTAGGTGGTGGGTTCGTAGGCCCCGCCGGTCGTCCGCTCGGCGACCCGCTCCAGCGAGGGGTGGGCGGGGTCGACGGTGACGGCGACAGCGGCGTACTCCTCATCGCCCCCGGTCGCCCGACCGAACACGAGGACCCGCCGTGTCGCGTCGAGGTCGATGCCGTACGTCTCGCGCACGTAGGCGACGCCGCCGTCGAGTGAACCGAACGGAATGGAAGGACCCCCGGCGCGGAGTCCCCGCCGCAGGATCTCGGCGGTCTGACCGTCGCTCGCGACGTCACCGTCGGCCAGGGCCACGAAGTCAACGCCCCCCGGGACGCCACTCGCGACGGCGGTGCTCTCCTGGCCCGTGACCGTCGCGTCGTCCCCCTCGAGGACGCCGAGTTGCACGACGCCGAGCGCCGCGACGGCGAGAACGACGGCGGCCACGGCCGCGAGTCGAGACCACGTGTTCCCCGGAAGCGAGTCGAGGGGACCGGCCCCGCTCTCCGGCGCGGGGGCCGATGGGGGATTCTGACCGCCCGATGGTGGCGGAGACTCGGGACCCCCGCCAGCGGTCGTCGTGGGTGGAGACTCGGGACTCCCACCAGCCGTCTGCTGGGGTGGAGATTCCGGGCCGCGACCGCCGCCCTGTTTCGGTGGGGGCGCCGCACCCGGTCCGCTGTCCTGTCCCGACTGGGCGGCGTTCGACGCCCCGGGGACTGGGACGCCCTGCCGCTGGAGGGCCGCCGCGAGCGCCGCGGCATCAAGCAGTTCGACGTGTTCGGGATCGTCCGTCGTGTCGACGCCCCCGATGGCAACGACGGCTCCTTCCGTACAGCCTACCTCCTCGACCGTCGATAGGAACGCCCGGAGACGCTCGGGGGAGACAGCCCCCTCGGAGACGAGCACCACACCGTCCGCGCCTGTGGTGTCGGGGCGACGGTACGGGACGTACACGGCGTCGTCGCCCCGGCGGACGGTCGTCCGGTAACCCCGCGCCTCCCAGAGGTCCCGGACGACCCGCAGGAGGTCTGACGGCGGTAGTCGTCGAACGGCGTCGACCTGACCGCGCTCCATGGGCCTCGTTCACGGGCACCCGAAAAAAGGACACCGTCGTATTTCAGAGATTGAAAACGTGCGGGCCAGTCCGTGTCGGGGGCCCGTCAGGAGAGCACGCTGATGTCGTCGACGGGGAGCACGGAGTAATCGACCGAGAGGGTTCCCCTCGTCGCGCGAATCTTGCCGACGAACGCGGAGATTGTCTCGAGGCGCCCCTCGAGGACGAACAGTTCCATGCAGTAGTGATCGCCGACGTGGCTGTGGAAGTTCGACACCACGAGTTCGTCGTTCTCGTGTCTGAGTCGCATCATCCGCTCCTCGACGCTCGTCGTCTCGTAGTCGAACAGGACCGTCACGACGGCCATCAGTTCCCGGTCCTCCAGGCGCTTGTCCTCGAACTCGCCCAGGAGGTTGCGCGCGGCCTCGCGGAACACCTCGCTGCGGCCCGTGTACCCGTGGTCCTCGGCGAACTCGTCGACACGCTCCAGCAGTTCCTCCGGCATCGAGATGCTGACGACGCTCATGCCTAGCAACGAGACCGCGCGGAGTTGTTAACCCTTAGTATCCGACGCGAGGCAGTCGTCCTCGTACAGCAGCGAGAGGACGGACCGCTCGGCGGCGCGGATGTGCTGTGAGAACGTCGCCGAGGAGATGCCGAGGCCGTCGGCCAGCTCCTCGCCGGAGGCCTCCCGGGGGCGCTCGTAGTAGCCCGCGTCGAAGGCCGCCTCGAGGACCTCCTGCTGGCGCGGGCTCAGGCGCCGCTCGAGTTCCCGGCTCAGTTCCCGCGTCGTCAGGATCGGCGTCGAGGCGTCTTTCCGGCGCTTGGTTCGGAGGTCCGCCGCCGGGAACGACGACAGGAACGACTCGATGATCGCCGGCGGGTCTTGGTGCCCGGGCACGTCGGCGGCGATCCGGCCCTCGCCGTGGTCGCCGACGACCTCGTGAGGGACGGCGCCGAGTTCGGCCAGGTACCGGGCGGGACAGCCACTCGAGACGACGAACTCGAGCAGCCCGCCGTCCTCCTGTGCGGTGAGTTCACTCGCCTCGAGGGCGTACTCCTCCCGGAGGCGATCCAGAACGCGCTCCGGGTCGGCGCCGGTGACGCTGAAATACTCGGCGTAGCGATCGTCGGATCGGGGAAGCATCTCGACGAGGTCCAAGCGACAGTTCTCGCGCGCTGACAGTCCCACGAACGGATACTCGGTCGCCTCTGTCGTGAACGCGAGTTCCACGACCTCGTGATCCGGGGCCATCGTATAGAGGGGTACTCGCTCTTCCGAGTAAGATCTGTCGGCCCCCGTCACGGGTCCAGCACGATCACCGTCGCGGATCCGATCGCGGCGTCAGGAGGCCGGAGCGGCCCGGCGCTCGCGTGCTACGTGTTCGAGGTCGGCAGCGAGGCCCAGCACGGCGCGGCGGTGGCCGTCCTTTCGTCGGTGGATCGCGGTCGGACGGACGGTGATCGCTTCGTAGCGCTCGAAAGCGTCGGGGGACAGTTCCCGGCGCTCGTCGAGGAAGCGACCCACCTCGAAGAGGAGCGCGTGCAGGTGGATGAGTTCCTGTTTTTGCATGGTTGCTGTCGTTTCGTGGCGCCGCGAAACGGAGGGGGCAAAGGCCTGCACCGCGGCGGGTGCGATCGTCCGTGACGGCGCCGGTGGCAGGCCTGTCCCCCTGTGGGAAGGGATGGCACGAAAAACCGGTGCCACAGTATTTAGGTGCCGCCTGCCCCGCTCTGGACGATCCCGACTCGTCGACCACCCCGGGTAAGGGACTCCTTATTTGGGGACGGACTCCGTTCGCGAAAACGAATGGAGCCACTGCAGACGGTTCTGGCGTCGATGCCCTGGCTGGCGCTGGGATCGCTGCTGGCGGCAGCGACGACGCTGGCGCTGGTCGTCTACCTGCGACGCTACCGGGGTCGGGCCGGCGCGACCTGGTTCAGGCTCGCGCTCGCCGCGCAGGTCGTCTTCTGTACGACCGAGGGGGTCGGTTTCCTGGTGAGCGACCCCGGGCGCAGGCTGGCGTTCGAGGCAGCGGGCTGGATCGCCATCTGCTGGATGGGCATTCTGTTTCTCGCCTTCGCGCTCGAGTACACGGGGCGGGGGCGGATCATCCGGCGGCCGGCGTTTCTCGTCCTCGCGCTCGTCCCCGCAGTCACGACTTCAACCCCATGGGCGACTTCGCGATCCTCGTGGGCTCGATGTATGCCGGCATCGGCGTGCTGTTGCTGGTCGACACCATCCTCCGGTACGGCCCGCTGTACCGCCGCGAGGCGCTCGCGGTGACGCTCAGCTTCGTCCCGCCGATGGTCGGGCTGTTCTTCTGGCTGTTCCGGCTCGGCCCGGCGCCGATGGTGAACTTCACGCCCGTCCTCTTTCTCCCGCACGCTCTCCTCGACGCCTACGCATTCACGGGACCGGACATGTTCGAGAGCAACCCGACGACGCTCCGGGCGGCCGAGGACGCCGCCTACGAGGCCATCGAGAGTCCGGTCGTCACGCTCGACGAGGAGGGCCGCGTCCTCGATTACAACGACGAGACCGCGGCCGTGCTCGCGGTCGATCCCGACGACGCCGTCGGGACGCCACTCGCGGAGGCGGTGGGCGCTGCTCTGACAGTCGACGCCGACGCCGGCGATCAGTACGTGACCCTCGCGAACGGCGGCCGCGCTCGCGAGTACCGGGTCAGGATCGCAGAACTGACCGGCCCCCTGGGATCGGTCGTCGGCGCCACCGCGGTCTTTCAGGACGTGACGCGCGAGCGCGAGCGCGAGCAGCGACTCGCCGTGCTGAACCGGGTGCTGCGCCACAACCTCCGCAACGAGATGACCGTCATCGGCGGACACGCCGAACGCGTCCGGGCGGAGTCGACACAGGATGCCGTCGTCGATTCGGCAGCGACCATCGAGCGAAGCAGCCGGAAGCTCACCGACATCGGGGAGCGAGCGCGGGAGTTCGACGGCCTCCGCGAGCGGGACCCGGCGTTCGAGCCCGTCGACCTGTCCGCCCTCGTCGCGGACGTTGTGGGGGAGAGCCGGGCGAGGGACGCCGTCTCGGTGGCCGGCGAGGACGGCGTCGTCGTCTCGTCGGACCCGGTGTTCCTGCGGACCGCCGTCCGGACGCTGGTCGAGACGGTCGCGGACCGGACCGACGGGCAGCCCGCGGAAGTGACGGTCGAGCGCGGCCCGGACGGGACGGCGCGGATCGCGCTCACCGCCCCGGCGGAGACCCTGCCGGCGACCGAGGTCGAGCCAGTCGTCGCCGGCGAGGAGGACGCGCTCAACCACGGCTCCGGGATCGGGCTGTGGGTGGTCAAGTGGAGCGTGGCGGCCGTCGGCGGCGAGTTCGGCCTGGCCGGCGACGGCGCGACGACGGTGACGGTCACGCTCCCGTCGACTGCTTCGTGAATCACCAGACTCGAGCGCCGGTGAACTCGAAGCGCGCGCCGCCGTCCGCGCCCTCGGTCAGTTCGACGTCCCAGCCGTGGGCGTCGGCGATCTCGGCCACGATGGCGAGGCCGAACCCGGTGCCGTCCTCGCGCGTAGAGTGGCCCGCCTCGAACACCACGTCACGCTCGGCGACCGGGACACCCGGCCCGTCGTCCTCGACGAAGAAGCCGTCAGCCAGCGAGCCGACCCGGACCGTCACGTCGTCGGGCCCGTGCTCCACGGCGTCCCGACGAGCTTGGGAGTCGGGGCTCGTGGAGCTGTGCTCCACGGCGTCCCGACGAGTTTGGGAGTCGGGGCTCGTGGAGCTGTGCTCCACGGCGTCCCGACGAGTTTGGGAG
>JBDGUH010000062.1:7589-14595 GCA_042216055.1 Haloarculaceae archaeon
TTGGGAGTCGGGGCTCGTGGAGCTGTGCTCCACGGCGTCCCGACGAGTTTGGGAGTCGGGGCTCGTGGAGCTGTGCTCCACGGCGTTGCGAAACAGGTTCTCGAGGAGGTGCCGGAGACGGGACCGATCGGCCGTGATCGACCCGTCGGCCTCGACCGCGAGCGTCGCCGATCCGGTCTCGACGACCTCCCAGGACTCCGCCGCGATCGTCCGGAGATCGACGGGCTCCGTCTCCTCGATGGCTCGCCCCTCGCGGGCCAGCGCCAGGAGTTCCCCGATGATCTGTTCCATGCGCTCGTGGGCCTCGTCGATGGCCCGGACGTGCTCGTCGTGCTCGCTGTTCGCCACGTGCTCGCCGTCGTCGCGGTTCGCCAGGAGGTCGAGGCGTCCGCGCGCGACCTGGAGCGGGTTGCGCAGGTCGTGACTGACGACGCTCGCGAACCGTTCGAGGCGCTCGTTCTCCCGCTCAAGAGCGGCCCGGTGGCGCTCGCTCTCGGTGACGTCCGTGAAGCGGAGCATCCGGCCGACTTTCGTCTGCCCGGCGGTGAACTGGTTCGACGTCACGCGGTAGTAGCGGGTCCCGTCCCCATCCGGCACCTCGAGCGGCGTCTCGCTGTCGACACTCGCCGCGACGGCCGGCAGCGGGCCCGAGAGGGAGCGACCGACGGCGTCGGTGAGGTCGGGAAACAGGTCTCCGGCGAGGGCGTTGTAGTCCCGGACCAGC
Organism: Haloarculaceae archaeon; assembly: GCA_042216055.1. Classification (GTDB taxonomy): domain Archaea; phylum Halobacteriota; class Halobacteria; order Halobacteriales; family Haloarculaceae; genus CAZMWG01. The sequence goes on from JBDGUH010000062.1 coordinate 8,314, forward strand.
CCGTCGCCGTCGAGGAAGATCACGGGCTCTTCCAGCGCCCCGGCGACGCGGATCGTCTGGAACCGGTCGACGAACACCCCGAGGACCCCGACGGCGAACGCGGCGACGCCCAGCGGTTCGTAGGGAATTTCGAGCAGCCACGGACTGGCGGCCCCGAGCACGTCGAGTCCGACGGGAAGCCCCGTGACCACGACGAGCGCCCCGAGGACGCGCGTGTCGACGCTCGTCCTCGTGAACAGCTCCAGCAACATGAAATACCCCACCGCGGTCAGGGCGTAGGACAGCCCCATCGTGATCCAGTGGAAGGTGCCGTGCCGGACCGCCAGGTGGGGAAACGGCGTTCGGACGTAGGTCGCCGTGAAGTAGAGGTGATGCCAGGGGTTGGTCACCTTCGCGGCGACGAGGGCGAGAAAGACGGCCACGGCGAGCCACCGGAACGTGGGATTGCGATGTAGCGTCCGCCCGGTGTAGGCAGAACAGAAGTACAGCCACGGGCCGACCGTCGCCAGGCCGACGATCAGGCCGACGACGTAGCTCGTCCGCGCGAGACCGGGGGTCGGCGCCAGCAGGTACGCTACGGTTGCGAGCGACCACCCGCCGCTGGTGACCAGCAGCCACACCAGACCGCGGCGCAGTTCGTCGTCCTCCAGGCGGCGGGCCCGCCCGACGCTCGCGAAACACGCCAGGGCGGCCAGCCCGAACGCGGCGACGTAGACGGGCAGCGACTCCACGGGAGCGGGCAACACGGTATCGTGACGTAAGTGGTAGCCGAGTGGGGATTACTCTATCGACAGTCGGCGATTCGGGAAGAGGCTCGATTCCGGGTGCCACCGAGAGCGGGGTGAACGGGCTTCACCGGACGAGGAGACGGACGCACGGGCGAACACTGTAGGGCAGCAGATTCCAACGAGGGAGGCGGAGGAGCGATGGACGGCGGAGGAGCGATGGACGACTTAGACGCCGACGCTGGCGGAGTCGCTGGTGTCGCCCTCGCCGTCGCTGTCGCCGAAGCCGGTCGAGGACGACTGGTTGTTGACGGTCACGACGAAGCTCGAACTCGCCTCCGGGCGCGAGGGGTAGCCCTGTGTACCGGTGAGTTCGTTGCCGTTCTCGTCGAACAGGAGATACACCGACCGGAGGACGACGCGGGTCTGGACGGTCGAACCGTCCTGGTCGGCCTCCAGCGGGCCCACCGGTCCGGGGTTTTGCGGGAGGCCGTAGCCGTTGTTGTAGAGGTGTTGCTGGTTTTTCTGGAGGATACCCCAGTCGGCGTCCGAGGCGATGTAGCCGGACTGGCCGTCCGCGCTGTCGCCGCTGAGGCCGCTGTCCTCGCCGGAGCCACCCCAGCTGCTCGTCAGGTCGAACATCCCGGTGTCGTGAATGAGGTTCTCGCCCCAGATGGTCGACCCGTTGCGTTTCAGGGTCACGTAGACCATGATCCGGGCCTTCTTGGCCGGCGTGTCGAACCCGTCCCAGGTGAGCCGGCCGGTCGTCTGGACCGCGACCCACTTGATCGTCCCGTCGTCCGTCTCGACTGCCGGCGGGTCGGCGATGCTGCCCCCGGCAGTGGCGCTGGCGCCGCCGCTCGCCGCGAGCAGGGCGCTCCCGCCGACGGCGGTCGTCGTGGCGATTCCACCGATCGTCTTGATGAGGTTGCGTCGTCGCATGGTTTTCCACCCACGCTGTTGCCGATTGCTCACCGGCTGTACCCCGGCACCCACCACGATACCGGCACGCGACGTCTGAGTTGTTCGTCTAGCGCGGACGAGTCGTGGATCGAATACGAACCACATTGTTATCGTGTTTCTAAGGATTCGTAGCCGAATGCTTCGATATTCCGCCTGACTACGACACATCCTATTGCGCCGTAAATGGCCCATAATACCAGAATATGGGGGGTATGGAATTCCAGCTGTTATCGCCCCATCCGCGCTATCAAAATAGGTACGTTTCCCTATAAATCCGACGTTGAGCCAACGCTTTATATCGTGGCGACACACAGCGGAGACATGAGCCGCACGGACAGCCTCCAGAACTGCGAGGACTGTCTGGAGCCGTCGGACGCCTTCGAACTCGTGAGCGACGAGACGCGACTCGCGATCCTCGAGGCGCTGTGGCGACTGGAGGGGCCGGCACGGTTCTCCGAGATCAGGGAAGCCGTCGGCCTCCGGGACAGCGCCCAGTTCAACTACCACCTCGGGAAGCTCACCGGACAGTTCGTCCGCAAGACCGACGCGGGGTACGAACTCCGGACGGCCGGCGAGCGCATCGTCCAGGCCATCCTCGCGGGATCGTTCACTCGTCACCCGGAGCGGAACCTCGCCATCGACGATCCCTGCACGCGCTGTGGGAGCACGCTCGCGGCGCGGTACGCCGACGAGCGCATCGCCATCGAGTGTCCGTCCTGCGGGCACGGACACGGCGAGTACCCGTTCCCGCCGGGGGGCCTGCACGACCGCACCGACGCCGAGGTACTGGCGGCGTTCGACCAGCGGGTACGTCACCTCCACTGCCTCGCGAAGGACGGCGTCTGCCCGGAGTGCAACGGACGCATGCGGACGAGCGTCGAGCGCGAGGGCGAGTGCTGTGTCGGGGCGACCCTGCGGGCGGTCCACCGGTGCGAGCAGTGCGACCGCCGAGCGCTGCTCGGCGGTCGGCCTGGCGCTGCTCGACCAGTCGGCGGTCGTCGACTTCTACGCCGACCACGGCGTGGCGCTCTCGGACGTGCCCTACTGGCAACTCTCGTGGTGCGTCGACGACGAGCCGACGTCCGTCGTGTCCGAGGACCCCTGGCGGCTCTCGGTCGCGCTGACCTGCGAGGAGGACGTGCTCCACGTGGTCGTCGACGAGGACCTGTCTGTCGTCGAGACGCGACGCGAGTGACGGGTCACGCGGTGGCCGCCAGCCACTCGCACGGAAGCCGCGGGCGATTTAACCCGCCGGCCGCACACCCACCACCATGGCGGACACGGACGAGGACGGGGAGCACGGTGCGGACGCAACCGAGAGCGGCGACAACCCCTACGTCCGGGACCCGTCGGTCGCGTTCGAACCGATCGAGGACCTGGACGCGGCGACCGCCGAGCGCCAGGCCCGGCGGCTCCGCGAGGCGATCCGCTATCACGACTACCGGTACTACGTCCGGAACGATCCGGTCGTCGCCGACCGGACCTACGATCGCCTGTTCGAGCGACTCCGGGACCTCGAGGCGGCGTTCGACCTCCAGACGGCCGACTCCCCGACGCGACGCGTCGGCGGGGAGCCGGTGGACGAACTCGGCACCGTCGAGCACGTCGTCCCGATGCTCTCGATCGACTCCAGCGGCGACGAGGCGGCCGTCCGCGAGTTCGCGGCGCGGGTCGAGCGCGCCGTCGAGGGGGACGTGCGCTACGTCTGCGAGCCGAAGTTCGACGGCCTCTCCGTCGAGGTGGTGTACGTCGACGGCGTCTACGAGCGGGCGGCGACCCGCGGCGACGGGCGGACGGGCGAGGACGTGACCGAGAACGTCCGGACGATCGACTCGATCCCGCAACGTCTGCGGGGTGACCCGCCGGCCTTCCTCGCCGTCCGCGGCGAGGTGTACATCCCCCGGTCGGCGTTTCACGCGTTCAACCGCGAGCGCGTCGAGGCGGGCGAGGAACCGTTCGCCAACCCCCGCAACGCCGCCTCGGGGACGCTCCGGCAACTCGACCCGTCGGTGACGGCCGAACGCCCGCTGGACTGCTTTTTCTACGACGTGCTGGCGGCGGGTGACGACCCGTCGGCCGCGGGGGACGCGACGGCCTCCCGGGGGACGGCGGCGCTCCCGGGCGTCGATTCTCACTGGGCGGAACACGAGCGACTCCCCGAGTGGGGGCTGAAGGTCAACGACCGGACCCGGCGGGTCGAGTCCGTCGACGCGGCCGTCGACTACCGCGAGGAACTGCTGGCGGCCCGCGACGACCTCGACTACGAGATCGACGGCGTCGTCTACAAGGTCGACGACCGCGAGCAGTGCGGTGCGCTCGGGACGACCAGCCGGCACTACCGCTGGGCGTTCGCCTACAAGTTTCCGCCCCGGACCGAGCGGACGACGGTCACGGACGTCGTGATCCAGGTGGGGCGCACGGGACGGCTCACGCCCGTCGCGCTCCTGGATCCGGTCGACGTGGGCGGGGTGACCATCTCGCGGGCGAGCCTCCACAACCAGGCCGAGATCGAGCGCCTGGGGGTGGCCGTGGGCGACGAGGTGCGCGTCGAGCGCGCCGGCGACGTGATCCCCTACGTCGCCGAGGTGGTGGAAGCCCACACCGAGGGTCACTTCCGGTTCCCGGAGACGTGTCCGGTCTGTGGGAGCGCCGTCGAGCGCGACGGGCCGATGCACTACTGCGTCGGCGGGCTGAGCTGTCCGGCACAGCTCAAGCGGGCCGTCGAGCACTACGCCGGCGACGACGGCCTCGACGTCGAGGGTATCGGGACCGAGGCGGCCGACCAGTTCGTCGAGGCCGGGCTGGTCGAACGTGACGTTGCCGACCTCTATGACCTGACCGTGGAGGACATCGCGGCGCTCGAGGGGTGGGGCGAGCGGAGCGCCGAGACGGTACACACCCAACTGGCTGACGCGAAGCACCCGCCGCTGGCGACCTTTCTCTCGGCCGTGGGCATCCCCGAGGTGGGACCGACCACGGCCCGCGCACTCGCCGCCGAGTTCGGGACGCTCGACGCCGTGATGGCGGCCGACGAGGAAGCGCTCCAGCGCGTACCGGACGTCGGCCCGGTCGTCGCGAGCCACGTCCGGGAGTTCTTCCGGGACGAGCGCAATCGCGCAGTGATCGAGCGCCTGCGCGAGCGCGGCGTCGAACCCGAACCCGCTCGGGAGTCCGGCGGCGACGAACTCGACGGGCTGACAGTCGTGTTCACCGGCAGCGTCGAGGGGTGGACCCGCGAGGATCTCCAGGCGCTCGTCGAGCGCCACGGCGGGAGCGCCACGTCGAGCGTCTCGGGCACGACGGACCTGCTCGTCGTCGGCGAGAGCCCGGGCGCCCGCAAGCGCGAGGCCGCCGAGGAACGCGGCGTCCGGCAGGTCGACCCCGACGAGTTCTTCGCGGAAGTCGAGCGCCGCGGCGTCGACGTCGATCGGTGAGCCTCGTCGGCGACCGGGACCGGGTCCACGAGTTCCAACCTATAACTGTCCCGCCCGCGAGGTCCGGGTATGTCCGACGACGAGCGGACCATCGACCTGCGCTCAGACACCGTCACGCGGCCGACCGACGCGATGCGCGAGGCCGCCCGCGACGCGGACGTCGGCGACGACGTGTACGGCGAGGACCCGACCGTCAACGAACTGGAGCGGCGGGCGGCCGCGGCGGTCGGCAAGGAGGCCGCGCTGTACGTCCCCTCGGGGACGATGGGCAACCAGGTGGCGATCCGGACCCACACCGAGCGCGGACAGGAACTCCTCGTCGACCGCGAGGCCCACGTCTACCGCTGGGAACTCGCCGGGCCCGCACAGCTCTCGGCGGTCCAGCCACGCACCGTCGACGCGGGCGAGCGGGCCGTCCCGACGCCCGAGACGATCCGGGAGGGGTACGTCGAGCAGGACCTCCACCGACCGGGGACGGGGCTGCTCGCGCTCGAGAACACCCACAACTACCGCGGCGGGGTCGCCGTTCCCAAAGACCGGATCGACGCCGCGGCGGCCGCAACCCACGAGCGCGACGTGCCGGTCCACCTCGACGGCGCGCGCGTGTTCAACGCGGCCGTAGCGCTCGACACCCCCGCGCCGGCGCTCTGCGAGAACGTCGACTCGGTGATGTTCTGCCTCTCGAAGGGGCTTGGCGCCCCCGTGGGATCGGTGCTCGCCGGATCCGAGGAATTCGTCGAACGTGCCCGTCGCGTCCGAAAGCTGTTCGGCGGCGGGATGCGACAAGCGGGAGTGATCGCCGCGCCCGGCCTCGAGGCCCTGGAGAGCGTGGACCGCCTCGCGACCGACCACGAGAACGCCGCCCGTCTCGCGGCCGCACTGGACGACATCGCGGGGCTGCGGGCGCCCGAACCAGAGACGAACATCGTCGTCCTCGACAGCGAGAGCGCGGACCTGCCCGCCGAGCAGTTCGTCGAGCGCTGCGAGTCAGTCGGCGTCCTGTGTGGGGCTTTCGACGAGTACACGACGCGCTTCTGTACCCACCGGGACGTGGCCCGCGAGGACGTGGACGAGGCGGCCGCCCGGATCGAACGGGCGCTGGCGTGAGCGGGGGCGACACTGCCTGTGGCGGGGATCAGTACTTGGGATCCGGCTCGGCG
>JBDGUH010000062.1:14695-19719 GCA_042216055.1 Haloarculaceae archaeon
CTGTGGCGGGGATCAGTACTTGGGATCCGGCTCGGCGGGGGACTGCCGATCACCTCACCCCTCGAGCAACTGGTCGGCGATCGTGTTGCGCAGCACCTCGCTGGTCCCCTCGTAGATCTCGTTGAGCTTTGCGTCCCGGTAGAAACGCTCGACGGGGAAGTCCGTCGTGTAACCGTAGCCGCCGTGGATCTGGATGCCCTCGTTGGCGACCTCGCGTGACACCTCGGAGGCGTACAGTTTGGCCTGGGCGGCCGCCTTGACGTGGGACTCGCCGCGCTCCTTCAGGTCGGCCGCCCGGTGCATCAGCAGTCGCGCGGCCTCGACTTTGGTGTCCATGTCGGCCAGTTTGTGCTGGATGGCCTGGAACTCCGAGATAGGCTGGCCGAACTGCTCGCGCTCCTGTGCGTACTCGAGGGCGGCGTCGAGCGCCGCCTGCCCGATGCCGACGCTGCGGGCGGCGATGGTGATGCGGCCGCCGTTGAGCGTCTTGAGCGCCTGCAGGAACCCGTCGCCCTCCGCGCCGAGCCGCCGGTCGGCCGGCACGCGCATCGACTCGAAGCGCAGTTCGGCGGTCGGACACCCCTTGTCCCCGAGCTTGTGCTCGGTGCCCTCGACGTGGAAGCCCTCGTCCTCGTCGGGGCGGACGACGAACGACGAGATCCCGTCCCGACCGGCGTCGGGGTCGGTCTTGGCGAACAGCACCACCGTGTCCGCGACCGACCCGTTCGAGATCCACAGCTTCCCGCCGTCGATCACGTACTCGTCGCCGTCGCGCTCGGCGGTCGTTTCCATCGCGGGGACGTCGCTGCCGGCGCCGGCCTCCGAGAGCCCGAACGCACCCACCTCCGTCCCTTCGGCCAGCGGCACGAGGTACTGCTCGCGCTGGGCCTCGTCCCCGAACCGGTGGATCATCGCGCACACGAGCGAGGCGTGCGCGGCGACGATGGTAGCGAGGCCGCCGCTCCCCCGCGCGATCTCCTCCAGGGCCATCGCGTAGGCGTGATAGTCCAGTCCCGCGCCGCCGTACTCCTCGGGGATCGGCGCGCCCATCAGTCCCAGTTCGCCCATCTGGGTCACGAGGTCGCGGGGGAACTCGTCGGTCTCGTCGATCTCGGCCGCGCGCGGGACGACCTCCTCGTCGACGAACTCCGCGACCATCTCGCGGATCTGTCGCTGCTCCTGGGTGGGGACGAAGTCCATAGCACCGTATTTCGCGTCCCGTCCCTTGACTGTTGCCCGAACCGCGGTGAACGCCGATTTACAGGTCCCGCAACCGGTCCCGCGGCGAGAGGCTTACGGGGGCGGGGGTCGAAAGCCCGCCGTGGACTACGACCGCCTGATCCGCGGCGTGGCGGCCGCCCTCGGTGCGACCACTGTCGTGTTCGTCGTCCTCGCGTTCGCGTACAATCTGGTGCTTCTGTTCGTCGCGCTCACGTTCGGGGCGGCGACGTTTCTCATGTACGACCAGATCAGCGGCCGGATGGCCCGGCGGGTGTACGCCCGCGTCGAACAGCAGGCCCGCCGGAACCGGGCGGACGGCCCCGGCCGCGGCGGGCGCAGCGGATTCGGTGCCGGCCCGCGCGCGGACTGGGAGCCCCCTCGCGGCGGGCAGCGCGCGCGGGCGGCGGGCGGACGGACCAATCGCGCCCGGTCGCGCGCCGGCGGGGGACGATCCGGCGGTGGTTCCCGGCGACGGAGGCAGGCGGGGGACCGACTGAGCGCGGCGGAGGCCTACCGGCGACTGGGACTCGAACCCGGCGCCGATCAGTCGGCGGTCAAGGCGGCCTACCGCGAGCGCGTCAAGGCCGTCCACCCGGACACCGACGGCGGCGACGAGGAGCGGTTCAAGCGGGTCAAGGAGGCCTACGAGCGCCTCGCGGACTGACCGGGCGGGGGATGCCCGTGGCTGATCGCAACCGGGATAGGTTTCGGCGCCGATTCGGGGGGCATGGAGACGCCGCCGCTCGCCGTCGACGTGGACGGGACGCTGACGGACACCGATCAGGCCGTGGACCCGCGGGTGTTCCCCGTCCTGCGGGAGTGGCCCGAACCGGTCGTCGTCGCCACCGGGAAGGCCGCGCCGTTCCCGGTCGCGCTCTGTGAGTTCGTCGGCATCGAGCCCTGCGCCGTCGCCGAGAACGGCGGGGTCGTCGTCGTGGGACAGACCGACACCTACGCGGTGGCGGGCGACCGCGCGGCCGTCGACCGGGTGACCGATGCCTACCGCGAGCGGGGCCACGACCTCGGATGGGGAGCGATCGACCTGGCGAACCGCTGGCGGGAGACCGAGATCGCGATCCGTCTGGATCGCCCCCGTGAACCGCTGGACGGACTCGCCGCCGAGGAAGGGCTGGTCGTGCTCGACACGGGCTTTGCCTACCACCTCAAGGACCCCAGCGTCGACAAGGGCACCGGCCTCGAGCGGGTGGCGGCCGAACTGGACGTCGACTCCGGCGCGTTTCTCGCTGTCGGCGACTCCGAGAACGACGTTCCGGCCTTCGAGCGCGCCGGCGAAGCCGTCGCCGTCGCGAACGCCGACGAGCAAGCGCTGGCCGCCGCCGACCGGGTCACCGACGCGGCCTACGCCGATGGCTTCCTCGAGGCGGTCGAACCCTACCGCTGAGCGGACGACGCGTCTTTGCGACGACGGAGTAGAGTCGACGACGGAGAGATCGGCTCACCGGCGTCGATCGCTACCGAATTCGAGGAGCGTTCTGCCGAGAGAGTCCGAAACGGGGCCCCCGCGAGCGGAGTTCACGACCCGGTCGTAGACGGGATAGAGGGACGCGTAGACCGGATACGGCGTGTTCCTCGCCACGGTTCGCAGAACGCGACCCCATCGATCCTCCCGGGCGTTGGCCCCCCGCTGATAGCAGGCGTCGATATCGACCTCGGCGAGCCACCTTAAAAACTTCCGGACCGGTTCCGACTCGTGATCGAACCCCTCCGGGGCGTGAGACTGCAGGGTCTCCCACATGAAGCGGAAGTGCTCGTCGACGAGCCACTCGCCGGACTCGACGGCCTCGCGCGCGTGATCGAGATCCTCCGGTCCGATGTCGTACCCGTGATCGCGGGGATCGAGATCCGCCAGGAACAGGCCGATCGCCGTCCGATAGCACTTCTCGCAGTCGTTGCAGTTGTCCGCTTCCCCCCGGTTGCAGGTGTGCAGCTTCAGCTGAGGGTCCTCGCTCTCGACGAACCGGGCGATCCGATAGAGCTTCTCCTGTCGATCGAGTTCGTAGCCGTCGTGGTTGGCCCTCGCCCCGCCCCAGCGGACGTGCTCGTCGATCGTCGGGTGCGAGCCCCAGGGATACTCGAACGCCGCCGTGTGTGTCGAGGCGATGTGCAGGCTGTCGATCCCCCCGGCGACGGACAGCGGCGCACACAGCGACAGCAGGCCGAGCCCGTGCCCGACGCCGCTGTACCAGCTCCCGACGAGATAGCGCTTGTAGTGTGCCCCCAGCATCGTCGTGTCGAGCATCGACAGCGCGTTCGAGCGGACGAACGCGCTGTCGACCCCGTGGCGGTCGGCGAACGACCCGATTCGGGCCGCCACCCGTTCCCACTCCTCGTCTGCCTCGTCGTCGATCGTCCAGCCCTGGACGCCGATCAGCGTCGTTATCTCGTCGTCGTGTCGCGCGAACGAGGTCACCGAATCGACGCCGCCGCTGAACAGGAGCCCGGTCCCCGTCCCCGTCGGTTCGTCGTTGTCGACGGAGTCTCGAACGAACACCGTCCCGCCGTCCATGAACCCCGGATACATCGACCGGAGACGCTCCTGAACCGCCCTCAGACAGTCCCGGTATTCGCTGTCCAGGGCGGGGACCGCGAGGTCGACGCCCTGCGTCCACGCGACGGGCGCCACGTGTCCGACCACTGGAATCGCGAGCACGCTCTCGTCCACGTCCGAGATGTCCACGCCGTACGTCGCCCTGAAGGACTCTCCCGTGAAGAACCGCCGGAGCGGGGCGGGAACGGCGATCGAACTCTCGAGCGTCGTTCCGGTAGCGGCCACGTCACGGATTGCGATCGTGCTCATGGCTGGAGACGGGGTTCGTCATCGTCCCGTGCGTCCCGAAACGTAATAGTAAGAGCTCCGTACGGTGCGGTAGCGACGCTCAAATCGTGGTAGCGGGAGCCACCGGCGTCTCGTCGTCGGAGTGTCCCCGGGGACTCGGACGGGCAGGACTCGTGTTCGGTACGCTCGGATCGAGGGCCTCGCGTTCTATAGCTCTCCGGACGGTACAGCCACTCACACCGGGGAAGGCTTATGTTTCGTCCTCCGTTACCGAGTCCCATGAGCCCCGACCGGGCCGTGCTGGAACGCGCCCTGGACCGCGGCGAACAGGAGGGGGGCAGCGTCGAATTCAAGGAGCGACTCACCGAGGAGTTGCACCTCGCGGACGGGCGCCTTGAGAGCCTGGCGGCGCAGTTGCGCCACCGCGTCCTCTCGGGCGACGGCGAGGCGACCTACGTGGTCGGGGTCACCGACGACGGCGGCCTCGCGGGCATCCCGCCCGAGGAGTTCACCGAGTCGATGGACGTGCTGTCGCTGCTGGCCGACGAGGCCGACGCCCACATCGAGGCCGTCCAGACGTGGGGGGTCGACACGACGACGGGGACGGTCACGGAGGGCGAGGACCGCGGCGACGGCATCGTCGGCGTCGCGCGCATCACCGAGGGATCCCGACTGGCCGACGACGACCACATCGTCGTGGGCACGGCGGGGCACGTCGACCACGGCAAGTCGACGCTCGTGGGGTCGCTCGTCACGGGACAGGCCGACGACGGCGAGGGCGGGACGAGGTGCTATCTGGACGTCCAGCCCCACGAGGTCGAACGGGGGCTCTCGGCGGACCTTTCCTACGGCGTGTACGGCTTCGACGAGGGCGGCGCCGTCCGGATGGACAATCCCAACCGCAAGGACGACCGGGCCCGCGTCGTCGAGGAGGCCGACCGCCTCGTCTCCTTCGTCGACACCGTCGGTCACGAGCCCTGGCTCCGGACGACCATCCGCGGGCTGG
>JBDGUH010000068.1:0-19676 GCA_042216055.1 Haloarculaceae archaeon
AGGTAGCGGACGGACTGGAACACCATCTCAATGGTCATCGCCAACTCTACAACCACGTCCGATGGGACTACGAAAACAGCCCAGAAGACGACAAGCCGAATGAGTACGACCAGAACAACAAACTCCCAGAGTGGAAGCGCAAATGGCCTGTGTTTGGTGAACTGCACTCGAAAGCCGCACAAGCCACTGTCGCTCGCTTCCATCGCAACCTCTCGAACCTTCGCAAGAAGAAAGAGAAGGGATACAACGTCGGACGGCTCAAGCGGCAAACTCCCCCTGATTACCGAAGCGTGACGTACAACCAGTCCGGTTTCGACCTCGATGAAAAGAGGGGCCGCGACAGGTTTGCATACGTCCGTTTCAGCAAGATTGGGTGGGTCAAAATCCGTTACCACCGCCCGATTCCCGACCACGCCACCATCAACGAAGTCACGTTCAAGAAAGAGACGACCGGCGACTGGTTCGTCTCCTTCGGACTGGAAACCGATGACGCCAACCTACCTGAGAAACCCGCTGTGGACTCGCTGGACGCGAGCAACAGCGTCGGGATCGATCTCGGCATCCAGAACTACATCCACACCAGCGATGGCAAAACTGTAGACTGGCTCAACCTCGAAGACGAGTACGAACGCCTCCAACGCGAGCAACGCAAGTTGTCGCGGAAACAAGAAGGGTCGAATAACTACGAGAAACAGCGTCGAGAGATAGCGAAGGTCAGGCGTCATATTCGTCGGAAGGTGCTGGACTACCAGCACAAACTCACGGCGTGGCTCGGCAAGGAATACGACGCCGTATTCGTTGAGGACTTGGACGTGAAGGGGATGCTCGAACAGTCGCACAACGCTCGCAACAAGCAGGACGCGGCGTGGCGACAATTCATCACCTTGCTCGAATACAAGGCTGACCTGTACGGCTGTCACGTCGTGCAAGTCGAAGCACGAGGAACCACGAAAGAGTGCGCGTCGTGTGGTGTGGAGACTCGGAAGCCTATCTGGGTCAGGGAACATTCCTGTCCGTCGTGCGGATTCGAGGCGGACAGGGATGCGAACGCGGCGATGAACGTGTTGCAGAGGGGCTTTTCTGAACTAGGGCTGGGATGGCCCGAAGACACGCCCGTGGAGACTGTGACCGCTGTGGATACCGCTGATTTCCAGCGTGTGTCTGCAAGTCACGTCCTGGAAACGGGAAGCCTCGGGGCTTGACCCCGAGGCGATTCACCCGTCCGGGAGTGATACGTTATCACATGACAACGGACGGGCCAGGCTCGGGGCAAGTGACGCCGCTGGAGCACACGGCGTTTTTCTCCATCGACGTGGACGAGGACGGGTACGTCCGCATCGAGCAGTCGCTGGGGAACCGCGTGCTGTACACGCCCGAGGAGGCGGAAGACATCGCGGCGGCGATCCGGACGGCCGCCGAGGACGCCGCGGGCGAATAACCAGAGCTTTTACCGGCCGGTCCCCCACGCCCGGCCATGACAGACGCCCACCACCGGGCGGCCATCGCAGAGCGGGCCGCGCGCGCCGGCGGCGTGGTCGCGCGCGAGCAGTTCCGCACCGACCTCCCCGTCGAGACCAAGGGGAACAAGAACGACCTGGTGACCCAGGTCGACCGAGACGCCCAGGCCCAGGTCGTCGCCACCATCGCCGAGGAGTTTCCCGACGACGCGCTGGTCTGCGAGGAGGAGGGCGGGCCGACGGGCGCACACGGCCCCGACCCCGGGTCGCTGATGACCGAGGTGCCCGACGCCGGGGCGGCCTGGATCGTCGACCCGATCGACGGCACCGCGAACTTCGTCCGCGGGTCCCGGACGTGGGCGACCGTCGTGGCGGCCGTCGAGGACGGCGAGCCGGTGGCCGCCGCGACGTATCTCCCGGCGCTGGGCGATCTCTACGCGTCAGGCGACGGAAACCCGACACGTGACGGCGAGACGGTGGCGGTCTCGGAGCGGTCCGATCCCGAGACGTTCGCCGTCGCGGCAGTGGGGTGGTGGGCGATGGACGACCGGGACGACTTCGGGCGGATCTGTGACGCGGTCGTCCACCGCTTCGGCGACGTGCGCCGACTCGGGAGCTTCCAGACGACGCTCGCGGCCGTGGCGGACGGCGGCCTCGAGGCCGCCATCGCGGCCGGGACGAACTACCCCTGGGACACCGTCGCGGGCGTCCACCTGATCCGGCAGGCCGGGGGGACCGTGACGGACTTCGCCGGAGAGCGCTGGCGCCACGACAGCGACGGCCTCGTCGCCTCGAACGGCCGCGCTCACGACGCGGTACTTGCGGCGGCCCGCGGGGAACGCGAGTAGTCCGGAGCGTCCCCGGCGACGCATCCGGTCTCGGAGGACGCATCCGGTCTCGGGCGACGCGCCCGATTTCGGGCGACGCCTCTGCGCTCCGGGCACACGCGACCGGAAACCTGAAAAGCCAGGCTCTCGCCAACTCGCGTATGTCGTTCGCAGAACGCATCGAGCGCGTCGGCCCCGAGCGGGCGTGGCTGACTGCCCTCGGGGCCGCGCTCGTGGTCCTCGTTGGCAGCGCCCTGGCGTTTCCTCGCCTGGTGTGGGACCAGTTCCTCTGGCAGTACTTCTGGGGGCCGGTCGTCGCCGACGCCAAGGCGGCGTCCTGTGCGGTCATCCAGCACGGCTCCGTCCAGGCGGTGTACGACTCGGCGAGGTGTACGGCGCTCCAGAGCGCGGGCGTGATCTACGCCCAGCCCGGCTACACGCTCGTCTCGGAGGTGGGGTACATGGTGACGCTCCTGTTCATGCTCGTCGGCGTGTACCTGCTGATACAGCGCCTCGACTTCGAGGTCGAGCGCTCCCTGTACTACCCGATGGTACCGTTCATGCTGCTCGGCGGGGCGCTGCGGGTCGTCGAGGACGTCACCGACGCCGCCGTCGAGGCCGGCGCCGCCCCCTCGATCCCGTTCCCGCTGAACACGCTGCTGGTCAGCCCGCTGATCTACTTCGTCCTGTTCTTGCTCACGCTTGGCACCCTCGTGCTCGCGTTGCGCCTGCGCGAGCGCGACGTCGTCGACGACTACGTCCGGTTCATGACCCAGGCCGGCACGGCCCTGCTCGCGCTGACGCTTGGCTACCTGGTCTTGCTCTCGCTCACGACGGACTACGTCCACACCTACGCCCAGTTCCTGCTGGCGGTGCTCGTGCTGGCGACGGGGCTGGCCTACGTGGTCTGGCGCGGCGTCGCACGGGGGTGGCCCCACGTCGTCGGCGCCACCGGCTCCGTCGGCCTGTTCGTCATCTGGGGCCACGCCATCGACGGCGTCGCGAACGTCCTGACGGCCGACTGGCTCGGGACGCTGATCCCCGGCGCCGCGCTCAGCTACTACCCGAAACACCCCGTCAACCTGATGATCATCCAGGTGACCGAGGCCGTCCAGCCGGCGGGGCTCTCGGCGGCGATCGGCACGTCCTGGCCGTTCCTCGTCATCAAACTCGTCCTCCCGGCGGTCGTGCTGTGGCTGTTCACCGACGAGTTCATGGAGGAGAGCCCCAGCTACGCGTTGCTGTTGCTCGTGGCGGTCACCGCCGTCGGGCTCGGGCCGGGGACCCGCGACATGCTGCGGGTCACCTTCGGGATCTGAGCCGGGCGAGCGACGGTTCGGGATAGTACCGGCCGCCGCAGTTCGGGCAGTCGGCGACCGTCACGGGCCCGTCGCTCGCTGTGACCTCCGTCGGTTCGAGGTCGTGTCCACACTCCGCACAGGGGAGATCGAACTCAGTCGTCACGTTGCTCCGTGGCGCTCGTATGCCACCACTATGTAAACGATTGACAAGTGGCCTCTTAATTCCTCGTATCTCTCTCCTTTCCGACGGTTCGAGACGGCAGTCCGGATCAGGGGAACGGGTGAAACGCCCTGTCCGGACGGGGCTCGAAACCGAGGTCCCGGGGAACACGATCGGCCCGCTCGCCGAAGAACGGGTCGTCGAGAAAGAGCGGCTGGGCTTCGGGGACCAGTACGCGCACCGCCTCGAAGCCCAGCGCCTCGAGGTCCCGCGTCGTCGTCCGGGCGGCGTAGGCCGCGAGCCCCGCCTCGTCAAGGCGGTCGATCAGTGCCGCGAGCGCGTCCTCGCCGGCGTACGCGGGGTCGGGGCCGACCGACTCGGCGGGGATCCGCTGGTCGGCGTCGACCCAGTCGGCGACCGGCCCGGGGTCGGCGGCGTACTCGCCGATAGCGCCGCCGGCGTCGGCCGCGCCCTCCGGCCCCATGCTGCGCAGCTCCATCCAGTTCTGGAGCGCCTCCGCGAGCGCCTTGCGCGCGGCGCGTTGCGGGTCGAAGTTCGCGGCCGATCCGAGCGCCAGGCGGGGCCACTCGTCGCGCTCGACCGCGACGGCGACGACCGGCACGTCCACGTCCTGGGTGAGCAACAGGGGCGTCACCGAGAGCCCCTCGGCGCCGGCCCGCGCGGCCAGCGTTTCGAACCCCTCGTCCTCGACCGCCAGCGCCAGCGGCTCGTAGGTCGAGTACCACGACAGCATCGCGGCGTCGCGCTCGATAACCTCGTACAGCCCCGACAGCAGGGCCCCGGCTCCCGAGCTACCGAGCCCCAGGCCGGTCGTCACCGCCGGCCGGAACCGCTCTTCCCGGGGCGGATGAAAGACCAGGTCGGCCGGCACCGACGCCCGCCCGCCCGTCTGCAGGTCCTCCCCTGCCATCCACTCGACCGTGTCGCCGGGCGCGTAGTCGCTCTCGGGGGCCACGAACGCTGTCGGCTCGACGGGATTTTCCACCCCCTCGGCGGGTGCCCGTTCGGTGTCGGCCGCCGTGTAGACGCCGGCGGCGTACCGCTCCAGGGACTCCCCGAGCGCCCGCATCAGCGCGCGGTCCCAGTCGGCGGCGACGCCGGCGGCCTGTCGCGGCGCGGTCGCGTCGCTGAAGCTGCCCGTGTCACACAGCTGTGCGAGATAGTAGGGGGCCGGGAAGGACTCGCCCTCCCCGACCTGCGTGACGATGCCCACGCGCTCGTCGAGCGCGTGCTCCGCGCGACTCACCGCCCGATCGACATCGACCGCGTCGTACTTGCGGCCCAGTTCCGGATCCCGTCCCCCGCCGCAGGCACACCCGGGCAGCGGCAGGAGGGACCGCTCGCGATACGGGGCCTCGATCACCTGCCCGAACACGTCCTCGCCGTCCTCGAGGTGGCGGCCGGCGAGGCGGGCGGCGACCGCGCCCGCGAACCGCTGGGTGGCCGCGCCGGGCGCCTCGACCGGGTCCGTCTCCGGCGCGACGTTGGCCTCGACCCGCCCCGCGAGACAGCGATAGCAGGCCCCCTCGACCCCGAAGGCCGCCACGGCGGCGTCGACGATGGGGTAGCCGCCGATCCCCCCGAGTTCAACGGCAATCCACGGGACACCCGCCGCGCGAGCGCTGTCGCTGATGGCCCTGAAGGTGTCCGCGCCGCTCCGATCGACCACGATTCCCAGGTCCGCCCCGTCGAGGTCCTCGCGGTCGCGCTCGACGGTCGCCCCGGCGTCCCCCACCCCGGCGACGACCGCCTCGGCGGCCGGTCCGCTCCCGACGACAGTGACTGTCGGCATGCGCGAGGCAACGACGACACCGGTGAAAAAAGCCTAGGCGGCGAGCAGGCCCTGCGCGACGCCGGCGAGTTCGTCGATGTCGGTGTCAGCCAGGCGGTCGTCGCCCAGCATCAGCCGGAGGCGGGGCCGGCCAACGTCGATGGGGACTTTCTCCGTCTCGATGAGGCCCATCTCCTCCAGGGTGGTCTTGGTGCGCGAGAACGTGGCCTTGCTCGCCAGGCCGATGTCCTCGCCCCACTTGCTGATGTCGTACAGCAGTTCCTCGTTGCGTGCGGCCACCAGCAGGCTGATGGTCACCTCGTCCAGTCCGTCGCCGTCGCCGCGGGCAGTCCCGAGCGAGGTGAGCACGTCGTCGAAGTCCGTCGCGGCGTCGGGCCCGATATCCGACTCGAGCGTCGTCTGGACCTTCGTCAGCGGGGGCGTCCGCAGCGAGTACTCGTCGCTGTGATCCCAGGTGTCGGCGTAGGCCGCTCGCACGTCCCCGACGAACTCGGCGTCGTCGGCGGTCAGGCCCGCGACTCGCCCGCCAGCCTCGACGAGCGAGACGACCGTCGCGTCGGTGACCAGAAGCGAGTGGTTCGGCGCGTCCTCGAGCACGCGCATCTCGAGGCGGCCCGCGTCCACCAGGTCGGCGGCCTTGCTCGCGACGAGGAAGTCGTTCATCACATCCTTGATGAGACGTTCGTCGGCCAGCAGCCGCACCGACGCGGTCTCCTCCTCGTGGGTCATCTGTTCGACGATGTCCTCGATCACGCTCCGGTCGGGGTTGACAGCGTAAACGGTCTCTCCGGCCTCGCTCAACGTTTCGGTTAGTACGGCCTCGATGTCGTCTTCAAGTAGATTCGAACCCATCTGTCCGCATAGATATGAGGCGTCTATCATATTTAATTTTACTGGCCTCGGACGGTTCAATTCTTGCCGGTGACACAAATCGCGGCCTCAACGGGGTAATATTTGCTCATTCGTCGATAGTACAATCGGAGAATCGCACGGCGTCGCCCCGTTCGTGGATCGGGTCCCCGGAGCGGGCCCGCAAGCCCCGTTCGTCGTTGCCAGGTGCCGCCCAGGTCGCCGCTGGACGGATACCACCAAAAGCCCCTGTCACCGTCTCGCAGCTCGCCCCCGGAAAGGTAGATTATTGTCGCGGGGGCCGCGAGATGAGGACATGACCTACGAACACGTGCGGGCACAGGATCCCGCCGCCGCCGACGCGCTGATCGGCGAAGTCGAGCGCCAGAACGACACGCTGGCGATGATCGCCAGCGAGAACCACGTCAGCGAGGCCGTCCTCGAGGCACAGGGGTCACCCCTGACCAACAAGTACGCCGAGGGCTACCCCGGCGAGCGCTACTACGGTGGCTGTGAGTACGCCGACGAACTCGAGGAACTCGCCATCGAGCGCGCGACGGCACTGTGGGGGGCCGACCACGTCAACGTCCAGCCACACTCGGGCTCGCAGGCCAACATGGGCGTCTACCTGGCGGTGCTCGACCCCGGGGACCGGATCCTCTCGCTCGACCTGACCCACGGCGGGCACCTGTCGCACGGCCACCCCGCGAACTTCGCCGGGAAACTCTACGAGGTCGAGCAGTACGAGATCGACCCCGAGACGGGCTACGTCGACTACGACGCCCTGCGCGAACAGGCCGAGCAGTTCGACCCCGACATCATCGTCTCGGGGTACTCGGCGTACCCCCGGGAGGTCGAGTGGGAGACGATCCAGGCTGCCGCCGACGCCGTCGACGCCTACCACCTCGCGGACATCGCCCACATCACCGGCCTGGTCGCGGCGGGCGTCCACCCGTCGCCGGTCGGCGTCGCGGACTTCGTCACGGGGAGCACCCACAAGACCATCCGGGCGGGCCGGGGCGGCATCATCATGTGCGACGAGGAGTACGCCGACGACGTCGACTCGGCGGTGTTCCCCGGGATGCAGGGCGGCCCGCTGATGCACAACATCGCCGGCAAGGCCGTCGGCTTCGGCGAGGCCCTCGAACCGGAGTTCGAGGCCTACGCCGAACAGACCGTCGCCAACGCGCAGGCGCTTGCCGACCGCCTCCAGGACCGGGGCCTCGACCTGGTGTCCGACGGCACCGACAACCACCTCGTGCTGATCGACCTGCGGCCCTCCCACCCCGACACCACCGGAAAGGAGGTCGAAGAGGCCCTCGAGGCGGCCGGCATCGTGCTGAACGCCAACACCGTCCCGGGCGAGACGCGATCGGCGTTCAACCCCTCGGGCATCCGCGCGGGCACGCCCGCGCTCACGACCCGCGGCTTCGACGAGGCGGCCTGCCGCGAGGTGGCCGACCTCATCGCCGACGTCGTCGACGCGCCCGACGACGACAGCGTGGTCGGCGCGGTGAGCGACCGCGTGGACGAACTCACCGACGAGTACCCCCTGTACGACCGCGACGAAGGCCTCGTCTGGGAGTAAGTGTTCGGGAGCGGACGATCGACTGTGCGGACTGTGCGGACTGTGTGATCCGCTCATAGTGACGTTTTTCTCCCCCGCGCGTCCCCCTCCACGTGATGACAGACGTTATCGACGGCGACGCGGTGGCCCAGTCGATCCGTGACGGCCTGGTCGAGAGCATCGACGCGCTGGCCGACGCGGGCGAGCGCCCCACTCTGGCGACGGTGCTGATGTCCGACGACCCCGCCAGCGAGACCTACGTCTCGATGAAACAGGACGACTGCGAGGAGGTCGGCATCGAGGCCCGGGACATCGAGATCGACCCCGACGCGCCGGCCGAGGAACTGTTCGATACCGTGGCGGATCTCAACGCCGACGACGAGGTGAACGGCATCCTCGTGCAGATGCCGGTCCCGGACCACGTCGACGACCGCGAGGTGCTGCGCGCGATCGACCCCCTGAAGGACGTCGACGGCTTCCACCCCGAGAACGTCGGCCGCCTGGTCTCGGGCGACGCCCGCTACAAGCCCTGCACGCCCCACGGCATCCAGAAACTGCTGGCACACGCGGGCGTCGACCCCGAGGGCAAAGACGCAGTCGTGGTCGGGCGCTCGAACATCGTCGGCAAGCCGATGGCGAACCTCCTCCTCCAGAAGCAGGCCGGCGGCAACGCCACCGTCACGGTGTGTCACTCCCGGACCGACGATCTCGCGGCCAAGACCCGCGGGGCCGACATCGTCATCGCGGCCGCGGGCGTCCCCGAGATGATCGACGGCGACATGCTCGCCGAGGGCGCCACCGTGATCGACGTGGGCGTCAACCGCGTCGACGCCGACACCGAGAAGGGGTACGAACTGGTCGGCGACGTGGACTTCGAGAGCGCGCGCGAGGTGGCCGGCGCCATCACGCCCGTCCCCGGCGGCGTCGGGCCGATGACGCGCGCGATGCTCCTGTACAACACCGTCAAGGCGGCGAGTCTGCAGTCCGGCGTCGACGTCACCCTGCCCTGATGATCGACCCGGCGGCGTTCAGGGAGCGCGCCCCCGTAGTGGCCGGCCAGCGCGTGCCCGTGGACGCGGGGGAGTTCCGGACGATTCGGGACGCCGTCGAGCGCGGCGAGCGGTGGTACGTGGCCGCGCTGGTGACCCAGGACGGGCGGACCGCCTTCGTCCGCAACCGCTGGAGCGACGGCTGGACGCTCCCCGGCGGGTCGGTCGAACCCGGCGAGTCACTGCGCGAGGCGACGGTCCGCGAGGTCAGCGAGGAGACGGGACTGGACGCCGTCGACCTGCGTCCCGCGGGGGCCGTCGAACAGACGTTCGCGTCCGGCGGCCGGCGCGTGACTGGCCACATGGCGGTGTTCGCGGCCGGCGTCGACGACCCGACCATCGGCACCGACCTCGGCGAGTCCCCGGACGAAATCGAGGCGGCGCGGTGGTTCCGGACCGACCCCGACCGCCTCGACGGCGTCTCGGGGGACCTGCTCGCGCGCCTGCGCGAAGCCGTCGGCACTCAGTAGCCGATCCCCGAGAGCCAGTTGTCCGCGGTGACGAGCGCGCTCTCCTCGCCGTCGAGATACCGGCCCAGGTCCCGGGTGGCCTTCAGGAGGCGCTCGGCGTCGGCGGGGTCCACGTCCCCGTCGAGCGCCTCGATCCGCTTGCGGTGGTCCCTGATCCGCCCGTTCAGTCGCCGCGCCTCCGGGTCGGGGTCGTCCTCGAGAATCCGGCGCACGTCGCGCTGGTAAGCGTCGGTTACCGCGGCCATCGCGAGCCCCCGCGCCTGGGCGAGCGAGTCCGGGACCTCCTCGACGGGCGGGCGCTCCCCCTCGTCGGCCCCGCGAAGCAGGGCGAGAAAGTACAGTTCCTCGTCCTCGGCCGTCCGCAGTCCCCGCGCGATCTCTTCGGCGGCGTACTGCAGTTCCGTCGCCGCGACGTACACGGCGTCGAGCGGTGCCAGGTCCCCCGCGCTCACGAACCCGCGCTTGCGGACGTACTCGCCGGCCCGCTCCGCGGCCTGCTCGGCCAGTTCGCGCGTGGTCGCCTCGTCGACGCGATTCCGGACGGGCGTCAGGTCGAACTCGACCGGCGCGTCGGTGTGACGCGTCCGCTCGTCGAGCCCGACGCTGCGCAGGCTCCCACACTCCGGGCAGGTCACGCTCCCCGTCTCGTAGTAGGACCACTGCGCGCCACAGGACTGACACTCCCGCCGACCGCGCACTCTCATACCCGTCACTCCGTGACGCGGCCTCAAGTTTGTTCCGCGAGCGTCCCCAACCCGCGGTATGCGCTCCGAGGACGAGATCCGCGAGCAGTACGAGTTCCTCTGTGACCAGCTCGAGGGCGACGTGCGCCACGAGCGCGTCAGGCTGATGCTCACCCACTACCGGCGCGCGCTGGGGTGGGTCCTCGAGGAAGAGTACATGTGAGGAAAAGCGCGTGCGGAAACGCGTGTCGGCGGCCGAACACTCTCTCCCGCGGTCGGTACTTTTAAGTAAAGCCATCCCCAGGTTTCAGGTGACGCTTCGCTTGGAGGGCCGAAGCGTCAGCGGGGACCAATTCAGGGCGGCAAGCCCGCACGCGGGTTTCCCGCGTGCGGGCTTTCCACTTGCTTTCGGCACAACGTCACGAGCTGGTGGGATACACGGAGCTTACTCGATGAACAGTCGGTCGTCCACGCAGGCGGTTCACTCCCGACAGAGTATTCTGCGAACGCTCACGAACGGCGGTTCCGACGACCGACCCGTCGCCGGGACCATGTCGGAATACGCGTGGATATCGGCACACCGACGTAACGGCGAGGCGATATTCCGGCCCACACCTCAGCAGAGTTACTTTTGGGAGTTCGGTGCTCTCGCAACCGTTTTCGGTATCGTAGGGGGACTTTCACGCCATAAGAGGCGACATATTTATGCGAGACAGACAATAACTAGGGAGTAGACCTTAGCGATGTACGATCTGACAGGATTCCAACGCGACCTCCTGTACGTGATCGCGGGCAAGGACGAGCCCCACGGCCTGGCGATCAAGGAGGAACTGGAGGAGTACTACGAGAAGGAGATCCACCACGGGCGCCTCTATCCGAACCTCGACACGCTCGTCGACAAGGGCCTCGTCGAGAAGGGCCAGCGCGACCGGCGCACGAACTTCTACAGCCTGACCCGGCGCGGCCGCCGGGAGATCGAGGCGCGCCGCGAGTGGGAAGACCAGTACGTCGACGTCTGAGACGGACGACCGCGTCTCGGATCGGCGGCGCGCCGTCGCCAGTCCCGACCGACGGCGGCCGTAGCGCCTACCGGACTGCCGCGAGGGCCTCGCCGAGCACCTCGAGGGCCGCCTTCAGCGTCTCGACGTCCGTCGCGTAGGAGATACGCGCGTAGCCAGCGCCGTGCTCGCCGAACGCCTCGCCGGGCACCAGCACGACTCCGCGGTCGATGGCCTCCTCGACGAACCCGTCGGGCACCGCCGGCATCGCGTAGAACGCGCCCTGTGGCGTCGGGCACTCGAGACCGAGGTCGGCGAGGCCGTCGAGCAACACGTCGCGGCGCTCCTCGAAGGCCGCGACCATCTCCTCGACGGGGTCCTGTGGCCCCGTCAGCGCGGCCTCGGCGGCGTACTGCGAGGGTGCCGCCGCGCAGGCCTGGGCGTACTGGTGGACGCGGAGCATCCGCTCGATCCGGTCGGTCGCGCCGGTCACCCAGCCCAGGCGCCACCCCGTCATCGAGTAGGTCTTCGAGCAGGCGTTGACGACGACCGCGCTGTCGCCGTCCGCGAACTCGGCCGGCGAGCGGTGCTCGCCCTCGAAGATGATCTGCTCGTACACCTCGTCGGAGAGACAGACCACGTCGTGCTCGTCGGCGATGCGCGCGAACGCGCGCATGTCGGCGGGCGACTGGACGGCCCCGGTGGGGTTCGCGGGGCTGTTGACGACGAAGACGGCGGTGTCGTCGGTGATCGCGTCCTCGACGGCCGCCGGGTCGAGCGTCAGATCCTCGCGTAAGGGGACCGGGACGGGGTCGCCGCCCGCGAGGTGGGTCAGCGCCTCGTAGGAGACGAACCCCGGGTCCGGGTAGATCACCTCGTCGCCGGCGTCGACGTGGGCCTCGAGCGCGAGGTGCAGCGCCTCGCTCCCCCCGGCGGTGGCGATCACGTCGCCCGGGTCCACGTCCAGGTCGTTGTCGCGGGCGTGCTTGGCCGCGATCGCCTCGCGCAACGCCCGCGTCCCCTTGTTCGAGGTGTAGGCGTCGGCGTCGCCGGCCCGGATCGCCTCGACCGCCGCCTCGCGGGCGTGGTCGGGCGTCGGGAAGTCCGGTTGGCCGAGACCGAGGTTGATCGCGTCCTCGCCGGCCGCCTCGAACACCTCGCGGATCCCCGAGATCGACACCTGCTCGACGCGGGAAGAGAACTCCGTCATACCCTACCGCGGGGTCCGCGTGCCGATAACTGTTGGTGGTGTGGTCCGCTCGCTGGCGTACTGAATCCCCCACCGCCGCCGCGCGGTCACTCCCGCGCCTCGCGCAGGCGGTCGATGCGGGTGCGCAGTTTCCGCAGGGTGGCGTCCGCGTCGGCGTAGCCGCGGTCGTACTCGGCGAGACACTCGTCGGCCCCGTCGAGGAACGCCTCGACGGCCTCGTCCAGATCGCTCATGGCCCGGCTTGGGACGCGCGCCCCAAAACGACACCGGACGTCGGGCGGGCGTCTCACTCGGTCACGTCGTAGGAGACGCCGGCGTCCCGCAGCGCGTCGGTAACCCGGCCGACGGTGTCCGGCGTCGCCACGACCACGGCGTCAACGCCCCTCGAGGCGGCGTCGGCGGCGACCTCGCCGGCGGCGAAGTGGGTCGTGGGCTCCACCTCGGCCGCGCGCAGGGCCGCCACTGCTTCGACGCCCGCCGCAGTGACGATCGGCGCGTCGGCGCATCGAGCCGCCAGTTCGTCGGGTTTCTCGACGGTCCCCGAGCGGATGGCCGGCACCTGGACGACGCTGACGTGGCCCGGTTCCAGGTCGATGACGCCCTCGAAGCCGGTGACGCCGACCACCTCGCCGGCCGCGGCGTCCGTCGTCGCCACGCCCGTCGCCCCCGCGGACTCGCCGGGCCTCGCGCGGAGCAAGCCCTCGGCGATCGAGAGCGTCACCGTCTCGCCCTCCGCGATGGCGGCCTCCGCGATGGCGGCGTCTTCCTGGACCGATCCCAGCACGTCGTCGGTCACGTGGTCGGCGAACCGGCGCACGTCCGTCGCGGCCTGGAACAGCCAGTCGACGCCCTCCTTGGTCACGCGGTAGCGCGAGCGCCCCTCCTTCTCGACCAGGCCGTCCTCGACCAGTTCGCGGGTGTACTCGCTGACCGCCTGGCTGGTCACGCCGACGGCCTCGGCGATCTCGCCCTGACTCACCGCGGGCTGGCGCTCCGCGATCTCCACGAGGATGCGAAACCGGGTCGCGGCGCGCTTGTTCTCCAGGACGTCGACCATACCCCCGGGGTGGTTCCGGGCAGCCATAAAACCGTCTCCTCGCGGCGCGGTCGCTCCCGTCCGGTCGGCTCGCCCGCCCCGTCAGGCATTTACGCACCCGAGTCCGACCGTGCGCCGATGTCGACGTTCGGCGAGTCCGGGCTCGGGCCGACCCTCCGTGATCGCGCGCTCCTGATCGGGGACACGCTCGTACTGGCGGATCTCCACCTCGGGAAGGGCGAGGCCAGTTCGATCGACCTGCCGGTGGGCGACGGCGCGGACGTGCTGGAACGAGTCACAGCACTGGTCGACACGCACGACCCCGCCGAGGTCGTCGTGGCGGGGGATCTGCTGCACGCCTACTCGACCGTCCCCCGAACGGTCGAAGACGCGGTCGACGGGCTCGCCGGGACGATCCGGGAGGCGGGCGCCCGGGCGGTCGTCACCCCCGGAAACCACGACGCGATGCTCGACTCGGTGTGGTCGGGCCCCACCGAAGCCGAGTACCGGATCGGCGACACCGTCGTCTGTCACGGACACGAGGCGCCCGCGGCCGACGCCGAGCGCTACGTCGTCGGTCACGACCACCCGACCATCGAGATCGAGGGGCGTCGCCGCCCCTGCTATCTCGTCGGCGTGGGCGTCTACCGCGGCGCCGACGTGATCGTCCTGCCGGCGTTCAACCGCTTCCTGCGCGGCGTCGCCGTCAACGACATGCGCGCCGGGGACTTCCAGACCCCGCTCGTCACCGACGTCGACGCCTTCCGGCCCGTCGTGTGGGACGAGGACGCCGGGGAGACGCTGTCGTTCCCGCCGCTGGGGGAGTTCCGGAGACTGCTCTGATCGGGGGGAGAACGGCAGGTATTTGGGTCGCGCCGGCCCAGTTTCGAGTATGCCAATCACGGGAACCGCGCTGACGTTGATCGGGCTGACGCTCGTCGTGCTGGCGCTGTTGACCATCGCGGCCGTCCGGCTCATTCCCGAGATGCTCCGCCCCGAGGGCGAGACCGAAGGCGACGAGGAGACGCCGGCGACCGAGCACCACACCGTCTGATACGGACTGTTTTCGGGCGCGGCACACTCACCCGGCGAGGAGTTCGCTGGCCGCGACGCGCCCGCTCTCGAGGGCGCCCTGGATCGACGACCAGCGGGTGTAATCACCGGCGAGTACCACCGGCCCGTCGGGCGCGTCGACGGCCGGGAGCGTCTCCCTGAACCCCGGCGGCTGGGGGAACTGGGCGAACGGCACGCGGTCGACCGCGAGCGGTTCTAGCCCCGCGACGCGCGCCTCGGGGTACCACGACGCGAACGCGTCCCGGACGGCCGCGAACAGTTCGTCGTCAGTTTCGTCGCGCTCGCCCAGGAACGTGGCGCTGAACAGTTCCTGCCCGTCGGGCGCGTACTCCGGCGCGACGGCCGAGAGGTGGGCCACCTGGTTGGGCCGGTCGCCGGCCGCATTGAGAACGATGCGTTTCCCCACGTCGGGGGCACTCCCCGACGGGAGCGCCGCGTGGAGCGTGACACAGCCCTTCCGACCGGTGGACGTCTCGACGCCGGTCAGGTCGGCGGCCGTCCGCGGATCGGTCGCGACGACGGCCGCGTCCGCAGTGACGTGTTCCCCGCCGACGGTGACCGTCACCTCGCCCTGCCGCCCGCTCCCGGTGTCGCTGTCGCCGAGACTCGCGCCCGCGTCGCCCTCCGGGGCCCCGCTCGCGTGGAGGTCGCTGACCCGCCGACCGGTTTCGATCCGGGCGCCCGCCGCGGCGGCGCGCTCGCGGAGCTGGGCCGGTATCGCGCCCATCCCACCGGCGGGGACGGCCGTCGCCCCCTCGACGAGCATCTTGAAGGTGTACTGGAACACGCCGCTGTCGGTCCCGAGCGACCGGTCGAGGGTGATCCCGCCGTAGAAGGGGGCCGCGAACCGCTCGACGAACGCCGTCGAGAACCCCTGGTCGGCCAGGAACTCGCGGATCGTCTCCCCGCCGGCCTCGAGCAGGGTCGCCGGGTCGGCCCGCCGGAGTTCCCGCTGGAGTCGATACAGCCGGAGTTTGTCCGCCGTCCGCACGTCGCGGTTGAACAGCGTCGACGAGAGTCCCCACAGGTCCCGCCGCGGGTCCGAGAGGACCGACCGGCGACCGGGTCGCGCGATGGTCGCACCGGGCGTGAACCGCCGCAGATCGAGCGCGTCGAGATCCAGTTCCCGTCGCGCCGCCGGGTAGGCGGTGAACAGCACCTGGAACCCTCGATCGAGGACGAACCCCTCCCGTTCCCGGGACCCGACGCGCCCGCCGACCGCCTCGTCGGCCTCGAACAGCGTCACGTCCAGCCCCGCCGCTGCCAGGTGGCGGGCCGCCACGAGGCCCGCGAGTCCGCCGCCGGCGACGACGACATCCGTCATTGGCGTGTCGTTCGACCGGCGGGCCAAAAACCACTCGGCCGCCGACAGAAATCGCACGGCCGCCGTCCGACCGCGTCAGGTCGCCGCTCGACGCGACGTGCCGGCCCGACACCGCATCACACTTTATCGCGGGCGGTCCAGTCGACGGTATGGAGACGACCCCGGCGTTTCGCGGCCTCTCGTGTACCGACTGTGGCACCCGGTGGGACCTGCCGGCCGCCGACGCCTGCCCGGAGTGTGACGCCCCGCTCGTCGCGGAGTACGACCCGGGCGATCTGTCCCCGGCGACCTTCGAGGGGCGGCCCGACGACCAGTATCGCTTCGCGGAACTGCTCCCGTTCGGCCGGGACGCGGCGGTCTCCATCGCCGAGGGGGGCACGCCGCTGGTCGCGTGCCCGTCGCTGGCCGACGACCTGGGGGTGGCCGAAGTGAGTGTGAAAGACGAGGGGCGCAACCCGACGGGGGCGCTGACCGACCGGGGTCTTTCGGTGGCCGCGAGCGTCGCCGCCGGGAGCGGCGCGTCGTCGCTCGCGCTCCCCTCGACGGGCAACGGGGCGCAGTCGGCGGCCGCCTACGCCGGCCGGGCGGGCCTCGACGCCCGGGGCTTCGTTCCCTCGCGGTGCCCGTTCGTCAACAAGGCGATGGTCAACGTCCACGGCGGCGAGATGGACGTGGTCGGAGGTCGGTACGCCGACGCGCTGGCCGCCTACCGCGAGGCCCTCGCGACGGCGGACGTGCGACCGTTCCCGGCCGGACCCGCCTCGCCGTACCGCCGGGAGGGCTGCAAGACGGCCTTCCTCGAGGTGGCCGCCGACCGCGAGTGGAACGTCCCCGACGCCGTCGTCGTCCCGGCGGGGCACGGCATCGCCGTCGCCGCCGCTGGCGCGGCATTCGACGCCCTCGAGGCGGCGGGCCTGACCGACGCGACGCCGCGCGTCTACGCCGCCCAGTCGGATGGGTGTGCGCCCCTCGTCGCGGCCCACGAGTCGGGCGGCGCCGTCGAACCGGTCGAGCGCCCGGACACCATCGCCGGGCCGCTCGAGGTCCCCGACCCCGCGTGTGGCGACCTGGCGCTCGACGCCGTCGCGGCGACCGACGGCGGGGCCGTCGCCGCCCCGGACAACGACGCGCTCGAAGCCGGCGTCGCGGCAGCCGAGTCGACGGGCGTCGAACTCGGCGCGACCGGGGGCGTCGCTGTGGCCGGCGCGCACGCGCTGGCGGCCGACGGGAAACTCGGGGCCGACGAGAGCGTGGTGATCGTCAACCCCGTCGCGGGGAGCAAGGAGAGCGATCTGCTGCGCAGTCACCTGATGGGGCAGGGCATCTAGGACAGTCTCCGCCGGAGAGCGGGTCCCGGGGGGACCGGTCAGCCGATGTACCGCAGGTCCTCGTCGGAGGGGGTCGGCGTCCCCTGTTCCATCTCCTGGATCTTGCGGACGACGTCCTCCATCTCGTCGGCCCGCTCCTCGAGCGAGGCGAAGTCGACCTCGAAGCCCACCACGTCGGTCAGCACTTCGAGGACCGCGCGGGCGCTCTTGGGATCGACGAGGTAGCCGGAGGTCTCGCCCATCAGACAGGCCGCCGGGAGGCCGCGGCGCTCGCCAAGCCCCAGCAGGAGGCCCGAGACGCCGACGATGCCGCCGGCGGGTTCGTCCTCGCGGAACTCGACGCCCGCGTCCGCGAGGCGGTCCTTGAGGTCGTCGGTCGTCGTCGCGCCGATCACGTCGTGCTCCTCGATGAGTTCGCCCGTCGGGACGCCGCCCATCGCGTAGGCCGATTCGACGCCGAACTCGGCCGCCAGGTCGAGGACGGCGTCGGTCAGCCCGTAGTGTCCCTGGTTGTCCTGGGCCTGGTGATCGCCCGTCAGGACGAGCACGTCGCGTCCCTCGGCGGGCGTGACCGCGTGAAACTCCGCACAGGCCAGTCGACTCCGGCCGTCCTCGACGGTGACCTGCGGGGGGAAATGCGTCGAGTAGAGCCGCGCGACGAGTTCGCTCTCGAGTTCCTCGAGGAGGTGTTCGGCGGCGAGTTTCCCGACGTGGCCGACGCCGGGCAGTCCCTCGACTAACACCGGCTCCGAGAGGTCGGCCTCGGCGACGTGTTCGATCTCGAACTCGTCCATGGGGCTACTCCCGTCGGCGGCGCTTAAGAGCGCGTCGATACTCCCCGTTCGCGTCCTCGGGATCGAACGGCGCGGGGGCGCTGTTGATCGCCTCGGCCCCGCACTCCGGGCAGGCGTCGGTCAGGGTGTAGACGGGGCGCTCGTGGGCGCGGCGCCAGTCAGAACAGACCCGGATGTCGGATTTCATGCCCGACGATCACTCGGTGTGGTCGACGGTCACTCGGCGTCCTCGTCGCGCTCGCGGTGGAACTCCGCGCTGCCGCCGCGGTCAGCGACGACCGCCGTCGCGCGGTCGACGCTCTCCTGGAGCTGGGACTCGGCGGTCTTGTAGTCGGGGGCCTGCACCTCGATGCGGTACTCGGGGGACCCGACGAGCGTGACCGTCAGCTGGATCTCCTCGGGGACCTCGCCGTTGCCCTCGGCGGCCTGCAGCGCCTCCTTGATCACGTCGACGCCGTCGCCGCTCGGGCAGGCCAGGTCGACGTAGCCCGACACCGTCACGTAGGGCACGGAAACGTTCTCGCGGGCCGTCTCGACGATGGCCTCGATCTCGCCGTCGTCGAGGTCGGTGTCGGCAAGCGCCTCGCTCCCGTGGATGGCGGCCTGCTCGAACCCCTCGTACATCGAGCCGAAGGCGGCGAGCAGTTCGTTGGC
This sequence comes from Haloarculaceae archaeon, assembly GCA_042216055.1. Classification (GTDB taxonomy): domain Archaea; phylum Halobacteriota; class Halobacteria; order Halobacteriales; family Haloarculaceae; genus CAZMWG01. The sequence goes on from JBDGUH010000068.1 coordinate 18,595, forward strand.
GATGGCGGCGTACTGCTCGTCGGCCATGTCCTCGCCGAAGGCCAGTTCCATCCAGTTGTCGGCCTTCTGCTCGTTTTTCCACTCCTGGATCTTGTCCTTGCGCTGGTGGTCGTTGACGTCCTTGATCGAGAGGTCGATCTGCTGGGCGCTCTCGTCGACGTCAAGGACCTTGGCGACCACGGTCTGTCCCTCGCCGACGTGGTCGCGGACGTTCTTGATCCACCCGGACGCAACCTCGCTGACGTGACAGAGACCGCGCTTGTCCTCGTACTCCTGGAGGTCGACGAAGACGCCGAAGTCCTCGATCTCGTCGACGCGACCGACGACCAGTTCGCCGGGTTCGGGCCAGCCGCTGTACTTCATCGTGCTTCGACGACGTCGCCGACCTCGCCCTCGAGGACGGCCTTTCCGCCGGCGGGGCGCACGAGCGTGTGCCCGCAGACGGCACAGGCCACCTCCGTCGCGGCGCGGTCAAAGACGATCTGTTCGTTCTCACAGTCCGGGCAAGCCACGGTGACGAAGTTCCCTGCCATAGTCACTCCTGGAACTCGATCCGGCCGGCGCGCCACCCCTCGCGGAGGTGGGCCTTGCCACACTCGCTGCAGCGGTACTTCATGTTGGTCTTCTTGGTGGGCTTGTCGCCGCCGGGCACCTTCGAGAAACGACCCTTGTTCCCGATGCCTTTCTGGCCTTCCTTCTGCTTGCGCAGGTCCCACTTGGTCCCGCTAGTCTGGCCCGATCGGACCTTCTCGACCTCGTGTTCGTGGTGCTCGTCGCAGTGCGGACAGTACGTGTTAAATCGACGTGGCATCTGCATAGATATCGGCCTTGGAGCGGGGTTGGACAGCGCCGCTTAAAACCCGTTTGGTTCGCACCGGGCCGGAGGACGCGGGCGCTGATCCACGCGGGCATGAGCGTGGGGTCCGGGTCACGCAAGTGTGAGCGTGGACGCTGGTCCACACGAGCACGATCGCGGGCGCCGGATCACGCCGTGAGCGTGGGCGCCGGATCACACGAGTGTGAGCGCGGGTGCTGAGTCGCGGGTGTGAGCGCGGGTGCTGAGTCGCGGGTGTGAGCGCGGG
>JBDGUH010000019.1:0-4335 GCA_042216055.1 Haloarculaceae archaeon
CCAGGGGTGGGATTCGAACCCACGAATTCTCGATTACAAGTCGAGTGCTTGAACCACCCAAGCTCCCCTGGCGCGGCCGGGGGTAGCACGCTCTCCGTTTAGTGACTGTCGCTTTCAATCGGTTTCTCGAGCGCGACGCGGTGGGGCTCGTAGCCGTGACGCCGGTAGAACCGCCGCGCCGCCTCGTTTTCTGCCATCGCCTCGAGGCCGACGACGTCGACGCCCCGGTCGACGAGTCTCGCCTCGGCGGCCGTCAGCAGGTCGCTGCCGAGGCCATCGTTCCGGTACTCGGGGCAGACATAGAGGTTCCGGACCAGCCCCCGGGCGACCGCCTGCTCGTAGCGGCCGCTCTCGACCTCGAACATCACGAAGCCGACGACGCCGCGGTCGCCGTCCCGGGCGACGAGCAAGCCGCCGGCCACGGCGTGACGCACCGCCGCCTCGCGGACGACGCCGCGGTTCGCGTCGGCCAGCAAGTGGGCGTCGTGGGCCTGCTGCTCGTCGGCCAGGCGGACCCACAGGTCCGCCACTGTGTCGGCGTCCGTCGTGGTCGCGTCGTCGATGTCCACGCAGTCCCGATACTCCGCTTCGAGACAAAAGGGTTCGCCCGGTGGCCCCACCACGACGGCAGTCGATCAGGTGTCGCCGGGGTAGACGACGCGGTCCACGTCCGCCACGCCGGCGCGGCGTACGACCGCGCGCACGAGGTTCTGCGCCCCGGCGAGGTTGTCCGAGTCGCCGTCGAGGACCAGGAGGTTCGCGTCGCGCCCGGGTTCGATCAGCCCGCAGTTCAGGCCCGCGATGTCGGCTCCGTTGACCGTCGCCATCGCCAGCACCTCGCGGGCGGGCACGTCGGCGAGCTTCGCCGCGTAGGCCATCTCGCGGAACATCGACGGGCTGTTGAGAAAGACGTTGTCGGTCCCCAGCGCGACGGTCGTGCGCTCGGCCAGTTCGGCGATAGGCGGGACGCCGACGCCGGTCACCAGGTTCGAGCGCGGACAGCAGACCACGGGGATCTCGCTGTCGGCCACCCGGTCGAGGTGCAGTTCCTCGGCGTGGACCATGTGGACGAGAAAGTCCGGGTCGAGATCGAGCGCGGGGTTGATGTCGGTGGCGTCGACCTCGCCGGCGTGGATGCCGAACAGTTTCCCGGCGCGAGCGGTGGCGTTGCGCTCCCGGGAGAACTCCGCGTCGTTGGCGCCGCTGGCCCCGAAGCCGTCGCTCCCCTCCATCGCCGCGACCGTCTCGCGCCCGAGGACGACCCCCTCGAGGGGCGATCCGGAGAGCGCGTCCTCGATGGCGCGCACGCCCTCGACGCCGCCCTCGCGGAACTCGATGAAGGCGGCGGTCCCGCTCTCCTCCATGAACGAGACGGTCCGCGCCATGGCGCCCACGAGTTCCTCGCGGCTGGCCTGACGCAACAGCCGGTGCTTGAGGCCGTCCGGCGGCGCGACCAGTTCCTCGAGCGAGAGCCCCTCGCCGGCCTCCTTGGCGATCGAGTCCCCGATGTGGGTGTGAGCGTTGACGAACGCGGGCAACACGACGGCGTCGCCGTACACCTCTTTTTCCTCTATCGCGGTGATCTCGCCGTCCTCGAGGACGATCCGGCCCTCGATCGGTTCGAACTCCCGACCCCGGAGGACGGTCCCTTCGACGATCATGTCTCGTGTGGCGTGGGGGCGTCAGTTAAACTCGTCGAGGGTCGCGTGGATGCCCGGGCGGACGTCCCGCACCCGCGCGCCCTCGAGGTCGAGGCCGAGCGTCCGGATGGCGGCCTCGCCTACCCGGTCGGCGGCGTCGGCGGGCGCGTACACGCCCATGCGCCACTGGTCGCGCTGGGCGGCCCGCAGCGCCCCGACGAGCGTCGACTGCTCGCCGAGTTTCCGGACCTCGCCGTTGACGACGACGCGGCTGGAGGACTCCCGCATCGACGGCTCGTCGGGCACGTCGAGCACGACGGCGTCCGCCTCGACGTTCGCCGCGTCGGCGATGGCCCGCTCCTCGGCGCGGACGGCCTCGTGATCGGCCTCGAGGAGGTCCGCCGGCGTGGCAGCCATCTCGGCCCACACCGCCCGCTTGTAGAGCGCCCGCTCACGCAGGCGGTCGGCGAGCCCCGCCGACCCGTCGTGCTCGCGCAGGGCGACCAGCAGTTCGTGATCGTCCCACCGGCGGACGGTCGCCGCGTCCACGTCCGTCCCTGCGAGCAGGCGCTCGGTCGCCCGCCGGAGCATCGACTTGGCGATGCGGGCGACGTGGTGCTGGTAGACGGTGGGGTTCATCAGCGCGCGCGCCAGCAGTAACGACTCGGCGGTCTGGACGTTGCCCTCGTCGAGGGCCAGGTCGCCGTCGACGAAGCGCAGTTCCCGCACGAACCGGCCGGTGTCGATGGCGCCGTAGGGGACGCCGGTGTGGTGGGCGTCCCGGACCAGGTAGTCCATCCGGTCGACGTCGAGTTCGCCCGACACCAGTTGCCCGAGTTCCCCCTCGCCGGCCACGAGGTCCGCGACCCGGTCGGGGTTCAGCCCGTGCTCCGCGAGGAGTCGCGCCACCGCCCCCGCGCCCAGCAGGTCGTGCACGTCGTCGTGGTACTTGCCGGTGTGTCGGTACAGCAGGTCCTCGACGTTGTGGCTGTAGGGGGCGTGGCCCACGTCGTGCAGGAGGGAGGCGGCGCGCACCCGTTCGGCCTGCTGGCCCTCGATGCCGAGATGAGAGAGGGCCTCGTCGGCGAGGTGATACACCCCCAGCGAGTGCTCGAAGCGGGTGTGGTTGGCCGAGGGGTAGACCAGCCCCACCGTCCCCAGTTGCTTGACGTGCCGAAGCCGCTGGATCGGGGGCGTATCGAGCAGGTCGGCGGCCACCCCCTCGACCTCGACGTGGTCGTGGACGCTGTCCTTGATGGTGGTCATGGGCGCTCTTCGTCGCGTTCCGACAAAAGGTGTCGGGCCCGGCGGGAAACTCGTGGGCAGACTTAAGTCGCTCTCTCGAAAACGAGGGTGTCATGCGCGGTCCGCTGACGGCGCGACGGGTGACGGCACTCGCCATTGTCCTCCTGTTAGTGCCGACGGTCGCCTCGGGCGTGCTCTACTACGCGACGACGAGCGAGACCCCCGATCGACCCGCGGCGCCGATCGACCCCGCGAACCTCACCGTCGTGACGACGCAGGGCAGCCACTGGCACGGGAACGGTCCCAACTTCGAGTCCGGACAGATGGTCGGGATCCGGTCGGACAACGGCTCGGTCGTCTGGACCAACGACCGGTACGGCTGGTACTACGACGTGGACCCGATCACCAACCGGACGCTGCTGTTCGTCTCTCACGACCGGGTCGACGGGGAGTATCGTGACTTCGCGACCGAGTGGAACTGGGTGACGAACGAAACGTATCGGCGGTTCCGCCTCCCGCCGGACACACACGACGTCGACCGACTGGGCCCCGATCGGTACGTCGTCGCCGACAAGGCCAACAACCGGGTGTTCGTGTACAACTACACCGCCGACGAACCGCCCTACGACGCGACCGACGAAATCGTCTGGCAGTGGCGCTTCCGCGAGCACTACGACGACCCGCCGATCGACGGTCACGAGGGCGACTACACCCATCTCAACGACGTGGACGTGATCGAGAACGGGTCGGCGTTCATGCTCAGCCCGCGGAACTTCAACCGCGTGATCGCCGTGAACCGCTCGACGGGCGAGATCGAGTGGACGCTGGGCAATCAGGTCGTCCCGTCCATCCTCGACGGGCAACACTCGCCCGTCATGCTGTCGACCGACCCCCGGACGGTGCTGGTAGGAGACAGCGAGAACAACCGGGTCGTCGAGTACCAGTACGTCGACGGGGCGTGGGAGCAGACCTGGGCCTACAGCGATGGGCTCAACTGGCCGCGGGCGGTCCGACGGCTCCCCAACGGCGACACCCTCGTCTCCGACACCGGCAACGACCGCGTCATCGAGGTGACGCCGAACGGCACCGTGGTCTGGCAGTACGACACCAGGGATCCACACCCCTTCGACGTGGAGCGGGTGGCGCTCCGAGACGGGCGGGATCGCCCCACGATGGGCGCCTACCGGAACGGCTCGGTCGACCTCGCGAACGGGAGCGAGGGGTCGACCACCCTCCCGCCGCTCGAGTACGCCCACCGACTGGCCGGGTGGGTCCTCCCGATCTGGGTCGGGAAGTGGGCGTTCCTGGGGCTGGTGCTCGCGGGCGTCCTCGCTGTCGGGTGGGCCCTGACTGAGGCCGGCCTGGCAGTCCGGCGTCGGGTGTAGTCCAGCGTGGCCGGCGTCGGGTGTAGTCCAGCGTGGCCGGCGTCGGGTGTCGTCCAGCGTGGCCG
>JBDGUH010000019.1:4435-17949 GCA_042216055.1 Haloarculaceae archaeon
CCGGCGTCGGGTGTAGTCCAGCGTGGCCGGCGTCGGGTGTCGTCCAGCGTGGCCGCCGTCGGGTGTCGTCCAGCGTGGCCGCCGTCGGGTCGCGATCGGCGGCTACTCGAACGAGGAGAGTAACTCGAACAGTTCTCCCCGCCGGGCGTTGCCGGCGTTGACGGACTCGGTGGGCGAACGCCCCATTTCCTGGACGGTCTCGACGGCGTCGACCGGGCTATACTCCCGCGCGTGGACGAGCCACGCCGCGAGGACGTGGCCGGTGCGGCCGATGCCCGCCAGGCAGTGGACGACGACGCGCTCCTCCGCGGCGACCGACGCCTCGAGGAAGGGGAAGATCTCGTCGCGCAGCGTCTCGCGGTTCGCCAGGTGGTGGTCGGGAATCGGGGCGTGGAGCACGCTGTCGGGACCGAAGGCCTCGCGGTACCGGGCGGCGTTCGCGTCGGTGCGGTCGAGTTGCTCCCCGGTGAGCAGACAGCACACCCGGGCGACGTCTCGCTCCTGCATGAACTCGATCCACTCGTCGATGGCCGCACCGTGGTCGGCCGTCGAGTGCCAGCCGGGGCTGCTCGCGCCGTAGACGTACGCCTCGTCGGGCGTGGCCGGCGCGAACCGGTAGGCATCGACGGTATCGCTGCCGTCTGTCCGGGCCATCACGTCGAGCCTGTCCGCCCAGCGACTTGAAGCTGTCACCCCAGTTCTCATCGTTGACAACTGGCGGGGCGTGCGATTTACGGCACCCACCGTCCTACCCGGCGGCATGGTGACGTTCCTCTCCGGGGGGACCGGGACGCCGAAACTGCTGGCGGGAGCCGAGCCGGTGTTCTCGCCGGCGGAGACGACAGTCGTCGCCAACACCGGCGACGACGTGGAGCTCGGCGGCCACCTGGTCTGCCCGGATCTCGACACGGTGCTCTTTCTCTGTGGCGACGAACTGGACCGGGAGACGTGGTGGGGGATCGACGGCGACACCGCCGAGACCCACGACGAACTCCACCGAATCGCGGCGGCCGCGGGACTCGACGCCGAACCGCGATACCTCGAGGGCGAGGCCCAGACCGCCGGCCGGGACATCGCCCGCTGGCGGCGCTTCTCGGGCGTCGCCGAGTTCATGCACATCGGAGACCGCGACCGGGCGGTGCATCTGACCCGGACGGGGCTCGTCGACGAGGGGTGGTCGCTGACCGAGGCCACGCGGACGCTGGCAGACGCGTTCGGCCTCGAACGCGACCTGCTCCCGATGAGCGACGACCCCGTGGCGACGCTGATCCACACGCCCGACGGGCCGATGCACTTCCAGGAGTGGTGGGTGGCACGCGACGCCGAACCGCCCGTCGAAGACGTCGAGTTCCGGGGCAGCGACCGCGCGACGGCGACGGGCGCGGTGAGAGACGCCCTCGCGGATCCAGTCGTCATCGGTCCCTCGAACCCGGTGACGAGCATCGGCCCGATGACCGCGATTCCGGGAATCGCGGCGGCGTTGCGCGAGACGCCGGTGGTCGCCGTCTCCCCGTTCGTCGAGGATCAGGTTTTCTCCGGGCCGGCGGCGACGCTGATGGCGGGGGTCGGCCGGGAACCCAGCACGCGCGGGGTCGCGGACGCCTATCCGTTCGCCGACGCGTTCGTCCTCGACGCCGAGGACGAAACCGAACTCGACCGGCCCGTCGTCCGGACCGACACGACCCTCGACGACGAGGACGACGCGAGGCGGGTGGTCGGCGCCGTCGCCGACGCCCTCGAGGTGGTGTCGTGAGGGCCTTCGAGCCCCGGGTCGCGCTGGCGAGTCTCAGCGGCCGGTCGGACGCGGGGTGGGCGCGTGCGGTCGAGGCCCACGTCGGGTGTGCCGTCCTCGGGGGCATCGCGTTCGACGGTCCGACGCGGCGGGCGGCCCGCGCGATGGCCGACCGGGACCGCCGGGAGTTCCTCCCCGACGACCCGCTGGCCTTCCTCGATCGGGAGCTGGCAGCCCTCGCGGACGCGCCGCTCAGGCCCGGGTTCAACGTCCGGAGCGCGGCCCCCGAACCGGTCGCGGCGGCCGCGGCAGTCTGTCGCGACCACGACGCGATCCTGGAGGTCAACGCGCACTGCCGCCAGGCGGAGATGTGCGCCGCCGGCGCCGGCGAAGCCCTGCTTCGACAGCGCGAGCGCCTCCGTGAACACGTCGCCGCCGCGGCCGAGACCGGCGCGACCGTCTCCGTGAAGGTCCGCGCCGAGGTCGATGGCGTCGACCTGCCGGCCGTCGCACGCGACATCGAGCGCGCAGGCGCCGACGCGATCCACGTCGACGCGATGGACTCCGAACGCGTCGTCGAGCGTGTGGCCGACGCGACGGGGCTGTTCGTGATTGCCAACAACGGCGTCCGCGGGCGCGACACCGCCCGCGAGTACCTCGAGTACGGCGCCGACGCGGTCAGCGTCGGCCGGGCGAGCGACGATCCGGCCGTCCTCGAGCAGGTCGGGGCCGCGACCGACGCGTGGTTCCGGGAGGCCCCGGCGTGAGGACCACTGCGCAGAACGCCGAACTAGCGCTGTTGCTGGAGGTGGCGAGCACGCCCAAGCCCGGCAACGTCGACCGCGAGCGCGAGTACCCCGACCTGCGCTTCGAGCACTTCCTCGCCGGGGCCGTCGGAGCGCGTCCGGGGCTCGAGCGGGCGGCCGAGGGCGAGCGGGTGGGGCGCGCGTTCGAGCGCGCCGTCGCCGGGATGGCCGACCAGCGCGGCGGCAACACCCAGTTCGGGGCCGTGCTGGTACTCACACCGCTGGTGGCCGCCGCCGCGGCCGACGACCTCACGCGCGAGGGCGTGCGTACGGTCGTCACCGAGACGACCGTTGCGGACGCGGCCGACTTCTATCGCGCCTTCGAGCACGTCGACGTCGCCGTCGACGACCCGCCCGAGGGGCTCGAAGCACTCGACGTGCGCCGGGGCGGCGACGCAGTGCCGGCACTCGAGGAGCGCGGGCTGACGCTCGCGGACGTGATGGCCCGGAGCGCCGACGTGGACGGCGTCGCCGCCGAGTGGGACGGCGGCTTCGAGCGGACGTTCGGGGCGGCCGAGGAAATCGAGTCTCGCGAGGGGCCGGTGACCGACCGCGCCGCCGGCGTCTTCCTCGAACTGCTCGCGGCCGAACCGGACACGTTCGTCGTCACCCAGCACGACCGCGAGACCGCAGCGGAGGTGCGGCGGCGGGCGCGGGCCGTCCTCGACGGCGAGGAGGCCGTCGACGCGCTGGCCGTGGACCTCGTCGAGCGGGAGATCAATCCCGGAACGACGGCCGATCTGATCGCCGGCGCGCTGTTCGTCGCGCTGGAGCGGGGGGTGGCGGTGTGAGCGCGGATTGGCCGGCCGAGTTGCGCGGCGTGACCGAGACGGTCGTGACGACGCTGGGGCCCAACGGCCGCTGGAACGTGGCCGCGCTCGGCCTGCACGCCGACGGCGATCGCGTGACCGCCCGGACGTGGGGCCGGACCCGCACCTGGCGCAACTTCCGCGAACGCGGCGCGGGGTACGTCCAGTTCACCGTCGACCCGGTGGACTTCGTCGACGCGGCGCTGGCGGTCCGGGAGGAGGACGACCCGATACTGGCGTCGGCCGACGCGTGGGCCCGGGTCTCCGTGACAGAACGCGGCGCCGGCGAGGAGAGCGGGACGGAGTGGGTCGAGTGGACGCTCGAGCCACGCGAGACGGCTGTCGAGCGCGAGTGCGTCCCGACGATCAACCGCGGGCACGGGGCCGTCGTCGAGGCGACCGTTGCGGCGTCACGACTGAACGTGCCGGGGTACGACCGTGGGACGTTGCTGGAGCGCCTGGGATACCACGAGGAGGTCGTCGAGACCTGCGGCGGGCCGCGCGAGCGGGAGGCCTTCGAGCGACTTCGCGATCACGTGGACGCCCGGTGGTGAGCGGGATCGGGGCGAGCTACCGGTAGGGGCGAGCAGGCGACGCGCGCGGGTCGCGTGGCGGTGCGTCGCACGACCGCGAAATCGCCACGCGGCAGCGGTCAGGTCACGGCGGTCCTGTGCCGTCCTCGTTGATAAACGCTCACAGCGGCGCTCGTGGTATCGAATCCTTTTAGAGGCGCCTCGGGTAACGAGCGGTATGGCCATCAAGCCCGCTTACGTCAAGAAGACGGCGAACCTGCTGATGGAGCGATACCCGGACGCCTTCGGCGACGACTTCGAGCACAACAAGGAGGTCGTCGAGGAACTCACGAACATCGAGTCCAAGGGCGTCCGCAACCGGATCGCCGGCTACGTGACCAGCAAGCAGGGTCACACGGTCGAAGCCTGAGACGGATTCTTGCGAGTCATTCCCGTCTCGACCGCACGACGTCGTGCGGTCGGACCGGTACACAGTCCCAATAATCCGTATGAGACGGATTACTGCTCTTTCGCGACGCTGTCGGCGTGACGCCGCCGGTGGACGATCCCCTGTTTGATCGCCGTCTCGCGGACGAACTCCCGGAGCGCCGCGCCCGTCTCCGAGTCCTCGTCGAGCACGATCGGTTCGCCGTCGTCGCCCCGCTCGCGGACGGACGGGTCGAGTGGGATCTCCCCGAGGAACGGCATCTCCACCTCGCGGGCGAACTCGCGGCCGCCGCCGCTCCCGAAGATGTCGTGCTCGCTGCCACAGTCCGGGCAGGTGAACGACGACATGTTCTCGACGATGCCCAGCACGGGCGTCTCGTGGCGGCCGAACATCCGCAGGCCCTTGCGGGCGTCGTCGAGTGCGACCTCCTGGGGCGTGGTGACGATGACGGCGCCCGAGACGGGCACCTGCTGGAGCATCGTCAGCTGCGTGTCGCCGGTACCCGGCGGCAGGTCGACGATCATGTAGTCGAGGCTCCCCCACAGCACGTCCTCCCAGAGCTGCGTGAGGACGTTGTGGACCATCGGCCCCCGGAAGATGACGGGGTCGTCCTCGCCGACGAGAAAGTCCATGCTCATGAGCTTCAGCCCGAACTTCTCCGGCGGGATGATCTGTTCGTCTTCCGTCGCCCGGGGGTGCTCGTCGGCGGCCAGCATCCGGGGGACGTTCGGGCCGAAGATGTCGGCGTCGAACAGGCCGACGCGGGCGCCCATGTCCGCCAGGCCCGCCGCGAGGTTGACCGCGACCGTGCTCTTGCCGACCCCGCCCTTCCCGGAGGCGACGGCGATGACGTTCTCGACGTTCGCCAGCGGGTCCTCGGCGGGATCGACGCCGCGGTCGACGCTGGCTGAGAGGTCGGCCCGGTACTCGAGATCGGCAAGTGCCTCGCGGACGGCCCCGGCGATGGCCGTCTCGTTGGGCGAATACGGCGCACCAAGCGCGAGGTCGATACTGATCGCGTCCCCGGTGATCTCGATGTCGTTGACAAGGCCCAGCGAGACGATGTCGTCGTCGAGGTCGGGGTCTTGAACCTCAGCGAGCCGGTCGAGTACGGCGTCCTCGTCCATGGCCGCCCGTAGGATGTGGACCGTCGATAAGGGTTGTGACCGCCGACCGGGTCGCTCTGACTGCCTGCCGGGGTCGCTCGTGTCCGTCCGTATCAGGGCCGCCGGAACACGTAGCGCAGGCCGTCGCCGCCGTCGACGCGGATGGCGCCCTGATCGTGATCGAACTGGAGGGCATCGGCGGGTCCGTCGAACTCGTGGAGCGCCATCCCGGCCTCGACGGACCCGTCGGGCGCGACGGTGAAGTGCGTGGGACCGGGGAACTGCAACACCAGCGTCCCGTCGCCGTACTCGGTCACGGCGTCCTCGCTGGCGAACCGGACGAGTTCTGCGCGCAGTCGCGCCCGGTCGCGCGGGTCGACCCGCTCGATGAGCGTCCCGCCGTCGGCGGCGAGGGGCGCCGGAGACCGCGTCCTGCCGTGGGGAGTGTCAACTCTCCGCATGGTGTGAGATCGGAGGGGGGCGCGCATAAGCCCTTCGGCGTCGCGGTTCGGCCGCCCCGGCCTTTCGTTGCGTTTAAATACGGGCGTCGTGGAGGTGAGGGTACAACTCGTGTAGGGGCGTCGGGCCCCGAGTTCCCGTGTCGGCTGCGGGGGCGCGAGTACAAGACCGAACGCGTGTCGTGGTAGCCAAGCCTGGCCCAAGGCGCAGGGTTGCTAACTCTGTGGCGCAAGCCTCCGGGGTTCGAATCCCCGCCACGACGCTCACACCCAACCCAATATGAGTGCTGAAGAACCCGAGAACGCGGACGAGGACGCGGAGGAGGAGGACATCCGCTATTTCGTCCGCATCGGACAGACGGACCTCGACGGCACCAAGTCCGTCGAGCGAGCCCTGACAGAGCTGAACGGCGTCGGCCGCCGGGCCGCCCGGATCATCGCCGACCGCGCCGGCATCGACCGCCGGGCCGTGTTCGGCAAGCTCGAGGACGACGAGATCGAGACGATCGTCGACCTGGTCGAGGGCTACGCCGACGAGGTCCCGGACTGGCTCGCCAACCACCGGAACGACTTCTTCTCCGGCGAGACGACCCACGAGACCGGCAACGATCTCGAACTGACTCGCCGGCAGGACATCAACCGGATGAAGATGATCGACTCCTACAAGGGCGTGCGCCACAAGCGCGGACAGAAGGTCCGCGGGCAGCGCACCAAGTCCACGGGCCGGACGGAGGGCACCATCGGTGTCAACGTCGAGGCCATCAAGGAGGAACAGGCGGAGGAGGAGGCAGGTGAGGAGTAATGGCGCTCGGTAGCAACACCAAGTCCTTCGAGACGCCGAACCACCCCTATCAGGGCGAGCGGATCGCCGAGGAGCAGAGCCTCGTCGGCCGCTACGGCCTGAAGAACAAGGAGGAACTGTGGCGCGCGCAGTCGGAACTGCGCGGCTACCGCCGCGAGGCCCGGCGGCTGCTGGGCCGCGGCGAGGGCGAAGGGGCGACCTTCGAGGCCGACGAGTTCCTCGGCCGTCTCAAGCGCTACGGCATCCTCGGCGAACAGGATGCACTCGACGACGTGCTGTCGCTGGACGTGACCGACATCCTGGAGCGCCGGCTCCAGACGGTGGTCTATCGCAAGGGCTACGCGAACACGCCCGAGCAGGCCCGGCAGTTCATCTCCCACGGCCACATCGTCGTCGATGGCGGGCGCGTCACTCGCCCCTCGGTGAAGGTCGAACCCGACGAGGAAGACACGGTCGGCTTCGACGAGAACAGCCCGATCGCCGACGAACTCCACCCCGAACGAGCGGAGGCCCAGGAATGAGCGAGACAGAAGACGACAAGTGGGGCATCGCCCACGTGCACGCGTCGTTCAACAACACCATCATCACCGTCACGGACCAGACGGGCGCCGAGACGCTCGCGAAGTCCTCGGGGGGGACCGTCGTCAAGCAGAACCGCGACGAAGCCTCGCCCTACGCGGCCATGCAGATGGCCGAGGAGGTCGCCGAGAACGTGCAGGCCCAGGGCATCCAGGGCGTCCACGTCCGAGTGCGCGGCCCCGGCGGCAACCAGAACCAGTCCCCGGGTCCGGGCGCACAGGCGACCATCCGCGCGCTGGCGCGGGCGGGCCTCGAGATCGGCCGGATCGAGGACGTGACGCCGATCCCCCACGACGGCACCCGCGGTCCCAAGAACGCGGGCTTCTAACGATGGCGGGCGACTACGACGTGGCGTTCGTCGACCGATCTGACCGGGAAGCCCGGGTCCTCGTGCGGGGCATCACGCCCGCGTTCGCCAACGGCATCCGCCGCGCGATGATCGCGGACGTGCCGACGTTCAGCGTCGACACGGTGCGTGTCATCGAGAACTCGAGCGTGATGTTCGACGAGCAGATCGGGCTCCGTCTCGGCCTCGTCCCGCTGACGACCCCCGACGAGTTCGAGGTCGGCGACGAGGTGACGCTGTCGCTCGACGTCGAGGGCCCGGACACGGCCTACTCCGGGGACATCGTCTCGAGCGACGAGATGGTCCAGCCGGCCGACGAGAACGTCCCGATCATCGACCTGAAGGAGGGCCAGCGCCTCGAGGTCGAGGCCGACGCGGTGCTCGACCGCGGCCGCGAACACGCCAAACACCAGGGCGGCGTCGCGGTCGGCTACCGGCACCTCCAGCGCGTCGAGGCCGTCGGCGACCTCGGTGAGTTCGAGGACGCCGAGCCCCGGATCCTCCGGGGCGTCATCGAGGAGGGCGCCGCCGAACACGCCGTCGAGGACGCCGAAGACGGCGACCTCGTCCCCACGGAGGCGTTCGACAACGACCTCCGGCAGCGCTATCCCGGCAAGGAACTGTCCGTCGAGGACGTCGAGAACGCCTTCGTGTTCCACGTCGAGACCGACGGCTCGATGACCACCGACGAACTGGTGGTTCGCGCCATCGACTCGCTGCGCGACCGCGCGGACGACCTGCGCGAGGCAGTCCAACTGTAACGATGACCCGTGCCCCCACACCCGTGACCGCTCGCCCGATCCCCGCGAGCGCGAGGTCCGAAACCCATTTGAGGGGGCACGCGAAACAGCGAAACGCGAGCAGGGATAGCCAAGTCAGGCCAACGGCGCAGCGTTCAGGGCGCTGTCCCGTAGGGGTCCGCAGGTTCAAATCCTGCTCCCTGCACTTTCTCACCAAGGAGGAACGTCATGAGTAAGACGAATCCGCGACTCAGTAGTCTCATCGCCGACCTCAAGTCGGCCGCCCGCGACTCGGGCGGCGACGTCTGGGGCGCTGTCGCAACGCGCCTCGAGAAACCCCGCAGCACGCACGCGGAAGTCAACCTGGGCCGCATCGAGCGCTACGCCCGGGAGGACGAGACCGTCGTCGTGCCGGGGAAGGTCCTCGGCTCCGGCGTCCTGCAGAAGGACGTCACCGTGGCCGCGGTCGACTTCTCCGGCACCGCCGAGAAGAAGATCGATCAGGTCGGCGAGGCAGTATCGCTCGAACAGGCAGTACAGAACAATCCCGCCGGTTCGCAGGTACGGGTGATTCGATGAGCGTCGCCGAGTTCGACGCCGACGTCGTCGTCGACGTCCGCGACTGCATCCTCGGCCGCGTCGCCTCGCAGGTCGCCGAGCGCGCCCTCGACGGGGAGCGCGTCGCCGTAGTCAACGCCGAGCGCGCCGTCGTCACCGGCCGCGAGGGCGACGTCGTCGAGCGCTTCCAGCAGCGCCGCGAGATCGGCTCCGACCGGGGGCCGGCCTACCCGCGCCGCCCGGACGGCATCCTCAAGCGCTCGATCCGGGGGATGGTGCCCCACAAGACGCCCCGGGGCCGCGAGGCCTTCGAGAACGTGCGCGTCTACGTGGGCAACCCCCTCGAGGAGGAGGGCGAGGTGCTCGAGGGCACGTCGCTGGACCGCCTGTCGAACATCAAGTTCGTCTCTCTGGGAGACGTCAGCGAAGCCATCGGAGGGAACGTGACATGGTAACGAACACGTCCGGCAAGAAGAAGACGGCAATCGCGCGAGCGGCGATCCACGAGGGCGAGGGCCGGGTCCGGATCAACTCCCGGCCGGTCGAACTCGTCGATCCGGAGCTGGCGCGGCTGAAGATGCTCGAACCGTTCCGTATCGCCGAGGCCGACCTCCGCGACCAGGTCGACGTCGACGTGAAAATCGAGGGCGGCGGCGTGATGGGGCAGGCCGACGCGGTCCGGACCGCCATCGCGCGGGGCCTGGTCGATCACACCAACGACGCCGAGTTGCGCGACGCCTACATGGAGTTCGACCGCTCGCTGCTGGTCAACGACGTCCGGCAGTCCGAATCCAAGAAGTGGGGCGGCCCCGGCGCACGGGCCCGCTACCAGAAGTCCTACCGGTGATCTCGCGATGATGGTACCGGTCCGGTGTTTCACCTGCGGCAACGTCGTGGGCGAACACTGGGAGGAGTTCAAGGCCCGGACGATCGAGGCCGACGACCCCGAGGATCCCGAGGCGGTGCTCGACGACCTGGGCGTGGAGCGACACTGCTGTCGCCGCATGCTCATCTCGCACCGGGACCTCGTCGACGTCGTCGCACCCTATCAATGATGGCTATGGCACACGACAATCGATACGAGAAGGCGCGCATCATCGGCGCGCGGGCGCTGCAGGTCGCGTACGGCGCGCCCGTGCTGATCGAGACCGACAAGACCCAGCCGATCCTCATCGCCGCCGAGGAGTACGACGCCGACGTGTTGCCGTTCACCGTCCGCCGGGGTGAGGGCTCGTGACGCTCATCACCGAGGTCCGCATGCGGCGGGTGCTGGATTCCCGGGGCAACGCCACCGTCGAGGCCGACGTGCTCACGGAGTCGGGCGGTTTCGGCCGCGCGAAAGCCCCCAGCGGGGCCTCCACCGGCGAGTACGAGGCCATCGAACTGCCCGCGAGCGAGGCCATCGCCAACGCCCGCGAGGAGGCCGTCCCGCGCCTTGTCGGCGAAGTGTACGCCGGCAATCAGCGCGACGTGGACGCGGCGCTGCACGCCGCCGACGGCACGGACGACTTCTCCGGCATCGGCGCAAACAGCGCGGTCGCCATCTCGATGGCCGCCGCGAAGGCCGGCGCCGACGTGCTCGGTGCCCCCCTCTACCAGCACCTGGGCGGCACCTTCCGGGGCAACGAGTTCCCGACGCCGCTGGGCAACGTCATCGGCGGCGGCGAGCACGCCGCGGACGCGACTCACATCCAGGAGTTCCTCTCGGCGCCCGTCGGGGCGCCCAGCGTCGAGGAGGCCGTCTTCGCCAACGCGGCGGTCCACCAGGAGGTCCACGACATCCTCGCCGAGCGGGATCTCCCCGCCGGCAAGGGCGACGAGGGCGCGTGGGCTCCCTCCATCGACGACGACGAGGCTTTCGAGATCATGGCCGAGGCCACCGAGTCGGTCGCCGACGACGTGGGCTTTGCCATCGGGTTCGGCCTCGATCTCGCCGGCGCCGAACTGTACGACGACGAGGCGGACGGCTACGTCTACGGCGACGAGGTCAAGTCCGCCGAGGAGCAGATGACCTACCTCGAGGAGAAGATCGAGGAGTACGATCTGGTGTACGTCGAGGACCCCCTGGACGAGGACGACTACGAGTCGTTCGCGGAACTGACCGAGCGGGTGGGCGAGGAGACGCTGATCTGTGGCGACGACCTGTTCGTCACGAACGTCGAGCGCCTCTCGGCCGGCATCTCCGCCGGCGCGGCAAACAGCATCCTCATCAAGCCCAACCAGATCGGGACGCTGACCGACACCGTCGACGCCATCGAACTGGCAGTCGAGAACGGCTACGAACCGGTCGTCTCCCACCGGTCGGGCGAGACCGAGGACGCGACCATCGCACACCTCGCGGTCGGCACCGCGGCCCCGTTCATCAAGACGGGCGCGGTCGGCGGCGAGCGCACCGCGAAGCTGAACGAACTCATCAGAATCGAGGACAACGCAGTATGAGCGGCAACGAAGAGGGCCTCGACGCGTCCGAGTCCGACGTCGATCCGACCGAGGACGAGCCCGACGCCGAGGCCGACGAACCCGAGGAACAGCCCGACGACACCGCGGCCGACGACGCTGGCGAGACCGAGACCGAGGAGTCCGGCGAAGCCGTGTCCGAGGACGCGGCCGAGTCCGAGGACGAGGCGGACGAGCCTGACGAGCCCCAGCTCGACGAGGACGTGATGCCCGACGAGGAGGCCGACCTCCTGATCCCCGTCGAGGACTACCTGGGGGCCGGGGTCCACATCGGGACCCAGCAAAAGACCAAGGACATGGAGCGGTTCATCCACCGCGTCCGGACGGACGGGCTCTACGTGCTCGACGTCTCGCGCACCGACGAGCGCATCCGGACGGCGGCGGACTTCCTGGCGAACTACGACCCCGAGCAGATCCTCGTGGCCTCGTCGCGCCAGTACGGCCGCTTCCCGGCCGAGAAGTTCGCCGAGGCCGTGGGCGCCCGCGCCCGCACCGGCCGGTTCATCCCGGGGACGCTGACCAACCCCGACTACGACGGCTACATCGAGCCCGACGTGGTGGTCGTCACCGACCCCATCGGCGACTCTCAGGCCGTCAAGGAGGCTATCACGGTCGGCATCCCGGTCATCGCCATGTGTGACTCCAACAACACCACCTCGAACGTCGACCTCGTGATCCCGACGAACAACAAGGGTCGCAAGGCGCTGTCGGTGGTGTACTGGCTGCTGGCAAACGAGACGCTCGACCGTCGGGGCGCCGACACCGTGTACGCGCTCGACGACTTCGAGTCCGAGATCTGACGCACGCTTCGAGCGAGGACCGGCGGCCGAGCGAGAACGCGGGATTTTCCGGGCCCCAACGACTTTGGGCCAGCCACGTCTCTCGGGAGCCATGGCAGAAGGCGACACCCTCCCCAACGCCCTGATCGGTGCCGTCGTGACGGTCCTGACAGCCGGCTTCCTCCCATTTTCCCCGCTGCTCGGCGGCGCAGTCGCGGGGTATCTCGAAGGGGGCGACCGTGCGGCCGGCACTCGGGTCGGCCTCTACGCCGGCCTGGTCGCGCTGATCCCCGCGCTCGTGTTCGGGACGCTGATCGCGGGCGTCTTCGGCGCGATGTTCATCGGCGTCAACCCCTGGGGCACGGTCGCCGGCAGCCTCGGGCTGGTGGCCCTGTTCTTCGGGCTGGTGTTCGGGCTGATCTACTTCGTCGGGTTCAGCGCGGTCGGGGGCTATCTCGGGAACTACCTCCGGAACGACACCGACCTCGACCTCTGACCGGCCGAACGGAACCGTTTCCCGATCCAGCCACGTGGCACGGTTCGGCCGAGACGGTCGCGACTCCAAACGATCCGTACTCGGGACACAGCAGGCGACAGCGTGCTGGGGCGCTGTCGAACCCGTGAGAATCCGGATCATTAACTGTACGCGGCGCAAATCCGGGCCCATGACAGTCACGACCGAGTTTCTCATCAGCTCCCCCTCCCTGCCGCTCGTGGGTCTCGCGGAGTCGCTCGAGTCCGGCCAGTTCGAGTGTGTCCACGGCCTCTGTCTCGAACACGATTCCCGGGTGTTCGTCGTGTACCTCGAGCCGACCGAGAACGTCACAGAAGAGGAGCTCCTGGCACTCGAGGAGGTCGTCGAGACCACGTCGCTGGGCCGCGCGAGCGGGAAGGCGGTGTATCAGATCACCGTCGAACTGGCGGACGTCGTCTCCGAGGCGTTCGCCCCGGAGCGATTCACCGCGACCCAGATGGAGCCAACCGTCGTCACGCCGGACGGCTGGTACGAGCACAAACTGTTCCAGAACTACGCGGCGTTCAACGGGATGCGGAGCCGATGCGAGGAGTACGGCATCTCAGTCGAACTCATCTCTATCTCGCAGAACCCGCCGGAGTCGGACGAGTCGGGTCAGTACGGATTGACCGACCGGCAACACGAGGCGCTGACGCTCGCCATCGCGCGTGGCTACTACGAGAGTCCCCGGCAGGTCACGACGGAGGAGCTGGCCGAGGAGATGGACATCTCACAGCCGTCCATGTCGAGCCTCCTCCGGCGCGCCGAGCGGCAACTTCTCACCACGGCACTGGGAACGGAGTCCCACTTAAACGTACCCTGTTGCACGTTCAAAATTAATTCACCAGACGACGCAGTTGGACCAGAA
>JBDGUH010000037.1:0-17636 GCA_042216055.1 Haloarculaceae archaeon
TCGCCGAGACCTGTCGCCGAGCCGAACACGTAAGACATTTATCGAGTTGGAGTTACTCACTATTCAAGTAACTATGCAGGACGCGGCGTTCGAGGGGGATCGTCGTCCCCCAACGGTGGTGGATCGCTGATGTGCGGTATCGTCGGCTGTGTCGACAGCGACGGCGTCCTGGAGACGCTGCTGGCGGGCCTCGGGAAACTCGAGTACCGCGGGTACGACTCGGCGGGCGTCGCGCTGGCGGGCGACCGCGTCCGGGTCTGCAAGCGCGCCGGCGAGATCGACGCGCTGGAAGCGGCCGTCGCGGAGCGGTCCCCGTCGGGCCCCGCCGGGATCGGGCACACCCGCTGGAGCACGCACGGGCCGCCGACCGACGGGAACGCCCACCCACACACGGACTGTACCGGGCAGGTGGCGGTGGTCCACAACGGCATCGTCGAGAACCACCAGTCGCTCCGGGCGGAACTCGCCGCGTCCGGCCACGAGTTCGACTCGGACACCGACACCGAGGTGATCCCGCACCTGATCGAGGCGGCGCTCGAAGCGGGGGCCACTCCCGAAACCGCCGTCCGTCGGGCGATCGACCGACTGGAGGGAAGCTACGCCGTCGCCGCCGTCGTCGCCGGCGAGGACGCGGTGTACGCCGCCCGCAACGACTCGCCGCTCGTGCTCGGCGTCGGCGCGGACGCCACCTACCTCGCCAGCGACGTGCCAGCCTTCCGGCAGTTCACTGACCGCGTGGTGTATCTCGCGGACGGCGAGTTCGCCCGCGTCGGGCCCGACGGGTGGGCCGTCTCGGACGCCGACGGCCCGGTCGAGAAGCCGGTGGAGCGCGTCGAGTGGGACGCCGAGGCGGCCGGCAAGTGCGGCCACGACCACTTCATGTGCAAGGAGATCCACGAGCAACCGCGGGCGCTGCGGGAGTGTCTCCGGGGGCGGATCGACGAACGCGGTGGCGTCGATCTGGGGGGCGTCGACGGTCTGGGGGATGGGGGCGGGCTGGAACCCGCGGCCGTCCAGTTCGTCGCCGCTGGCACGTCCTATCACGCCTCGCTGTTCGCGGCCCGCCTCTTCAGAGCGGCCGGCGTCCCGGCGCAGGCGTTTCTCGCCAGCGAGTACGCCACGGAACGGCCGCCCGTCGACGACGCGCTGGTCGTCGGCGTCACGCAGAGCGGCGAGACCGCCGACACGCTCGCGGCCGTACGTGGGGCCCGCGATCGCGGCGCGCGGACGCTGGCGGTCACCAACACCGTCGGCTCGACGGCCGCCCGGGAATGCGATCGCGCGCTGTTCGTCCGCGCCGGTCCCGAGATCGGCGTCGCCGCCACCAAGACCTTCAGCACGCAACTGGCGGCGCTGTCGCTCCTGGTGGCCGCGACCGCCCCGGCAGAGGTCGCCAGCGAGGCCGTCGCTGCCCTGCGGGAACTCCCCGGACAGGTGCAGTCGGTGCTCGACGACGAGGCCCCGCGCGCCGTCGCGGAGGCTCACCTCGACGCCGACGGCTACTTCTTCGTCGGCCGCGGCCGCCAGTACCCGGTCGCCCTCGAGGGGGCGCTCAAGATGAAGGAGATCACCTACCGGCACGCCGAGGGATTCGCCGCGGGCGAACTCAAGCACGGAACGCTCGCGCTCGTGACCGGGGAGACGCCCGTGTTCGCCGTCGTCGTCGGCGACGGCGAGTGCGCCGACAAGACCGTCAGCAACGTCCGCGAGGTCCAGGCCCGCGGCGCGCCCGTCGTCGCCGTCACCGACGGTCGCAGCGACGTGGCACGGTACGCCGATCACGTCCTCTCGATCCCCGAGACCGCTCCCCGTGCCGGGGCGGTGCTCGCGAACGTCCAGTTACAGCGTGTCGCCTATCACACGGCGGCGCTGCTAGGCCGGCCGATCGACAAGCCGCGCAACCTCGCCAAGAGCGTCACCGTTGAGTGATCTGACTGCTGTATCTGTGTCTCAGTATTCGTTGATCCCGGGGTCACGGTGACAGGAGAGAATACCTTCTACCGATCAGGACGGGGCCGATTACTGGGATGGTGAGGCCAGGATCGTTGCAACAGCCGGGAGGGTTGTCAGGAACCGACGCGGAATCGGGTCCCGTTGTAGATTGCTGGGCCGGGGATCTGGAGTACGCTCGTGTCGTTCCCGACTCTGACCGTGTACCGCCCGGGATACGGGACACGGATTCGCCACTGGTCGTGAGTTCCTGCCACTTGGCGTCGCTCGTAGGCGAAGGAATGACCGGACACCGTGACGTTGGTGGTGATCGAGACGACCGTGCCGTTTGGGGCCTCCCCGTGTATATTCGCTCCGGACACGACCGAGAAAACCTTCGGTGAACCACCGTCGTGGACGTAGATCAGCCGGTAGTTGGCGAGTCCCGGAACGTCACCCTGCCTGCTCCCGTAGGCCCGGAACAATCGCGTCTGCATCGTCGGCCGTGGCACGTCGCCGTTCTCAGTCAGAACGATATATCCCACGTCCCTGTGATTGAACAGTTCGTACCAGCCGTCCGGTGACGTAGACGTGACGAAGTCGTTGTAGTTGAAGCGGGCGAATCCGTACCCCTTTGACTCGCCGTTGACGAAGTAGTTGTACACCCGGTTCCTGCTCCAAGACGAGAATACGTACGTCGGGTGGGCCCCCTCGTCTAACTGCCCGGCGTAGTGCTCGATGGCGACCGCTGTGTCGTAGGTACTGTCTTCGATGGTCACCTGATTCGTCTTCAGGACCACCTGGAGCGCTCCGAACGAACCAAAGAGCAGAAACAGTGCCAGCAGGGCAGAGAGGGTCCGGCGATCGGGAAGCCGAAGCGGTGCCGGTCGGTCGATCTCGTCTACGGCCGAGCCTGGGAGGTCGACGAGGTCCACCCAGGCCGCGAGGCGGACGAACCCGAATCCGGCGAAGACGGCGGCCAGCAGGGCAAACTCGCCGACAAACCTGACCTGAAGAGCGGCCAGCGCGAAGAAGTACCACGCGTAGATTACGAGTGCGAGCCACCGGTCGCTCTCGAGCGCCCGCTGGACCTTCGTTACCATCATCGGAAGCGCCAGCACCAGTGTGAAACCGAAGAGCAGCAGGAACCCGAGCGTATGGGGATCGAACAGCCCGTAAGTCTCGGCGATGTTGGCACTTCGGAACAAGAGTCCAGCCCGTGAAACCATCGCTGACCAGAGCCCGGGGGTCACGAGACGAAGGACGGCCACCCCCCCGAGTACCGTAGACAGCACGACGACGGCGAAGTGACGGACGTTCCCCGTCGTCCGGTCGACGCCGTGACCGACCGCGGCGACTGCGAGGGAACCGAGAAACACCAGCCCCGGAGCGATCGCGACTGTCGTCGATTGCCAGCCAGCGAGGAGATGGACGAGGGCCGTACTGACCGCACTGACACCGAGAGCGACAAGCAACGGACCGCCGGACTGGAACGGTGAGCGGCCGTCCCGGAGTGATCGCGCAGCGTGCGCGACGACGACGAGGCCGACGGGTGCGATCAACAGCGGTCCCGCCTCCCACGCGAGGACCTGTCCCGAGAGCGCGATCCCGAGTGCACTCGACCGGAGTGTCGTTCCCGGGTCCGTGATGTCGGACCGGTCGGCCGCTAGCAGTGCGACGAGGAGGAACGTGCTGACAGAGAGAACGAGGTAGTCGAAGGCGTGGTGGTCCGCGAATCCGAGGCTCGTCCGGAGTGCGTGGCCGGGAATCAACGCGAGCACCAGGACGCTCGCAAGTCCGACGCGGCGGTCCCGCGTGACGGTCGTCGCCAGCGCGTAGACGAGTGCGGCAGAGACGACAGCTGACACGACAGGATACCACGCCAGAACGGTGCCGACAGAGCGAGGTCCCTCGCCCAGAAGCGCCACGAACCACCAGAGGACAGTCACCATGAGTGGCTCGCCGGTCCGGACGGCGTCCGGGAGCGCGGCCAGTGCGCCAGGATCGAACGGGGACGCGCCGCTCCCGACGAGATGCTCCATCCAGTATCGATAATAGTAGGGATCGTTCCCGGACAACACGACGTGTGCCTCACGGAAGACGTCTCCGACGGGGAACGCTCTGACGAGCGCGACGAACGCAAGGCTCGCCCCGACGAACGCCACCGTCCGCCGGTCGATGGCCGGGAGTGAGACCGACATCGATGACGTCGTTCGATCCGTCGATTGTCGTTCTTCGTCGCCGTTCAGCGCAGTGTGGACGGACGCCGGATCGACGAGGTGATAGCCCTCGTCGGTCTCCTCGACGATATCCGCTGCGACAAGCTCGCCGAATTCCCCGGAGTCGACGGGTACGTCCTCGAACGACCAGTACTCCTCGCGTTCGTCGGTCGCGAGGACCGCCGCCAAGGCGGATTCCAGATCGGGCCGATCATCGAGGATCGCTGTCACCGTCTCCTCGTCGCTCATGCTCGTCTCACCGGCTGGCGGACACCGTTCACGGTTCGTCCCCACCTCCGTCGTGTGTCGGAAGGGTGAAAAAGACGCTCCAGAGCGAGCCGAGCACGCCGTCTCGTAGCGAGGCCCAGGAGCGGTCGACCCGGAGTCCAATCGCACCGAGCGTGTAGACGAGGAGCCACACGGCGAGATGGAGCTCACCGGGCCGGAAGAACAGACGAGTCGTGGCAACGCCGAGGACCGCCACACCCAGGAGACGGACGGGCCACCGACTGACACTCGTCGTGATCGGCGAGACGACGCGCCGGCCCACCTGATCCAGTCGGTGCAGTCGCGCCGCCGCGCTCGCAGTCTCGCTGACTGCGATGGCGGAACCAACCGTCGCTGTGTCCGCGAGGTCGACGACGAGGGTGGTCCCCACGCCCGTGGTGAGCCAGCGATAGATGTAAGCAGAACGAATCGCGGTGACGACACCGACACTCACCCGGCGGAACTGGCTGTTCGAGAATGCTGCGAGCAGCGCTCCGACCGCGCTCGCAAAGACTGCACAGGCGAGGGATTCTTCGGTCATCGTCCGGAGTCCGAGATCGTTCGATTGACTCGAGACCTCGGGGCGTGCCTGGTTACTCGTCATTGCTGTATGTTCGTGACGGTCGCGTGGATGCTCGTCGTCCCGAAGTTGAGCGTCACGGTATCACCCAACCGAAGCGAGTTTCCTCTAAACTGCAAGCCGCTGGTTGTTTCGCGGACGGTGAGTTGAGCAGTGATTCGGAGATCCAGATTCGTCGGATGCTGACCTTGATAGATATTGCCGCTATCGCTCGTCAGGATCACGGTCGCGGGCTCCTGCTGGACGTCTGTCAAACGAGCGACGACGTCACCGCCACTGCTCTCGGTCATCCCCGGACGGATGTCGTCCGCCCGCTCGGGACGGACGTTGTTCAACTCGAGCGTGACCGTCCGATTCGTCGCAGTCCCGCGCTGATGGAGCGCACCCACGCGAACGATATTTCCCTCAAAACGGTACGCTTGTGTCCGGATCGGTAACGTGACACCCTGGTGGACGGGAAGCGATCCGAACCACGTGCCGTCATCGCGTTCGAGCGTTTGCAACGACAGGCCGACGTACACGCGGTTCCGGTTCGGGTCTTCGGTCGTGTACGTCGTGACAGACCGAACGACGGCGAGGCGCTGTCCGGCGAGGCGGTACGTGTCACCGCGGCTGATCGATCGGCTCTCGTCGTCGGCGACCACTGACGTCACGAGGACGTCCGTTTGCTCCCGGTTCAGATGATCGTCGAGACGCTCGACGCGACCCTGGAACCTGTACCCGTCGATCGGGAGCGTGAGCGTCTGTCTCGGCCTGATCGGGGTCGTCCCGAAGTACGCCGTTCCCCCAGACGTATACGTCGAGAGATTGATGACGAGAAACGCCGTTTGCGTGCTCTCGTTTCCGTTGTCGTAGACCGCAATATCGTCGATTGTCGCGACGGAACGATCTGTGATCCTGATCCTGTCGCCGGGTGCTATGTTCGCTGCGAATCCGCTCGGAATTGCGCCTCTGACAACGATCGGGGTGTGCTGGACGGAAAGATCTGGACTCCCACTCACGTCACGGATCGTTCCGTTCACCTGGTATCGGTTCGTTCGAAACCACAGTTCCCGCCCGATCCGCAGTGGTGCGCCATGATACGACTCCGTGTCGGCGGGAACCTGCACTGCGAGACGGGCCATCACTCGGACGTTGGATCCCCCGGGGGCGAGATATAGCTGTGTTATCGTCAGGTTACCGGGCGAGCTGTTCGTCGCGACGTCCCCCTCGTTCATCTGCTGGACGATGTAGTTCGGCTGTGTCCCCAGATCCAGCGTGACGTATTGGGTCTCAAACTGAGTACGTGTATCACCACCGCCGAACATCAGCATGGCACCATAAACTGCACCGACTAGAACGAAGAGAACGACGAGTACGTCGACGACGCTGACGGCCCCGAATAGCCGTCCCTTCTCATCGAGCAGGTCCATCAGCGAGGCAATCGTTTCTCTCCCTGAAATACGTTGCGTCCTCTCGTTCGTCCTCGTGGCGTCGCCAGGAACAGTGTCGCTTTCAACCACGCATAGCCCGTGTCACCGGACTGTTCCACCGATCGTCGACACACAAGATACTTGTACCAGAGAGGTTACTCACAATTCGAGTAACCAATGAGCATCCTCGTAACGGGCGGCGACGGCTACATCGGGTGGCCGGCCGCACTGCGCATCGCTACGCGAACGGACGATCGCGTCGTCGTCGTCGACAACTTCGCCCGCCGCGAGTGGGTCGAGGAGGTCGGGGCGACGAGCGCGACCCCCGTCGCGAGCATCGACGAGCGACTCGACGCCGCGCGCGAGGTTCACGGCGTCGACAATCTCTCGGTCGTCGAGGGCGACCTCACCGAGAAGTCCTTCGTCGACGAACTGCTCGCGGTCCACGAACCCGACACGATCGTCCACGCGGCCGCCCAGCCCTCGGCGCCGTACGCCCAGATCAACGGCGAGCGGGCCAACTACACCCAGCACAACAACCTGCAGGCCACGCGGAACCTGCTGTGGGGGCTCGAGGAAGGGAACCGAACGGACACCCACTTCGTCGAGACGACGACGACCGGTGTCTACGGCGCCCCGGAGTTTCCCATCCCCGAGGGCGGGGCCGTCATGGAGAACGCCGGCGAGCGCGACGACGTGCCCTTCCCGAACATGGGCGGGAGCTGGTACCACGCGACCAAGGGCCTGGACGCCCAGAACATGCGACTCGCCCACTCGCAGTTCGACATCCCGGTCTCGGACGTACGGACCGCGATCACCTACGGGACCGAGACCGAGGAGACCCGCGCGGACGACCGGCTGCAGACCCGCTTCGATTTCGACTACTACTTCGGGACGGTCGCGCATCGCTTCTGTGCGCAGGCCGTCGCGGGCTACCCCGTGACGGTGTACGGGAAAGGCGAACAGCGCAAGCCCTTCGTCGCGCTGGAGGACGCCGTCGAAGGGCTCGCGCGCCTCGCGCTGGTCGATCCCGACGAGCGCCCGCAGGGGCTGACCGTCTACAACCAGGTCACCCGCGCGATCAGCATCGTCGAGATCGCCGAGACCATCGCCGACGTCGGCGCGGAGTTCGATCTCGACGTGGCCGTCGAGCACTTCGAGAACCCGCGCGACGAGGACGAGACCCACGAGATGGAGATCGAGAACGACCGCTACGCCGACCTGATCGACGGGCAGGACCAGTCCTTCGAGGCGGGCGTCCGTGACGTGCTCGGGACGCTCGTGCGCTACGAGGACACCATCGCCGCCCACGAGGACCGCTTCCTGCCGGGCGTGCTGGAGGAGTGAGCGATGGCGGACACCCACGTCGCGGTCACGGGCGCCGCGGGCTACATCGGGAGCCGTGTCGTCGGCGACCTCGGGCGCGACCACCCCGACTGGGAGATTACGGCGCTCGACAACTTCTACCGGGGCGACGTCCGGGAGATCGCCGGCGTCCCGGTGGAACACGTCGACATCCGGAACCGCGGTGACCTCGAAGAGGCCCTCGCGGGCGCCGACGTGGTGGTCCACCTGGCCGCTATCTCCGGCGTCGACGACTGCGACGACAACCCGGACCTCGCCCACGAGGTGAACGTCCGCGCGACGGCCGACGTGGCGCGGTTCTGCCACCGGACCGGCGCGGGCCTGCTCTTCCCGTTCAGCGTCGCGGTGCTTGGCGACCCCGAGTCGTTCCCCATCTCCGTCGACGACCCCCGGGACCCGCTGAACTGGTACGGCCGGACGAAGGTGCTCGGCGAGGCGACCATCGACGCCTTCGCCGACGGCGCGTTCCCGGCCCACCAGCACATGATAGCGAACCTCTACGGCGGCCACGAGGTGGACGGTCGGACCGTCTCCAAGCGGGTGGTCATCGACTTCTTCGTCGAACGGGCGCTCGCCGGCGACACCCTGACGGTGTACGAACCGGGGAGCCAGTCCCGGAACTTCGTCCACGTGAAGGACGTGGCGGCGGCGCTGGTCAGGAGCACCGAGCGACTCCGCCGGCAGGTCGCGGGCGGCACGACCGGTGTCGAGAAGTTCGAAATCGCCTCCGAGCAGGACTTCAGCGTCCGCGAGGTCGGCGAGATGGTCGCCGACGCCGCCGACGACCACGGCATCGACGTCGACGTCGCCCTCGTGGAGAACCCCCGGTCCGGCGAGACGCTCATCGAGGACTTCGACGTGGCCGTCGACCGGACCCGCGAGGTGCTGGACTGGGAGCCGACCCGGGAGGTCGAGGCGTCGATTCGGACGATGCTCGACCGCCGGGCGGAGTGACCGCGCCCGGGTTCGAGCAAGGCGGGCGTCCCCGACCACCGAAAAAGGTACGTGGGCCGACCGGATGCGTGTACGTATGCCGTCGATACACGACGTGGAGGTGCGCTCGCTCCAGGTCAACGCAGACGAGCGTCTAATTCTCCCTCCGCCCGACGGTGCGAATCGCCTCCGGGAAGGGTCCTGTATTCGTGAGACGATGGCGACGCACGGAATCGAGAGTGAGGACGTTGCTCTCGTCACGACTCTCAACGCGACGACGAAAGAAGACAGTTCGACGATATTCCTCCACACGTACCTCGTCTATGGACGCCTCTACATGAAGGCGCCCGATTCGCCAGCAGTGTACACCACCAGGGAAGCCGCTCACCCGGCGGATCCACGACTCATTATCGATATCGAGGGATCCTACGTCGCCAATCAAACTACTACAGGCCCGTCACCGACGGTGTTGCTCCGCGAGCAGGGTGAATACGTCCGTGTTTGTGGTGAGAGCGGATCACCGTCGAACGACTGACACGGCCCGTTGTGGCAGTCGCCGATCGATCGGACTCATCTCCGGCGAACGATGTCGAGCACGTCCATCACAACCGCCCAGATCTGTCGGATGACGATCTGCAGATCGAACCAGAACGACTGGCGGCGGATGTACTCGACGTCGTACCGGAGCTTCTCTTCGGGTTCGAAGCCGGTGGCGTCGTTAATCTGGGCCAGCCCAGTCAGGCCGGGCTTGACGAACCAGCGACTCCGCCAGGCCTCCACGTCCAGTTCAATGTCCCGGTCCAGCGACGGCCGCTCGGGACGCGGTCCCACCACGCTCATGTCCCCCCGGAGAATCGACCACAGCTGTGGAATCTCGTCGAGGTGGGTCGTCCGGAGGACGCGCCCGACCCTCGTGACGCGCGGGTCGACGCCGCCCGCGTCCTCCTCGCTCAGCTTCGCCCCCTCGCTCTCGGCGTCGGTGACCATGCTCCGGAACTTGTGGACGGTGAAGGTGTCCCCGAAGGCGGCGGTTCGCTCCTGGCTGTACAGGACCGGACCGGGGCTGTCGAGCCTGATCGCCACCGCGATGACCGCGATCACCGGGGCAAGGACCACGAGGCCGCCGACGGCGAAGGCCACGTCGAAGGCGCGTTTCACGACGTGGTCCTGCCAGTCCCAGGGCTCGAGGTTCACGGCCACGAGTTCGCCGCCGGCCACCTCCTCGGTCAGCACCACGTCCGCGTGGTCGCGGTGGACCTTCGCGGCGACGCCGTACTCGTAGCAGGTGTCGAGCGCGCCGAAAAACTCCGCGCGGTCGGGGCGGCCGAAGGCGAGGACGGCCGTGTCGACGTCCTGATCGACGAGGACCTCGTCGAGTCGCGAGAGACCGCCGAGACACGGCAACTGATCGAGGTCGGTCACGGCCCGGGGCGCACCCCCGTCGGCGTAGCCGAGTTGCCCCGGTTCGAGAGATTGCTCGCCCGCGTAGGCCGTCGGCGGCGAGACGTATCCCAGGATCGGCCCGTCGACGGCGGCGAGGATGTCCGCCATGGTCGCCGGGTCGTCGCCGATGATGATCGTCCGGTCGCCGCTGCCGGCCGGCCGGCGGCGGATGAGGACGAACCACAGCGGGAGCACCACCAGGAGGACGGCCCCCGCGACGATCAGCGTCGCCCGGGGCAGCCGGTAGGTCCAGTCGAAGTACCCAATCGTCGCCAGCCCCAGGACCGCGAGCGTCGTCCGTCGGACGGCGTGCATCCACGTGTCCAAAATCCGGCGCGGCCGGGGCTTGAACAGCGGCGCCAGCGCCACGAGGACGACCGCGACCGTCGTTCCGGCCTCGAACAGGAGTTCGGCTCCCGTCGCCCGTCCCGCCGAGAGGTCCCGGAGCGGCGGCACCAGGTCGATCAGGCCCCGGACGAGAGGCTCGTTGGCGAGGACGACCGCGAGGAACCCGAGCGCGGCGGTCCCGGCGACGCTCGCCACGCGGTACCGCCACTGGCCGTTCATCTATCGGGGATATATCAGCATCGGAGATAAATCCTCCGTCCCCGACCCCGGAATTTCTAACGTCGGCGGTCAGGCCGGTCGTGGATCGGCCCGTCCCGTTCGGAGAGGTGGCCCGGGTCGCGACCGGCGCGGACGGCCTGGATCTCGCTCACCACGCTCAGCGCGATCTGTCCGGGCGTGCCGCCGCCGATGTCGAGCCCGACCGGCGCGTACACGCGCTCCCGGTCGGCCGCCGAGAGCGTCCGGTCGGACGCCGACAGCAGTTCCGCGAACCGCTCGCGGGGCCCCAGCACCCCGACGTATGGCACCGGCGAGTCCAGCAGCGCCTCGACGGTGAGGCGGTCGTCGACGAGGTTGTGCGTGGCGACGACGGCGTAGGTGTCCCCGTCGAGGTCGACGGCCTCGCGCAGCGACCGCGGCGAGGTCGAGCGGACGGCGTCGGCCGCGGGGAAGCGCTCGGCGCGGGCCTGTGCCCCGCGGTAGCCGACCACCGTGACCGAGAAGCCGGCGGTGTCGGCCACGGAGACCACCGGCGCGAGGTCGTGGCCCGTCCCGACCACGAGCAGCGTCGGCGGCGGGGCGACGCCGTCGACGAACACGGTCGTCCCGTCGACGACGCGGGTGTCACTCTGCCCCTCGACGGCGAACGTCGCCGCGGTGGCGGTCAGCTCGTCGACGAGGTCACGGGGGAAGTCGGGGCCGACGTGCCACTCGCCGCCCGGTTCGCCGTCGCTCGACGGGGCGCCTGTTGGGGTGCCCGACGAGTCGTCTGCCGGATGGCTCGACGAGTCGCCTGCCGGGAGATACGTTGCGCGCGCGCCGGCGGCCGGGCCGTCGAGGACGGCGACGGCGGCGACCGGGCGGCCCGCGGCGGCGGCGTCGGTCACGGGATCGAGCCCCGGGCCGACGGGTTCGAGCAGGAGGTCGATCACGCCGTCACAGCCGACGCCGAGGCCCCACGCCTCGCTCTCGTCGCTCCGCAGGTCGAACGTCTCGACGCGGGCCGCGCCGGCCTCGAGAACGGACGCGGCGAGGCGTCGGACCCGGGCCTCGAGGCAGTCGGCCGTGACGTGCCCGAGGTGCGCGCCGGACTCGCGGACGAGCATCTTCGCGCCCGGCCGGCGGTAGGCCCGCCCCTCGACGCCGGTGACGGTGGCCAGTACCGCCGGTCGATCCGCCGCCAGACAGTCGCCGGCGGCGGCCAGCACCTCGTGTTCGCTCGCAGTCCAGTCCGCGTCTGTCATCGTGTGATCGGTCCGGGGGACGGGTGGGGGCTATGCCGGCGGGGTAGCTAACTCTTGTGGCGCGAGTGCCTCTGGATCGCGCTCCCGTCTCCGGGGAGTCGCACTGGACCGCGACACGCCTTTGGCGCTCTGGCCCGGTGTTGCAGCCGTGACGGAGTCCGGTCGATCGAGCGGCGTGGCCGAGCGGGACGACAGAGAGCGCGCGCTGCCGGTCCTCGATCCGGCGACACTCGACGCCGGGAAAGCGGAACCCGACTCCTCGGCGACGGCGCCCGACTCCGCGGGAGACGCGCGCGTCGGGGGCCTGCTCCTCGCTGCGGGGACGAGCGACCGATACGGCGAGGCGAACAAACTCCTCGCGTCCGCGGCCGGCGATCCGGTGGTGTGGCACGCGGCGCGCACCCTCTGTGTGGCGCCCGTCTCGCCGGTGACGGTCGTGGTGGGCCACGAGGCCGACCGGGTCCGGGACGCGCTGGACGGCCTCGCCGTCGAAACCGTGGACGTAGCCGGGACGGGCGCGACTGCCGAGCCCATCGACGGGGAGCCGGCGCTGTCGGCGTCGCTGCGGCGGGGGATCGCGGCGCTTCCGGACGTGGACGCGGTCGTGATCGCGCTCGGGGACATGCCGGCCGTCGCGCCGGCGAGCGTCCGGGCGCTCGTCCGGGCCTACCGGGCGGGCGCGGGGAGCGCGCTCGCGGCCGCCCACGAGGGAGTGCGCGGCAACCCCGTCCTCTTCGACCGCCGGCACTTCGATCGGCTCGCGGCCGTCGACGGCGACCGTGGCGGCCGCGCCGTGTTGCGAGACACGCCGGACGCGGCGCTGGTCGAGACGGGCGATCCGGGCGTCCTCGCCGACGTGGACCGGCCCGACGACCTGCGACGGGTCGCGGCCCTGCTGGCTGATCGGGCGGAGTGAGCCCGACCGACGAGTGAGCCCGACCGACGAGTGAGCCCGACCGACGAGTGAGCCCGGCCTACGGTGAATCCTCCCCGCGCTCGCGGACGGCCCGGAACACCCGTTCCTCGGTGAGCGGCATGTCGAGGTGGTCGATCCCCAGGGGCGCGAGCGCGTCGAGCACCGCGTTGACGACGGTCGGCGGCGCGGCGATGGTGCCGGACTCGCCGATGCCCTTCACGCCCATGGGGTTGCGGGGGCTGGGCGTGACCGTCGCCTCGGTCTCGATGTCGGGGAGCAGCGTCGCGCGCGGGAGCGCGTAGTCGAGCATCGAGTCCGTCCGGAGGCGGCCGTCGTCGTCGTAGTCGGCGTGCTCGAATCTGGCCTGGCCGATCCCCTGGGCGACGCCGCCGTGGACCTGCCCCTCGACGATGGTGGGGTTGACCCGCTCGCCGCAGTCGTCGACGGCGACGTAGCGCTCGATCTCGACCGCCCCGGTCGCGGGGTCGACGGCCACCGCGGCGGCGTGGGCGCCGAAGGTGTAGGCGGTGCCGTCGGGCTGGAAGAACGTCGTCGCCTCGAGCCCGGGGTCATGTCCCTCGGGCAGGCCGAAGCCGTAGGCCGCGTCGGCCACGTCGGCGAAGTCGACGCTCCGCTCGGGGTCGCCCGCGACGGTGGCCCGGCCGTCCGCGAAGGTCACGTCGGCCGCGTCAACGTCCCCCTCGAGCATGTCCGCGGCGATGGCGGCGGCCTGCTCCCGGACGGCCGCCGCGCTCTCGCGGACGGCGTTGCCGCCGGTGATCGTGCTCCGACTCCCGAACGTCCCGGTACCCGTCGGGATGCGTTCGGTGTCGCCCTCGATCACCCTGATGTCCGCGGCCGGGACGCCGAGTTCGTCCGCGACGATC
The DNA here is from genome assembly GCA_042216055.1 of Haloarculaceae archaeon. GTDB lineage: Archaea > Halobacteriota > Halobacteria > Halobacteriales > Haloarculaceae > CAZMWG01. The sequence continues at coordinate 13,763 of JBDGUH010000037.1, forward strand.
TGGGCGTAGGTCGTCCCGTGGCCCTGGCCGTGGGAGTGGGTGCCGGCGTAGACGCTGACGCCGCCGTCCTGGTGGACCCGGACGAGGCCGCTCTCGTGGCCGCCGCCGGTCGACTCGACGTAGCAGGCGACGCCGACGCCGTGATACCGACCGTCGTCGGGATCGGACTCGCGGCGCTCGACGTAGTCGACGGCGTCGAGGGCGGCCTGGAGGGCGGGTTCGTAGTCGCCGCTGTCGTACTCGGCGCCGACGGGCGTCTCGTAGGGGAAGGCGTCGGGCGGGACGAGGTTCTGGCGCCGGAGCGTCGCGGGATCGAATCCCAGTTCCCGGGCGGCGGCGTCGACCAGGCGCTCGGTGACGTAGATCGCCTCGGGGCGGCCCGCCCCCCGGTAGGAGTGGACCGGCGCGGTGTTGGTGACGACCGCGCGACTCGCGCAGTGGATCGCCGGGATGGCGTACTGCCCCGAGAGGAGGCTCCCGTACCAGGCGTGCATCGTGGGGCTGCCGCCGAGACCGTAGCCGCCGACGTTGGCGACCGTCTCGGCCCGCAGCCCCCGGATCGTCCCGTCGTCGTCGACCGCGATGGCGGCCCGCGTCCGGTGATCGCGGCCGTGCGCGCCAGCGAGATAGTTCTCCGAGCGCGTGGCCGTCCACTTCACCGGGCGCTCGAGCCGCCGGGCGCTCCAGGCCGCCATCGCCTCGCCGGGGTGGTGGTGGCCCTTGTGGCCGAACCCGCCACCGACCGAGGGCGAGACCACGCGGACCTGTCGCTCGGGCACGCCGAGCGTGCTGGCGAGCTTTCGCCGGTGGCCGTGGGGCGACTGGCTCGTCATCTCGACGGTGTACTCCCCGTCGCCGGCCGACCAGCGGGCCAGCGCCGCCCGCGGTTCGAGCGCCGAGGGGATCAGGCGGTTGTTCTCCAGGTCGCGCTCGACGACGTGATCGGCCGCGGCGAAGGCCTCGTCGGTCGCCTCGCGATCGCCGAGCGTCGCGCGGTCGATCACGTTGTCCGGGGCCGTCTCGTACAGCGTGGGGGCGTCAGCCGCCGTCGCCTCGCGGGGGTCGACCACTGCCTCCAGCGGTTCGTACCGCACGTCGACGGCCTCGACGCCGTCCCGGGCGCGGTAGCGGTCGGTCGCGACGACCGCCGCCACCGGTTGCCCGTGATAGCGGACGCGGTCGCGGGCCAGCACCGGGTGGCCCGGGAGTTGCCGGTCAGTGCCCGACGCGATCGGGATGACGCCCGGCGCGTCGGAGGCCGCGACGTCCGCCCAGGTGTACACCGCGAGGACGCCCTCGCGGTCCAGCGCGTCGCTCACGTCCACGCCCCCGATCCGCGCGTGGCCGTGCTCGCTCCGGACGAACGCCAGGTGGGCCATCCCCGGGGCCCGCAGGTCGTCGGTGAACGTCGCCTCGCCGGTGAGCAGGGCGCGGTCCTCCCGGCGGGCCACGCCGCGCCCGACCAGGTCGCGCTCGCCGTCGCCCGCGCTCTCGTCCGCCCGATCGCGCTCGACCCCGGCCGCCTCGCCGCTCATGGCGCGCCCCCCGCGCTGCTCGCCGCGTCGCCGTCGTCCGGCCGGGTCGGTTCGCCGAGCGCCCGGTCGATCGCCCGCTCGACGTAGGTCGGGAGAAGGCGTTCCCGGAACGCCGCCGACGCGTAGCCGTCTCCGTACCCCCGTGCCGATTCGAGGTCCTCGGTCGCTCGCTCGGCGGCCGCGGCAACGGCCGCCTCGTCGTCCGGGGCCGTGCCCGCCAGCGCCGCCGCGACGCCGGATAACTCGATCGGCCGCTCCGCGACGCCGACTGCCGCGAGGCCGGCGTCGGCCACCGCGCCGTCCGCGAGCGAGAGCGACGCCGCGACGCCCACCATCGCGTAGCCCGTCGCGGGGTGGGTCTTCTTGACGTACGCGCCGCGATCGGCGGCGGGCACGCGGACGGCGACGAGGAGTTCGTCCCCGTCGAGCGCCGTCTCGCCGTCCCCGCGGAACCACTCGCCCGCCGGGACGGTCCGCTCGCCCTCGGGTCCCCGTATCGCGAGCGTCGCGCCGGCGGCGACGACGGCGGCCGGGAGGTCGGCCGCCGGGTCGGCCTCGACGAGGTTTCCGCCGATCGTCCCGCGGTTGCGGATCTGCCTGTCGGCGACGTGGGTCGCCGTCGCCGGCAGCGCGGGGGTGTGCCTGGCGAGGCGCACCGAGTTCGCGACCGCGGCGTGGGTCGTCAGCGCGCCGACGACGGCCTCCTCGCCCGTGCCGTCCTCCCATTCGATCCCCGACAGGGCGTCGAGTGACCCCACGTCGACGAGGCAGTCGGGCGCCGCGTCGCCGCGCTTCATCGACGGGACGATTCCCTGTCCGCCCGCGATGGGTCGCGCGTCGCTCGCTGCCGCCAGCGCCTCGATGGCCTCCTCGACGCTCTCGGCGCGCCGGTAGTCGATCTCGGGCGGGAACATCTCACTCACCCGCCCCGTCGCCGTTCTCGGCGGCCGTCTCGACCGCGCTGACGACGTTCTGATACCCGGTACACCGACAGACGTTGCCCTTCAGCGCTCGCCTTATCTCGTCCTCGGAGGGGTCGGGCGCCGCCTCGAGGAGGTCCGTGATCGTCATCACCATCCCCGGGGTGCAGTAGCCACACTGGAGACCGTGGTCCTCGTGGAGCGCGGACTGCACGGGCGCGAGTTCCTCGTCGGCGACCCCCTCGACGGTCGTCACCGACGCCCCGTCGGCCTGGACGGCCAGCATCGCGCAGGACTTGATGACGTCGCCGTCGACGCGGACGCTGCAGGCCCCGCACTTGCCGCTCTCGCAGCCGACTTTCGGGCCGGTGTAATCAAGGTCCTCCCGGAGCGCGTGGACCAGGAGCTTGCGCGCCGGGACGGTCAGTTCCTCCGCCGTGCCGTTGACGGTCAGCGTGATGTCGTGCTCGGACATGGCTCGTGGCGACCCGCTCGCCGGTTGGGTGACACCTGCGGTCCCAGCGGCAAAGGTCTGACCCGTCCTGTCGGTCGCGGGACGAATCCGATCGTGTGCGATCCCCGCCCCGTCGAGCGCGAGACGGGACTGCTAAGAGCCGTGCGCCCCCAGCGGGCCCATGCGCCAGTTCCTCGTCGTCGGTCACGACGCGCCCGCGACCGACGAGTTCTCGCTCGACGACCTGCCCGGCGCCGGCCGCCTGGACCTGCTCGCGCGCTGTGTCACCAGCGGCCTCCTGCTCTCGCACGGCATCCGCGAGGACGCGCGCGTCCTCCTGGTCCTCGGCGACGCGTTCACGCTGCGGTTCGAGGGGGCCGAACTCCGCGGGCTCCACCCCGACGAGCGCTCGACCGCGGCGCGGGTCCGCTCGGCGCTCGCCGAGCGCGAGGAGGCCATCGGCCACGTCGAAGTCGAGACCTCCCCCGGCGTCTACCTCTCCCGCCGGGACCTCGCGGCGACGCTCGCCGACGCCGCCGGCGCCACGACCGTCCAGTTGCACGACGACGGCGACCCAGTCGTCGACCTCGACCCGCCGGCCGACCCGCTGTTCGTCCTCTCCGATCACCGCGATTTCGGGGACGGGGAGGCCGCGTTGATCGCCGATCACGCCGACGCCCGCGTCTCGCTGGGGCCCGAGCGCCTGCACGCCGACCAGGCCATCACCGTCGCTCACAACTACCTCGATACGGACGGGTACGCGCGGTACTGATCGGCGAGCGGGGACGCGACGGCCCGCGATCCGGAAGGGTTAAAACTCGCCCGCGCTACCGTTCAGATGCATCACTGCGGGCCGGTGGGGTAGCTTGGTATCCTTCGGCCTTCGGGTGGCCGTAACCGCGATTCAAATTCGCGCCGGCCCACTTCTCCCGCAATTCGCTCTCGTAGAGTGACGTCGTCCGACC
>JBDGUH010000029.1:0-12224 GCA_042216055.1 Haloarculaceae archaeon
ACCGGGTTAGGTCAACTCGACGCCGTCGATGTCGAAGTGTCGCGCCGCCAGCCGGCGCGCGGTCTCGATGTTCTTCCCGTCGGCGCCGATGGCGACCCCGCGGTCCTCCTGGGCCACCTCGACGTAGGCGACGGTGTCGCCGTTCTCCGAGACGGTGACGTTGTACACCGCGGCCGGCGCGAGGGCGTTCGCGACGAACGCGGCCGGGTCGTCGGCGTCCTCGACGAGTTTCACGTCCTCGCCGAGGCGGCGCTCGACGCGCTGGACGGTCCGGCCGCCGGGCCCGATGGCGTCGGCCATCTGGCCGGCCGCGACGAGAAAGACCACCCGATCGTGCTCCTCGAGGAGCAGGCAGTCCCTGACGGTCACGTCGGCCTCGTCCTCGAAGAGGGCGATCAGGCGCCGGGCCTCGTCGGACAGCTCGACGGCCACGGCTAGTCGCTCTGGCCGGCGCGCGACCCCATCCGGAGGTTGACGTCGCCGGTGCCGAGTTTGATGGGCTTGCCGACGATGACGTTCTCCGTGACCCCGTCGAGGTCGTCGATCTCGCCGTGGATGGCGGCGTCGAGCAGGTGGTTGACCGTCACCTCGAAGGCGGCCCGCGCGAGCACGGACTCCTTGGAGCCCGAGATGCCGTGCCGGCCGATGGACTCGATCGTGCCGCGGTTGGTCATGATGTCCGCGACCAGCATCAGGTGACGGACGTTCACGTCGTCGAGCCCCTGCTCCTCGAGAGTGTTCATCGTCTCGTTGATCAGCGACTCGCGGGCCGCCTCGATGCCGAGGTTGCGGTGGATCTCGTGGATGTTGTTGCAGGTCGTCCGCGAGGCGTCGACGCCCTCGATGTCGAGCACGTCGCCGAAGGACGATCCCTCCGTGTAGAGGACGAACTCCTCGCCCTGCTCGGTCTCCTCCTTGCGGATGACGACCCGGGAGATCTCGTCGATGCCCTTGAATACGATGCCCCGCAGCTCCTCGACCAGCTGGAGCAGGTCCCGGTAGGACGGCTCCTCGGGGCCGAACTCGACGACGGTGCCGGCCCGCCGGGCCTCGACCCCCAGCTTCGACTCGATGGTGCCGGCGATCTCGTCGGCCACCTCCTCGATGTCGTCGGAGGTGGGCCAGCGCTCGGCCAGCGTCTCCTCGTCGAGGTCGATCTGGACGAGCATGTCCGCCACGTTCGTCGAGATGTCGCCCAGCGCGAGGATGCGCGTCGCCTCGATGTTCCAGACCACCTCGTGGGCGCGCTCGCGGTCGGTCGCGTACTCGCCCTCGAGGTGGACGGTCATCATCGGCGTGTCCGGCTCCTTGCGCGCGTCGACCAGTTCGATGAGCCGGGGCAGCCCCTGGGTCACGTCGATCTCGGCGACGCCCGCGTAGTGGAACGTGTTCATCGTGTTGTGGGTGACCACGCCCTGTGCCGTCGTGAACGTCTCCAGACCCGCGACCGAGAAGTCGTAGACGTGCTCGTGTTCCGGGCGGATGCGCTCTATCGACTCGATGCGGTCCCAAGTCACATGACCGAATACATCCGAGGAGACATCTTCGGACCCTCGAACCACCGTACCGCCGTCGGTTGCGGCCACGGAATTCAACGCAGAAAGATCGGCCACACCGATCCCGTCATCAAAGTCCCCGACGACGGGCAATTCGTCGCTCTCGTCGAGTTCGTCACCTGCGATGGGGACGATCACACCCTCGTCATTTTTCACGACAAACGAGTGTCCCGCCGTCGCCCGGATGTCGCGCCCGGACGAAAGTTCGAAGCGGAGCAGCGTCTCGGGCGCCTCGTGTCGGCTCACTTCCTCGAGCGGTTTCCACTCGACGCGCTCGTCGGCCCGCAACGAGAGGACGTCCACTCCTTCCGGGGCGGACGCGACCTCGTGACCGTCGACAGTTGTGCCATCCCGGACCGCGAGAAGTCCGTCGACGAACGAGCCGATATCGACCACGTCCGTCTCGCCGTCGCGTCGGATCACGACCCGCTCGTCGGAAGGAATCGACATCTGCGTGCCGGGCTCCCCGATGGACTGGGCCGACACCGTCCCGACGGGGTCGAGCGGGTCGACCCGCGTCTCGAGGTACTGGGCCTCGACGGCCCTGGCCACCTCGTCGGCCGCCTCGACGTCCAGGTCGCGGTCGGTGATCTCGCTGTACACCTCGTCTTTGAGCCGTCGCGGGAGCTCCGTGTCCTCGACGACGGCCTCGATGTCGGCCGAAACGTCGTCTCGTGTCATCAGTCGTCACCCTCCGCCATCCACCAGTCGTCGGCGTGTTCAGAGAGGTTGGTCGGCTCGCTGCGCCGGCCGAGGAACCGGTCGCGCTCGGCCGCGGAGTCGAACTCCGAGTCGAGCACGCGGTCCGCGATGTCGCTCACGTCGACGCCGCCCTCCTCGCTGGAGGAGACCCGGACGGGCGAGGTGCCGTCCTCGCCGAACTCGAACTGGACGATGGTGTCCGAGGTGTCCCGGACGGTGCCGTCGTACCGCGTCTCGAGTTCCGAGAGGGCGTTGATGAGCCGGCGCTGCAGATAGCCGGACTTCGAGGTCCGGACGGCCGTGTCGACCAGCCCCTCGCGGCCGCCCATCGCGTGGAAGAAAAACTCCTTGGGGTCCAGGCCGGCGCGGTAGGAGTTCTCCACGAAGCCGTGGGCCTCCGCCGAGAGGTCGTCGGGCTGGAAGTGACTGAGCGTGCGGTCCTCGTAGCCGCGGTTGATCCGCTCGCCCCGGACGGCCTGCTGGCCGACACAGCCCGCCATCTGGGTGAGGTTCAGCATCGACCCGCGGGCGCCCGACTGGGCCATGATGACGGCGGGGTTGTCGTCGTCGAAGTGCTCCTCGGCGATGTCGCCGGCCGAGTCGCGGGCTTTCCCGAGCGTCTGCATGATCTTCATCTCCAGAGTCTCGTCGACGGTGCGGCCGGGCAGCGATTCCAGGTCGCCCCGCTGGTAGGTCTCGATGAGCTCCTGGACTCGCTCGCGGGCGTTCTCGATGGCGTCGTCGACCTGCTCGCGGGCCTCCTCCGGGATGGACTCGTCGTCGATGCCCAGCGAGAACCCGAAGTGCATGATCGAGCGCATCGCCAGCGACGCCACCTCGTTGATGAAGATGCGGGCGCGGGTCTTGGAGTGGACCTTGGCGATGGTGTCGACGATCTCGCCGCCGAAGGCGCCGACGGCGTCCTCGTCGACGGTGCCCTCGATCAGTTGGCCGTCCTCGATGACGACGGTGTCGCCCGCCGAGGACGTGAACTCCAGGTCCAGGTCGTCGGGCAGCAGTTCCGAGAACAGCGTCCGGCCGGTCCAGTAGGCCTCGCCGGCCGCCTCGCCGTCGGGCGCGGGCAGTTCGTCGACCCGGGTCGCCCGCAGCAGGTCGAGCGCCTGCGTCTCGTTGAACTGTGGGTTCTGGTTCGTCAGCAGGAAGGTCCCGGTCACGTGGTCCTGGATGGCCCCGAGGATGTTCTCGCCGAAGCGCGGGCTGAGCATCTGCTCCTGGACGCGCATCAGGACGCGGGCCTCGGCCCGTGCCTCCTCGTTCTGGAGGGCGTGCATGTTCATCTCGTCGCCGTCGAAGTCGGCGTTGTACGGCGGACAGACGACGGTGTTGAGCCGGAAGGTCTTGTACGGCATCACGACCACCTCGTGGGCCATGATGGACATCCGGTGCAGCGACGGCTGCCGGTTGAAGATCACGATGTCGCCGTCGATGAGGTGCCGGGAGACCTCCCAGCCGGGTTCGACCTTCTCGGCGAGTTCCTCGCAGTTCTTCTCGGTGACCTTCAGGCGGCGGCCGTCGGGTCGCTTGACGTAGTTGGCGCCGGGGTGTTCCTCGGGCCCGTTGGCGACGTAGCGGCGGGCCGTCTCGAGGTTGCGCTCGTTGACGTTCATCGTCTGGGTCATCTCGGTCGCCACGCGGTCGGGCACCCCGACCTCGTTCAGCGAGAGGGTGGGGTCCGGCGAGATCACCGTACGAGCGGAGAAGTTCACGCGCTTGCCCGACAGCGACCCCCGGAAGCGCCCCTCCTTGCCCTTCAGGCGCTGGGAGAGGGTCTTCAGCGGCCGCCCCGAGCGGTGCCGGGCCGGCGGCGTCCCCGAGATCTCGTTGTCCATGAAGGTGGTGACGTGGTACTGCAGCAGTTCCCAGAGGTCCTCGATGATGAGTTGCGGGGCGCCGGCCTCGCGGTTCTCCATGAACCGCTGGTTGATCCGGATGATGTCGACCAGCTTGTGGGTCAGGTCGTCCTCGGAGCGCTGGCCGTTGTCCAGCGTGATCGAGGGGCGGGCCGTCACCGGCGGCACCGGCAGCACCGTGAGGATCATCCACTCGGGCCGGGAACGCTCGGGGTTGATGCCCAGCACCTCGATGTCCTCGTCCGGGATATCCTCGAACCAGTCCCGGATGTCGCTGGGCATCAGCTTGTTCATGTCCTCCTCGGTGAGATCGACGTCCAGCGCCCGCTCGATGGCCTTGCGGTCCTCCTCGCGGGGACGGAACTCCCCGGAGATGATCTCCTGGACGCGACTGGCCGCGATGCCCGTCTCGTCGGCCAGCTCCTGGGGGGTCACCCGCTCGTCGTCCTCGTCCTCGGGCTCCATCGCCGCGACGATCTGCTGAGAGTACTCCGCGGAGAGCACCTCCTGGACCTCGTAGTAGGTGGTGGGCTTCTCGTGGTTGATGTCGTACTGGACCTCGCCACAGAACGGGCAGACGTCCTTCTTGCGGGCCTGCCGGATGGCGGCCTTGGTCACGTCGTTGAGGTCCTGTCCGAGCGCGCGCGTGCGGTCGAGGCGGTCGCGGAACTCCTCGCGCTCCTGTGCGTCGAGACAGAGCCGCGAGCACTCCCGGCAGGTCCCGCGCAGGAGCCGCCGGATGAGCTTCGCGAAGCCGACGTGGATGACGGGCGCGGCGAGTTCGATGTGCCCGAAGTGGCCGTTACAGGACCCGCTGTGCTTGCCGCAGGTCTTGCACTCGAGCCCGGGGTCGATCACGCCCAGCCGCGGGTCCATCAGCCCCATGTCGATGGGGAACCCGTCGTCGTCGTAGGTGTCGGCCGTGATGACCTTCGTGGCGCTCATCTCGCGGTACTCCTCGGGGTCCATCAGCCCGAAGCTGAGTTGCCCGATCTCCTTCGGCGACTGTTGTGAGCTCATACTGCGTCCTCCAGTTCGATCCGCGGCGCGATGCCGAGCGCCTTCATCTCGTCGAGCAGGAGCTTGAACGCGTAGGACATCTCCACCTCGTGGATGTCGGTCTCCTCGTCACAGTTGGGACAGTACACGCGGCGTTGCTCGACGTTCTCGACGGCGGTCATGCCACACTGGCCACAGACGTTGATCCACTCGCGGTCGGACTCGTCGAGCAGGCGCTCTTTCAGCGCCATCGCGGCGCCGTGCCCGATGAGCACGTCCCGCTCCATCTCGCCGACGCGCAGGCCGCCCTCGCGGGCCCGTCCCTCGGTGGGCTGGCGGGTGAGCACCTGCACCGGCCCGCGCGAGCGGGCGTGGATCTTGTTCGAGACCATGTGGTACAGCTTCTGGTAGAAGATGGTCCCGACGAAGATCTCGGCCTCGATCTTCTCGCCCGTGATGCCCGAGTACATGACCTCCTTGCCCGAGGACTTGAAGCCGTGTTCCTCCAGGGAGTCTCGGAGTTCCTCCTCGTCCTCGCCGGTGAAGGCGGTGCCATCGACGCGCCGGCCTTCGAGCGCACCGACCTTGCCGCCGATCATCTCCAGGATGTGCCCGACGGTCATCCGGGAGGGCAGGGCGTGGGGGTTGAGGATGAGGTCCGGCACGACGCCCTCCTCGGTGAAGGGCATGTCCTCCTGGGGCGCGATGTGGCCGACGACGCCCTTCTGGCCGTGCCGGGAGGCGAACTTGTCGCCCAGTTCCGGGATGCGCTCGTCCCGCACCGAGACCTTCGAGAGCTTCGAGCCGTCCTCGCCCTCCATCAGCGTCACGGTGTCGACGACGCCGGACTCGCCCGAGCGCATCGTCACGCTGGTCTCGCGGCGCTTCTGGGGACTGAGTCCGCCCATGTCGTCGGGCTCCTCGAGAAAGCGGGGCGGGCTGGTCTTGCCCAGCAGGACGGCGTTCTCGTCGACCTTCGTCTCGGGGTTGACGAGACCGTCCTCGTCGAGGTGGGTGTAGGCCTCCTCGCCGCGGGCGCCCCGCACCTCGTCGTCGGGGATCTCGAAGCGGTCCTCCTGGCCGCCGGGGTACCGGCGCTCCTCGCCCTCGTAGGTCCGGAAGAAGTGCGACCGGGCGAGCGCGCGGTCGACCGACCCCTTGTTCATGACGAGCGCGTCCTCGATGTTGAACCCCTCGTAGGACATCACGGCGACGACGAAGTTCTGGGCCGCCGGGCGCTCGTCGTAGCCGATCTGTTCGGTCGTCTGGGTCTTGACCAGCGATAGCTGCGGGTAGTGCAGGAGGTGCTGGCGGGTGTCGGGCCGGATCCGGTAGTTGGCGGCGGGCAGCCCCAGCGACTGCTTGATCATCCCCGACCCCATCGTGATGCGCGGCGAGGCGTTGTGCTCGGGGTAGGGGATCATCCCCGCGCCGATGCCGAACATCAGTTGCGGGTCGACCTCGAGGTGGGTGTGGTCCTCGGTGAGTTCCGCCTCGTCGACGGCGACGAACACGTCCTCCTCCTCCTCGGCGTCGATGAACTCGACGACGCCCCGCTCGACGAGGTCCTCGAACGCGAGGTCACCCCCGCGGAGTTGCTCGATCTCGGTCTCGGAGATGCGGGGCTCGCCGTCCTCGACGACGAGCAGCGGCCGCCGCGCCCGGCCGGCGTCGGCGTTGATGATGACCTCGTCGGTGCGGTCCTTCACGGAGACGTTGACCATCTCCGAGACGTCGCCGCGCCGGCGGGCCTGCCGGATCTGATCTGCGAGCTGTTCGGGGCTGGGGTGGGTCCCAACCAGGCTACCGTTCACGTAAACTTTGGCGTCTCGTCCCTGACTCATGGTTCAATCGGCTGGCTGATCGATCGACTCGATACCGGGGATGCCCTGGACCCCCATGTCGGCGAGTTCCCGCTTGAGCGACTGTTCGTTCTCGACGTTCTGGGAGAGCTCCATCGCCTGGGCGAAGTTCTTGACGAGTCCGCAGTTGGGGCCCTCCGGCGTCTCGGAGGGGCAGATGCGGCCCCACTGGGTGGCGTGGAGGTCGCGGGCCTCGAAGTGTGGCTGCGAGCGGCTGAGCGGCGAGCGCAGCCGGCGCAGGTGCGAGAGGACGCCCATGTAGTCCGTGCGGTCCACGAGCTGTGAGACGCCCGAGCGGCCGCCCACCCAGTTGCCCGTCGCGATGGGGTGTTCGAGGCGCTCGGTCAGCACGTCCGAGCGCACCACCGTCGACACCGAGAGCTGGCGGTTGCGCATGTTGGCCCGCTCGAGCTGGTACTTGACGTCGCGAGCGAGCTTGTTCAGCGCCGTCCGGAACAGGTCGGTCATCAGGTCGCCGCTGACCTTCAGGCGCTTGTTGGCGTAGTGGTCCTTGTCGTCGGGCTCCCGGCGGTCGAGCGCCAGCTCGAAGCAGGCCTCGGCCATCCGACAGAGGTAGTAGGCCTTGTTGATCCGGACCTCCTCCTCGTCGACCCCGTCCTCGTGGAGGTGGGGCAGGAGGTACCGGTCGATGACGTAGTTGGCCCGCTTCAGCTGGTAGTTGCGCCCCTGGCCCGAGGCGACGCGCTTGCCCAGCGTCTCGATGGCCTCCTCGGTGGTCTGGACGTCGGCGGCCTCGAGGTTCTCGAGCATGAACTTCACGATCTCAGGGTCGTCGCTGACGCGGTGGACGATCTCCTCGTCGGACTCGAGGCCGAGCGCCCGCACCAGCGTCACGAAGTTGATCGATCCCGAGACCGAGGGGAACGACACCTCGAGCAGGCCGTCGCGGGTCCGCTCACACAGGACGAGCGCGCGGTACCCCCGCCGCTGGGAGAAGGTCTTCGCGACCTGGACCTGGTCGCCGTACTTGGTGTCGTACTCGGCGAGGATCTTGTTGGGCGCGAGGTCCTCGCTGGTCATCAGGACCCGCTCGGAGCCGTTGACGATGAAATAGCCCCCGGGGTCGGCCGGGTCCTCGCCGATGTCGATCAGTTCCTCGTGGGAAAAGCCCGCGATGTTGCACTTGCCCGACCCGACCATGATCGGCATCCGACCGATCTTGGTCTCGGTCTGATCGACGACGCGCTCTTCTTCCTCCTCGCCGCCCTTGATGATCGCCATCTCCATGAACACCGGGGCGGCGTAGGTGATGTTTCGCAGGCGGGCCTCCTGGGGGTAGAGCAGTTCCTCGCTGCCGTCGGCCTCGCGGACGCGGGGGGTGACGACGCGCACGTCGCCGAGTTCGACGTACACGGGCTCCTGGCCCTCCTTGTCGCCGATGTCGGTCTCGATGGTGGCCTTCTCGTCGACCACCGCCTGCATCCCCCGATCCAGGAACGCGTTGAACGACCGGAAGTGGTGTTCGGCCAGGCGCTCCCGCGAGAAGTACTCCCGCGAGATCGCCCGTCGGTCAGTGGCGTCCATCTATTCCACCACCAGTCGGTACACCACTGCCTGGTCGGTCGTTCGCGAGTCGCGGACGATCTCGACGACGTCCCCGACCGACGCCTCGTCTGGCAGGGCCGGGTCCGCCCGCTTGATCTTCGGGAGGTCCGTCTTCGCGATGTCGTACTCCTCGAGGACGCCCTCGAGCCGCTCCTCGTCGAGGACGCTGTGCTCCGGGACGAGTTCGTGTTGGGTTACGTCTACCATGTGTGCTGTGGCCGGCTAGTGGAGAAGGTTGCTGTCACGAGATACTACAGGGCCATATATGTGGAGCGCATTTAACCCTTACCAAATCGGCCTGCCGTAGCTATCCGGCTCGGGGGCCGGCCCTGCGACACGCCCAGCGATACGACGATGAGGCCCATAACCGTTTGGGTCTCTGTAACGCAGGGACCGACGGAGTGAAGCACGTCGGGAAGCAACGATCGGGCGTGCGCGTGACAGTCGACGTCGCCGGCGGCGAGACCCGCGAGGTGACGCTCCCGGGGGAGGCGACTTACGCCGACCTGCTGGCTGACGTGGGCCTCAGTCCCCAGGAGGCGTCGGTGCTGGTGGAGGGACGACCGGTGCCCGAAGACGCCCCGGTCGAGGCCGACGCCGTCCGGGTGGTCCGTCTCATCAAGGGCGGCTAGCGGTCCGTCTCCCCGAGGGGGCTTGTGGGCCGTCAATCGGTGATTGATGAGTTCTGTGGACGGTGCGCCCATGTGTCAGAAGCGGCGTGATGGGTAGAACGCGCGTATACCGATCAGAACGCGAGCAGCCCCGCAAAGACAGCAAGGAAGAGCGATGCGTCGTAGATACCGTGCAGCAGGACGGGGACGGTCAGGTTGTTCGTCCGTTCGTAGGCGTAGCCCATCACTGACCCGGTGGCAAAGACAGTCGCGACATCGATCACGGCCCCCGGCGCGAGCGGGGTTGACCCGACGAGGACGTAGTTGAGCATGTGGGGAAGCGCGAACAGCAGGCCGGCTCCGAGGATGGCCGCGATCGGACCGAAGGCCAGCTGGAACCGTCCCTGGATTGCCCCGCGGTAGAACGTCTCCTCGGCTGGCCCGATGAGGACGATTGACAGGACGGCCACGACGAGGAGTAGCCAGGGGGCAGCCCCAGCCGCTTGAGTAAGGACGTCTGGCGGGCTCTCGACCCCCAACCATCCAGTCGCCACGCGGGAGAGCCCGAACAGCACGTAATTGACGCCGAGCGCGCCGACGAGCCACCGCCACTCGCCACCGGACGGGACGCGAATCGGGAGGGCACTCAGCCACCGAGTCGCGGCCCACCAGCCGGCCCCGAGGAGGACGAGTTGGCCGGCGACCAGTACCCCGAGGACGACCGGCGGAGCCGTCAGATCAGCGGCTGGCCCGGCGCCGAGGGCGGCGGCAACCCCGGACTGGAGGATGACCTGCCCGACAAGCGTCATGGCCAAGAGGACGAGGACCGCGAATATGGCGGTCCCGCGGGGACCGAGCGCGAACGGATATCGGCTGATAATGTGGCCTTGACGACTCTTCCCGACGATTCGTGTCATATATTATATTGGACGCTATACCAGAAAGCCGTTGTGCCGCTTCCAGCGCTTCGAGAAAGTCGTTACCGCCGTGGCGGAGCACAGCTCACGTGAGGGGCCGTGACAGCACCGTGCTCCCGATACCGGGCTGAAAATAACCGCAGCAATCCGTACCGATCCCCGGTTGTCAGAGCACTAGTTTTTCCCGCCGGCGGCCCGACCGTCGGCCGTGTTCGTCCGCGAGGCGACTCCCGAGGAGGTGCCCGCCGTGCTGGGCGTGCTGGACGCGGCGGCGCTGGCGACCGACCACGCGGCCGTCGAGCGCAGCGTCGCCCGCGGCGAGACGCTGGTGGCCGTCGCCGGCGACCCCGACCGGCCGGGGACAGTCGTCGGAGCGCTGGTGCTGGCCGGCGAGCGCATCGAGAACGTCGCGGTCCGGCGGCGACGGCGCGGCCAGGGAGTCGGCCGCGCGCTGGTCGAGGCCGCCGCCGCTCGCCGCGAGCGTCTGGTGGCCGAATGTGACGCCGGGGCGGTGCCGTTCTACGAGGCGCTCGGGTTCGCCGTCTCGCCGCTGGACGGGGCCGCGAGCGGGGACGGAGAGCGCGACGACGGCGAGCGCTACCGCGCGGTGCGCGAGTCGGGCTGAGTCACGTCATCGGCCTGCCACGGCGGTCAGATCAGCGGTTCGATCAAGTCCCGCCCGGCCTCGAGCAGGGCATCGACGCGGGACGCGTTGCCGGCCTCGGCGTACACCCGGAGCTTCGGCTCGGTGCCCGAGGGGCGCACGAGCAGCCAGGTGCCGTCCGCGAGCGCGAGTTTGAAGCCATCGACGGTGGTCACGTCGGCGACGGGTTCGCCCGCCACGGCGTCGGGGATGTGCTCCTCCAGGGCCGCGAGGACGGGGGCCTTCCGGTCGTCGGGGCAGTCGAGGCTCACCCGCCGCTGGACGACGTCGCCGTGTTCCGCGACGAGGGCGTCGACGCGCTCGTCGAGGGGGCGCTCGGCGGCCGCGCGGGCGGCCAGCAGGCCCACGAGGACGCCGTCCTTGGTCCGGACGTGGCCGCGGACGCCGAAGCCGCCGGACTCCTCGCCGCCCATCAGGGCGTCGTGTTCGGCCATCGCCCGCCCGACCCACTTGAAGCCGACCGCCGTCTCGTGGACGGACTGGTCGTGGGCCGCGGCCACTCGGTCGACGAGCGAACTGGTCGAGACGGTGCGCACCGCGTCGCCCCCTTCGCGTTCCAGGAGCGCGTCGTACAGCGCGGCGAAGAAGCGGTTCGCGTCGAGAAAGCCCCGCTCGGGCGTGACGACACTCACCCGGTCGGCGTCGCCGTCGTTGACGACGCCCAGGTCGGCGTCGCCGGACCGGACGCGCTCGATCAGGGCCGGCACGCGGTCGGCCTCGGGCTTGGGGAGGCCGCCGCCGAACTGGGGGTCACGATCACAGCGCAGGCGGGTCACGTCCGCGCCAGCGCGCTCGAGGAGTTCGTCGGTGACCCCCCGGCCGCTCCCGTGCATCGCGTCGTAGGCCACTCGCAGGCCCGAGAGGTCGGCGTCGGCAAACGACAGGGCGTGTTCGAGATACGGCTCCCGGAGGTCCGTCTCGGTGACGGCTCCCCACTCGGCCTCGGGCGCGGGGTCCGGCGGAGCGAGGCGGCTCTCGAGGCCGTCGGTGACCGTCGGGAGGGCGGGCGCGCCGTCCGCGGGGACGAACTTCACGCCGTTGTACTCGGGGGGGTTGTGCGATGCGGTGACCATCAGGGCGCCGGCGAGGCCGCGGTCGACCACCGTCCAGGCGACGACCGGGGTGGGGACGTCGCGCTCGGGGACGAGGACGTCCCGGCCGTTCGCGGCGAGGACGCGGGCCAGTTCCTCCGCGAAGCCCCGGGAGTGGTCGCGGGCGTCGTAGCCCACGGCGACGGCGCCCGGGCCGCCCTCGGCGTCGAGGTAGTCGGCCACGGCCTGCCCGACCAGCCGGACGCGGGGTTTCGTGAACGTGTCGAGGGTGGCCCGCCAGCCGTCGGTGCCGAACTCGATGGCGTCGGCGTCGTCCATGGGCCGAGTGGTCGGCCGGCCCACCTAATAGCACCGGTCGGCGCGGTGACCGGCGGCGTACCAGGCGGCGCCGACGCCCCGCTCGAGCGTTCGCGGGCGTCGATAT
>JBDGUH010000029.1:12324-16679 GCA_042216055.1 Haloarculaceae archaeon
TACTCGATCAGTCGCTCCTTCTCGGCGCGTGACAGTTGCTTGATCTCGTACTCGCGGGACAGGGCCGCCGAGCGGGTGTCGTGGGCCTCGACGTGGACGAGTTCGACCGGCGTGCGCCCGCGGGTGTACTTCGCGCCGTCACCGCGGTCGTGTTCGCGCAGGCGCCGGCCCACGTCGGTCGTGTACCCGGTGTAGAGGGTGTCGTCACTGCACCGGAGGACGTACACGTAGTGCATCAGAACGGGGCGCCGCGTGGTGGTCGGGGGGCGATACGGAGATCAGGCCTCGTGGGCGCGCTCGCGTGCGACTTCGGCGATGCCAGCGTTCGCCGAGCAGTTCGGACACGCGCGGACGGAACCGCGTTCGTTCGCGAAGACGCGTGCGAACCGTTCGGAGACGTGCGCGCCGCAGTGGTCACATTCGGGCATGTATCGTCGCCGTCGCCGGCACTCTCCGGTAGGTGCCTCCGGGGGATACCCTCCATGCCGACGCTGTTAGGTACGCCGCGTTGCCCGCTCATTCCCGGGCCGCCGAGATCTGGCGGGCGATCAGGCCGGCCTGCGCGCCGGCGGTGAAGCCCGCGTCGACGTTGACCGTCGAGAGGGCCGTACACGACTGGAGCATGCCCTCGAGCGCCGCCTCGCCGTCGCCGGCGTGGCCGTAGCCCGTCGGGACGGGCAGGCCGATCACCGGCACGTCGACGAGGCCGGCGACGACGGTGGGGAGCGCGCCCTCGCGACCGGCGGCGACGATCAGCACGTCCTGGTCGCGGAGCAGGTCCAGACGGTCGATCACGCGGACGAGGCTGGCGACGCCCACGTCGGAGACGCGGGTGACGGTCGCGCCCATCTCGCGGATGACCATCGCGGCCTCGCCGGCGGGTTCGGCGTCGGAGGTCCCGGCGGTGACGACGCCGACGCGGGCCGCTATCGACGGGGGCTCGAAGTCGGGGCCGTGGACGACGACACAGCGGGAGCGCTCGTTCCAGCGGACGGTCGCGTCGGGGACGGCGTCCTCGACGGCGGCCCTGATCGCTCGCACCTGCGGGGGGTCGACGCGCGTGGCGATGGCCCGCCCGCTGGTCTCGAGCGCCGTCGCCGCCAGCGCCGCCACCTCGTCGGGGGTCTTTCGCTCGCCCAGGATCGCCTCGGGGACGCCGGAGCGTCGCTCCCGCGTGGCGTCGAAGCGGCCGGCCTCGCCGGTCGCGTAGCCCGCGAGCTCCGCCTCGGCGGCGGCGGGACTCATCTCGCCGTCGGCCACCGCCTCCAGTATCTCGCGCATACCCTCACCAGGGGACCCACCCACTCCTATCCGTCGGTTTCGGGCGAGAGTGCGACCGTCTCGAAGAAGGCCAGGTCGTGGATCCGGGAGTCCTCGGTCAGTTCGGGGTGAAAGGACGTCCCCAGCACGGGCCCCTGTCGGACGGCGACCGGCCGCCCCTCCCACTCGGCGAGCACCTCGACGCCCTCGCCGACCGAGCCGATGACGGGCGCGCGGATGAACACCGCGGGGAAGGGGTCGTCGAGCCCGGTCACCGTCAGCGGCGCCTCGAAGGAGTCTTTCTGCCGGCCGAAGGCGTTGCGCTCGACGGTCACGTCGAGCAGGTCGAGTTCGCTGACGCGGTCGTCCTGGGGGTCGGCCGCGGCGACGATCAGCCCCGCACACGTCGCCAGGGCGGGCCTGCCGGCGGCGACGTGGGCCCGGATCTCGGGGGCGATCCCCTCCCGTTCGAGCAGCCGCGAGATGGTCGTCGACTCGCCGCCGGGCAACAGGAGGACGTCACACGCGGGGACGACGCCCGCCGTCCGGATCTCGCGGACCTCGGCGTCCTCGCCGTGGGCCGCGGCGGCGCGCTCGATGGCGGCGGCGTGCTCGGAGACGTCGCCCTGGACGGCGATCACGCCCGCGATCAGCGTCATGGATGGCGGTAGCGCCGCGGCGGCGAAAAACCCCTCGCTTGCCGTTCATCCCGTGTCCACGCCGCCGGGCGCGTTCTCGCCCGTCGCGCGGGCCGCAAGACCGTAGTGTGTTCAGTCCGATACACGGACGATGGCGAGAAGACGGCGCGATCCGATCCAGGAACGGGCCGACGGCCGCACCGATCTCTACGGGATCACGGACTGGGAGGTCCGGAGCAACGCCGACCGCGCCGTCCGGTGGCTCTACGGGGTGTTGCTCACCGCCGGACGGGGCATCGTCGTGCTGGCGGCGCTGGCGGTGCTCGTGGCCCAGTTCGTCGTCGGGGGGCTGGGAGCGGCCGTCAGCCCCGTGTTCGGGGCGTTCGTCGCGCTGTCGGCGCTCCCGGCGCTCGGCCTCGCGGCGTACGTCTGGCACAGCGACGTGACCCGCCGGGAACCCCTCTCGCTGCTGGTCGTGACCTTCCTGCTGGGCGTGCTGTTCGCGGGCTTTGCCGGGGTGGTCAACACCCTGCTCGGCCCGGTCGTGCTCGCCGCCGGATCGGCGCTGGGAATCGCGCCACAGATCGGTATCGTGGTGGTGTTTTACCTCGTGGTCGGGCCCGTCGAGGAGACCGTGAAACTGCTCGCGGTGCGCCTGTACGCCTACCGCGACGAGCGCTTCGGCGCCGTGATCGACGGCGCGGTGTACGGCGCCGTCGCCGGCCTGGGCTTTGCCACCATCGAGAACGCCCTGTACATCTCCCGGACCGCGACGCAGGTCGCCGCGGCTGGCGGGCTCGGCAACATCGCGCTCATCCGGACGCTGGCCGGGCCGGGCCACGTCATCTACTCGGCGTTCGCGGGCTACTATCTCGGCCTGGCGAAGTTCAACGCCGACAACGCCGGTCCGATCGTCCTGAAGGGGGTCCTGCTGGCCGCCCTGATCCACGCCACCTACAACACGCTCGCCGGCATCGTCCCGGCGTTCCTCGCGCGGGCCTACGGGATCAACCCCTTCCCGGCGTTCATCCTGTTCGTCCTGGCCTACGACGGCCTGTTCGGCCTGGTGCTGGTGCGGAAACTCGCCCGCTACCGGCGGGCCTACTGGGCGACCCGGGCGCCCGAGCGCCACCCGTCGGAACTCACTGAGTTCGATCCAGAGCGGTCCCGTCAGTGACCATCCGCTCGACGTACTTCGCGAGGACGTCCACCTCCAGGTGGACGGGGTCGCCCGGCGCCTTCCCCGAAAGGGTCGTCACGGCGTGGGTCTCGGGGATGATCGCGACGGCGAACTGATCGTCCGCGCGGTCGGCGACGGTGAGGCTGATCCCGTCGACCGTGATCGACCCCTTCTCGACGACGTACCGCGAGAGGTCGGCGGGCAGCGAGAAGGTGTAGCGCCAGTCCTCGCCGACGGACTCGACGGCGAGCACCTCCGCGGTCGCGTCGACGTGGCCCTGGACGAGGTGGCCGTCGAACCGACCGTCGGCCGGCATCGCGCGCTCGAGGTTGACGGCGTCGCCGGCCGTCAGCGCCCCCAGATACGTCCGTTCGACCGTCTCGGCCGCGAGGAACACCTCGAACCAGTCGGCCTCGAACCGCTCGACGGTGAGACAGGCCCCGCTGACGCTGATCGACTCGCCGACCGCGAGGTCGTCGAACGGCGACGCGATCCGCAGGCGACGGCCGTCCTCGTTCTCCTCGACCGCCAGCACCTCGCCGGTGTCCGCGACGATGCCGGTGAACATGTCCCGGGCTACCCGACCCCGTCACGAAAAGCTTACCGTTCACGCATTCGAGACGGACGGAAACGCGTATCCCGCCGGAGCGACCACGTGGGGACGATGAAGGCGCTCGACCTGCTCGGTCTGGTCTGGCCCGTCGCGGTCGCGACCCCGGCGGCGGTGTACGGGGCCGACCTGCTGGCCCGCGGGCACCTGACGGGACTTGGACTGCTCGGCCTCGCGGCGCTGGCGGTAATCGTCCCGCAGGTGATCACGACGCCGGGGGACCTGCCGGGTGCGGGACTCCAGGCGGTGCTGGGCGCAGTCGCCGCTGACGGGTGGAACGACGGCGAGGGGACGGAGCGGGAAGACGACGGGGAGTAATCGCCCGTGAGCGCCTTACTGAACGCCCGCGACGCCTCACTGGACGGCCGCGACCTCGTCGGCGTCGAGGAGTTCCTCGACGGCCCCCTCGACGGGTTCGTTCTCCAGCAACACGCCGATGGGGAGGGTGGGCGCGCCGTCGACGAGGTTCTCGAGCAGGACCAGACGCTCCCGGGCCCGTGACATCCCGACGTAGAAGACCCGGCGCTCGTTGTCGGTCAGGGTCGGGACGGGGTCGGTGTGCTTGGTGAACTCCTCGCAGCCGGGGACCGCCCGTCCCTCCTGGTCGACGGTGGCGGCCATCTGCTCGACCACCTTCTCGGTGAGGTCGGTGGCGACGAACACGTGG
>JBDGUH010000057.1:0-2539 GCA_042216055.1 Haloarculaceae archaeon
GTTCGCGGCGATCGAGGGGCCGTACGGGCTCCGCATCAGCGATCCGATCGAGGGGCCGTACGGGCTCCGCATCAGCGATCCGATCGAGGGGGCCCAGTTCACGCTACTCACGCCGGGGCCTGTCACACCGACGGACGTCGACCCGAGCGAATTCGCCCTCCCGGTCGACGCCGCGACGGAAATCGCTGCTCGTGACCTCGAGACGCCCTACCGACTGGACGTGCTCGTCCGGGACGCCGACGCGACTACCGTCGCGGAGTCGGTCGGCGGCGAACGGGCGGCGGTCGGCCCCGGGGAGTACTACGTCGAGATGACCTCCGCGAAGATGAAACTCTACCTCCGCGTCGCCGGGGGCGTCACCGTCGAACCTGGCGAGGGGCGCGTGCGCCTCTCGTTTCCCAGCGCGGACACGATCACCGTGGGCGCCCGGTCGTTCCACGAGCGGCCCGCAGCGACCGTCGAGACGACCGACGCGCCGGCAGACGTGGCGGCGGCGCTCTCACAGCTCGGCTCGGCGCTCAAGACGACCAGTTGCGAGCGGTCGTTCCCGACGCTGCGGGGCCACCCGCCGCTGATCGAGCGCGGCACCGAGCTGTCGATCCCCGACGGAATCGAGCCCCCGGACACGGGCGTCACGATCGAGGTCCCGCCCCGGATGGACGCCCTGTTCCCCGTCGCGCCGCTGGCATACTACCTGGGGGCGGCCGTGACGATCGGCGACGACCCGCTGCTCGTGGCCGACGGCGAGCCGATCCCGCTCGAGGAGGACGGCGACCTCGAGTCGACGGTCGCCCGCGTGTTGCGACAGGTGTTCCTGCTCGAGTGTGTCACCCGCACCGAGGGGCTGTACGACGTGCCCCTCCACGAGCGGCAGGTCGTCGAGTCCGCGGTGGACCTGGCGTTCGACCGCCTGTACGACCTGCCCCCGGACGAGCGCATCCGGGAGTTCCTCGCGGTGCCCGAGAGCGCTCTCGAGGGGGCCGTCCCGACCTGGAAGCTCACCGCGGACGTGGTGCCGGCCGTCGAGCACGTGTCGGTGCTGCCCTTCCTCGCGAACGAACTCGCGGTCGTGCGCTGTCCGGCCGACCCCGTCGCCCGGGAGGCCGAGGAGTCACTCGCCCCCGAGGTACGGTCGTTTTTCGGGACGGACGCCCGCGGTGCGCTCACCCGCGGAGTCCGCGCGAGCAGCGCCGACAGCCCCGAACTCGGCGAGACGCTGGTCCACCTGGACGGCGCCGACAGCATCGAGCGGACCTACGTCGGCGACGGCATCCCGCTGGGGGCGAGCAAGATGGGCGTTGCGGAGTATCGCCGCCGTCTCGACTTCGAGGGCGGCCGGGAGGGACGCACCCGGGTGCTGGTCGTCTGCAACGACCCGGAGATGCGCGACGAGAACGCCGTCAGCGATATCTACGGCACCCGCGAGTGGATCGAGTTCGACATCACGACGCGCGCGCAACTGCGCACCGACGAACTGGCCGACCTGCTGGCGACCGACGCCGACTTCCTGCACTACGTGGGTCACGTCGACGACGCCGGGATCCGGTGTGTCGACGGCCACCTCGACGCCCGGACGCTGACGGACGTGAACGTCAGCGCGTTCCTGCTCAACGCCTGTACCTCCTACCAGCAGGGCCGGGCGCTCGTCGACGCGGGCGCCCGCGGCGGCATCGTCACGCTCACCGACGTGCTCAACCCCACGGCGACCGAGATCGGCCGCACCGTCGCGCGCTTTCTCAACGAGGGGTTCTCGCTGCTGTCGATGCTCGACCTCGTCGAGAAGCGCAACTCGCTGGCTCACTGGTACGTGGTCGTCGGCGACGGCAACGCGACGCTGGTCGAGAGCAAGTCCGGGACGCCCAACGCCGCGCGCGTCAACCGGCGCGATGACGGCGATCTCGACGTGACGATCGCCGGCTACCCCTCGAAGAACTACTCGCTGGGGACGCTGTTCAGACCGTACATCGACGACTCCCCCACGGGCTACCTGAATGCGGGCGAGATCGACACCTTCACCGTGACCGAGGCCGAGCTAGCGGAATTCTTCGGGTTACAGGAGATTCCCGTGGTCGTCGACGACGACCTCTACTGGAGCGACGAACTCGCGATCTCGGAGCTCTAGGGCCCGGCGATCGACGCGCCGTTGTTGGCCGCGACGCTGCCCGCCTGGGTCAGCAACACCAGCATCATGAACAGCGCGCCGAGGAGTTTCGGGTGCGATGCGATGAACGACTGAGTGTCAGACATTGTCTGGCTCATGTCCACGTTATACAAGCGCTCGTTCTGTATTGAATTTATCTAAAGAATTAGAGAATGATTACTTATATTATTATTGCGTACCACTCGATACGAAACAGGCGGCGTCGGGATACGCTGTAATTCGAGTGGATTTCGGAACGGTCTCAGCGTGTGACACTATGACAAAGATTCTTGGTGTGGAAGTTCCAAAACTGATCCAGTGAATCAAACCGTCCCCGCGGGACCGGGAGGAAAGCACACGTGAGTCCCTCCGACCCTGGCGATCCATCGGCGCTCGATG
>JBDGUH010000057.1:2639-12082 GCA_042216055.1 Haloarculaceae archaeon
GGGAGGAAAGCACACGTGAGTCCCTCCGACCCTGGCGATCCATCGGCGCTCGATGGCGGCGGAGACGCGCTCGTGGTCGCACCGCGCGTCCGCGACGCGACCGACGACCGCTGGCAGGCGCTGGCAGGGGCAGCGGCCCCCCCGGAGCGAGTCGTCGGCGTGTCGATCGGCCGCTCCCCGACAGCTCTGCGCGCGGCGTGGTGTCGGGGCCCGAACGAGCCGTCGTGTTCGTTCGTGACCGTCGCTGACGCGACGCGTTCGGCCGCGAGCGCGAGCGTCGGGACCCTCCCGGGAGCGACGGTCACCGCCGTCCCGAGCGTGCGACCGCTCTCCCGGTTCGCCGAGGCCATCACGGACCAGCTCGGCGATCGTGAGGCGGAAACGGTCGTGTCGGTACACTCGATCACCGACCTCCTCGAGTACGCCGACCGGGAGACGGTGTTCCGGTTCCTCCACGCGCTCGCGTCGAGCGTCCGCGCGACGAGGGCGACCGGCTACTACCATCTGGACGCCGTGGCCCACGACGCCGAGACGGTCGCCCGATTCGGGACGCTGTTCGACGCGGTCGTGGAACTCGACGACGGCAGGTGACCCCCGCCCGTGAACCGCACACCCCCCGACGTGCTGGCGACGGACGACGCGGTGCTTGTCTGTGCCAGCGACGACGCCGTCCGGTTTCGCGTCCGGCGGGCGCTCCAGCGGGAGTGGCCCGTGCGGACGGCCGTCACCGCCCGCGAGGCCGTCGCCAGCCTCGGCACGCGCATCTCGGTGGTCGTGCTCGACGACGCCGACAGCGGGTTCGCGGCCGCCCTCGCGCGACGGGAGCACCGACCGCTGGTCGAGGTGGTCGGCCTCCTCGAACGGGGTGCCGACGCGACGGCCGAGTGGTTCGACGCCAGCGTCCGCAAGCCCTTCGAGGACCGCGAACTCCGGGCGGCCGTCGAACGCCTCCAGCGCCGGGTGCGCTACGACAGGCTACTCCGCCGGTACTACGCGATGGCGAACGACTACGCCGGCCTCGCCGCCCGCGCCGGCGAGGCCGACCCGGCGGAGCTATCACACCTGCGCGAGCGCCTGACCGAAGTGCGCGAGGAACTCGACGCGCTGGCCGCGACGCTCGACGACGGGGACGCCATCGACGTGGCTGTCCGGTCGTTCGAGCCCGGACGCGACGATCCGGAGTGACAGCGACGGCGATCCACAGCGCTCCTCACCCGGCGTCGACCGCGCGGCCGTCCTCGGCGTCCAGCGCGTCCAGCAGCGCGCAGGTCCGACAGCGGTCCCGCGGGGTCGGCGCCCCGCAGGCCTCACAGGTTCCCACGTCGGCCTCCTCGCCCCCGAAGGCCGCGGCCGCCAGCGCGGCCATCGTCTCGTAGCCCGCCATGATCGAGTGACGCGTCCCGGGGTGGTCAGCCTCAAGCGAGAGCAGGAGGTCCTGTACCTCCCCGCGGAACGACTCGTCGGCGTGGGGACACTCCGCGTGGTGCATCGGGAGGTCGCGCAACTGCGCGTACAGCGCCACCTCCCGTTCGGGCACGTCCCGCAGGGGCTTGGCCCGGGGGACGTGGTGGTCCTGCTCGCGGCGCGCCCGGTCGGCCGGCCCGTCGCCGTCGGATGCGAAGGGGCCCAGCGACGCCTCGAAGTGCTGGGCCATCTGCTCGACGTCGCCCTCGAGGACGTTCATCAGCGCCGTCTCGGCCTCGTCGTCGAGGTTGTGGCCCGTCAGTAACTTGTCGGCCCCGAGTTCGCGGGCGTACCGCTCGAGGGCGTCCCGGCGGAACACCCCGCAGTACGCGCAGGCGGCCATCTCCATCGGGTCGTCCTCGACCACCTCGTCCATCCGGACGCCGTACTCGCCCTCGTAGGCGACCACCTCGTGGGCGACGTCGAGGTCCTCGGTCAGATCCTCGCAGGCGGCCAGCGAGCGGTCGCGGTAGCCATCGATGCCCTCGTGGATGGACAGCGCCACGAGTTCGATGCGGGGGTCCCGGGCGAACGTCTCGTGGAGAATCCGCGTGAGGACGACGCTGTCCTTCCCGCCCGAGAGGCCGATCACCCACGTCTCCGGGTCCTCGGGCGTGGCGTCGTCGGGCACGAGGCCGTCCTCGCGGACGCGACGGCGGACCCGCTTCTCGACTGACCGCCGGAAGTGCGTCTCACAGAGGTGCAGACCGGAGTAGGCGGCGTGCATCACGGCCGGGTCGCCGCACTTGTCACACTCCGTCGGTCCCGACGAATCACGCTCCATCGACCCCGGGTAGTCGGCGCCCACACGTGTGGGTTTCGCTCCGGCGCGACCGCCCACCCGGGTGTCCCACACGGCCACCCACCCTGGTGTCCCACACGGCCACCCACCCGGGTGTCCCACGCGGCCGCCCGGTCGGCGTTGCGGACGAAGCGTCCACCACGAAGGCCCGGAAATCCTCACACTCACGACGACAGCGCGTCGGGGCCGTCGGTCAGCGCCGCCAGCAGCGTCGAGAGGTGGGCCGCCCGCGAGCGCGAGGAGAACAGTTCGTGGCCGCCGTCGTACAGGCGGACGCGCTCGCTCGGGACGCGTTCGCCGATGGCCCGCGTCGAGACCACGCGGTCGGTCAGCGAGCAGAAGACGACGGCGTCCTCGTCGATTGCGGGCAGGGTGCGGTGGGCTCGCCGAGTCGCTCGCAGGAACGCCGGCGACACCCGGTCGGGACCCTCCCGGAGCTGGCGCTCGGTGGCGTGTTCGCCCAGCAGGTCGCCGTCGTCGATGCCGCTGGGCAGGAACTTCCGGTCGCCGGGCACCTTCGCCAGCAGGTCCACGAGCGGACTCTGCCGGGACGGCGGGTCGCCCCACCACGGGCTGAGATACGTCCGGGTCCGGGCGTCGATATCGGCGTGGGCGGCGGTCAGTCCACCCGCGCTGTGGGCCAGTACCGGCGGCGCGTCGAGGTCGGTCGCGTACCGCTCGACGGGCCGCACCCACTCGCGGCCCACGTCGGTGACGTGGACCGGTAGGGTGGCGGCGTGGACCCGCCAGCCGTCGTCGACGAGTTCGTCGACCAGCCAGCGGACCGGTTCGTGGACCGGGCGATTCCCCCATCCCAGGACGAACAGCAGGTCGGGGTCGGCGGCGTCCCCGAAGGCGTCGAACTCCATGGCAGCGGGTGGGCGGCCAGCCCGAAAAGCCTGGCCGTGCGAGAGTGTCCCACGCCGCTAGCCGTTTTCCGACGCGCTCGGGGTCGAAAGTCGTTTGCCCGCCCGGCCCCCAGTGGCGGGCGATGGATCGAACCGCGGCCGTCGACCGCGTCGAGGAGATCCTCGCGACCGTCGAGTCGGAGACGATGCCCGTCCCCGTCCGCGAGGTGTGGGTGTACGGCGACGTGGCGCTGGGACTGGACCCCGTCGATCGACTGG
The DNA here is from genome assembly GCA_042216055.1 of Haloarculaceae archaeon. Lineage (GTDB taxonomy): Archaea > Halobacteriota > Halobacteria > Halobacteriales > Haloarculaceae > CAZMWG01. The sequence continues at coordinate 6,033 of JBDGUH010000057.1, forward strand.
ACGTCTACCTCACGAAGGACCTCCTGTTCAAGGACGCCCCCGAGCGCGAGGGCGAGTTCGAGGCGGAACTGGGCGTCGCTGGCGTCGGCAAGACGGTTCGCGCGGCGTGGGCCGACGAGCACCCCGAGTACGTCCGGGCCAACGCCAGCGGCCACGTCGCGCCCGAGCGCTGTCTCGCGGCCCACCTGCTGGCCGACGACGAACCCGTCCACCTCGAGGTGTGCAACGCCTCCTTCGAGGACAACGTCACCCAGCGACTCGAGGGGGCCCGCGCCCGCGGGAACTACGAGCAGATTCTCGACCCGCGGGGGGTCTGCCTGTGGGTCGACGGCCAGCGCAGCGACGACGCTCTCGCGAAGCTCCGGGCGGGCGACCTGGTGTTGCCGACGCTCCCGGAGGCCCTGGAGATGCTCGGCATGGACGAAGGGGAGGCCAGCGACGCCGCCGCAGCGGTCGAGGCCTACAGCGAGCGCCAGGAGGGCGCGACGGTGCGCGGCGACGTGGTGTGACGAGGCGCGGCGACGTGGTGTGACGAGGCGCGGCGACGTGGCGTACACGGGACGAAGCCGCCGGTGTGACGAGGCGCGGCGACGGACGACAGGAGGAGACGCGACTACTCGAGGCGGACGGTATCGCTGTCGACGGCCGGCCGCGGCGCCGCCTGGGCTTCCCTGATCTCGGACGGCTTCTCGACTTGCTCGTACACCGCGCGGTAGGCCTCCTCGCCGAACAGGTCGTTGTCGTCGAACACCGCCCGCGCGGCCTCGGTGAGATAGTAGAACCGCTTGGGGGCGCTCGGCGACCGCCCCGCCCGGCCCGGCGCGACGGAGGCGATCACGCCCGCGTCCTCGAGTTTCGAGAGGTGCTCGCTCACGGTCGAGGGACTGAGGCTCGGGTTCATGTGCCGGATCTCCGTCCCCGACGGCATCCCCCTGGGATGGCCGACGACGTCGGCGACGATGTTCCGGCGGCTCTCGGCGTCCACGGCGCTCAGTACCGCGATCGGATCGACCGCATCGCCGTCGTCCGGGGAGACCAGGCTCATCGGTCGAGGGTACGAACCGCGAACCGATGAGTGTTTCGGTCGTCGCCGAAGTATTCGAGTCCTCCGCTCTTCGTCGTTTGACGCGACCGAGCGCCAGTACTATGCGTCGCCGGCACGCTGGAACGAAAGATGACCGAGGACCCCGACGCCGCGACGGTCGTCGCCGAGTCCGGGCGCCACCCCGGGGAGTCGTTCGACAACGAGGACTACGAGCGGGTGAAGAGCGCGGTCCACGAGGGGACCCTGGGAGCGGCGCTGACCGGGCCGAGCGTCCTGGTCGTCGGGAGCTACGACGACCCCGAGCGCGAGCGCCTGGAGCGGGTCCGGGACCGGATCGGCGAACACCGCACCGCCCTGCTGATGGACGAAGTCGAGGAGGTGTGGGAGTACTGGACGACGAAGTTCAAGCTGCTGGTCGCCAACGTCGAACTCGTCGTCGGGGTCTACGAGCACAGCGACGGCGGCCACGAGTGGGAGGCCGGCTACCTCGACGCCCGCGAGCGACGCGCCAGGACCGTCGTCCTCAAGCGGTCCTACCCGGGGATCGAGGACCCCGCCGACGAGCCCTTCGACGCGATGATGGCCCACTGGATGGCGACGATGCGTCACCTGGATCGGGTGTACGACTGGTCGCTCGCCGAGACGGGGCCGTCGCTGGCCGAGGCGACGGGCCACGTGATCGAGGCCCACCTCGAGTACTAGACCCGCCCGACGGTGACGTAGAAGGGGACCGTCTCGGTGCGCTCGTAGTCGCCGGCCCGCATCTGCTCGACGACGGCCCGGCCCATCTCGCGCCAGGACTCCCGGAGGGCGTCGTACTCCTCGGCGTCGACATCACCCGCGAGGAGTTCGGCCCGGTCGTCGGCGAGGCCGGCGCCCGTCGCCGTCCGGCGCGCGGTCTCGACGGCGCTCGCGGAGTAGGGCGGCGCCGTCTCGCGGACGTGGTCGTAGCGGCGCGTCGACACCACCGAGAGGTCGGCCGCGCGGAACAGGTCGGGGGCGCTCGACCCGAGGGCGGCGTCGGTGTCGATGCCGGCGCGGTAGAGCCGGCGCGCCCGGCGGGCCAGCGGCGGTTCGCGCTCGACGGTGGACTCGACGGTGACGGCGGCGTTGTCCGGTTCGACGACCGCCACCAGGTCCGCGGAGGCGCGGGCGAACTCCCGGAGCGCCGCGACGGGGTCGGGGAGGTTCACCAGCAGGGCCTGACACGCCACCAGGTCGAACGCGCCGTCCCGGACGGGCAGGCGGGTGGCGTCGCCCTGCAGGGTCGGCGGCGCCACGTCGGCGAGCAGGCCCCGGTCGGCGTCCAGTCCGACGACAGTGCCGGCGGCCTCCTCGCGGAGGACGCGGGTCAGCACGCCCGTGCCACACCCCACGTCCAGCACCCGCTCTCGCCCCGGGAGATCCATGTCGGCGAGCGCGTCCCGGGCGTCGGCCCACATCCCGCGACGAGTCGTCTCGAGGTAGTCGGCGTCGAACCGGCGCACGCCCGCCCGTTGCCGGCGCGGCGAGAAAAGCCGTTCGGGCGAGGGCGATCCGGCGCTCGCCCGCCGGCGCGAGGCCGTCCCGCCCGTGTGATCTGCCTCGCCCGCGAGTCACGCCTCGCCGGCGTCAGACCGTGCCAGCGCGAGTCACGCCTCGCCGGCGAGTTCCCGCGCCCGCTGGATGTCCCAGGCGAAGGTCTGGTCGTCCTCGTTTGGCGTCTCCAGCACGAACGGGACCTCCCGGAGGGCCTCGTGGGTGAGGACGGCGCGGACGCCGTCGACGCCGATCTCGCCCTCCCCGAGGTGGGCGTGTTCGTCCTTGTTGGTGCCACAGGCGTGCTTGGAGTCGTTGAGGTGGATGCAGGCCAGCCGCTCCAGGCCGACGGTGTCGTCGAACGCGGCGACGGTGTCCGCGACCCCCTCCGGCGTCGAGAGGTCGTAGCCCGCGGCGAACGCGTGGGCGGTGTCGAGACACACCGCGAGGTCCTGGTCGCTGCGCTCGAGGACGGCCGCGAGGTGCGCGAACTCGCCGCCGAGTTTCGTCCCCGACCCGGCGTCTGACTCCACGAGGACGGTCACGCCGTCGGGCACGTCGAGTTCGTCCAGCGCGCTGGCGGCGTTGTCCAGGCCCTGCTCGACGCCGGCGCCGGTGTGGGCGCCGAGGTGGACGTTGACGTACTCGACGTCGAGCTTGGCGGCGGCGTCGACCTCCTTTTGCATCGAGTCGACGGACTTCTCGCGCAGGTCCGCCTTGGGCGTACAGAGGTTGACGAGGTACGAGGAGTGGATGACCCAGGGACCGACGCCGTACTCCTCGGTGAGGTCCCGGAACCGCTCGGCCTCCTCGTCGCCGAGGTCCGGGTCCTGCCACACCTGCGGCGAGTGGGTGAAGATCTGTCCGCAGTTGCCCCCGTACTCGACCTGTGCCTCGACCGCGTTGTACACGCCGCCCGCGATGGACGTGTGGGCTCCGACGCGCATACGGGCCGTCGGGCAGGGGCGAAAATAGCTGTTCCGGACCCGCCACGCGGCGCGTCAGCACGTTGAAGTCCCCGGTGGCGCTACGGGTGGTATGACCGCCGCGGCAGACGTCGGGGCGGCGAGCGTCGCGGCGGCGACGCCCGCCCGCTGTACGCTGTACGTCGACGGGGAGTACGGCCGGAGCTGCGAGTCCTGCGCGCTCTCGCTCGAGCGACGTCTGGAGCGCGTCGAGGGGGTGCTGGCCGCCGACGCGTCGTTCCGCAGCGGCACCGTCCGCGTGACCTACGACGACGCCGTGACGACGCCGGACGCCATCGTCGCGGCGGCGGGCGAGCGCAACGTCGCGGTGCGCCTGCGCGACGGCGTGAGCGCCGAACAGGAGGAGACCGAACGGAGCGAGCGCGAGCGCCGGGCCCTGCGGCTCGAGGCGCTGTTCGTCGGCCTGACGCTGGCCGGAATGGTCACGGGGCTGGCCGCGGACCTGCTGGCCCTCCCCGCGGCGCTCACGTGGGTCGGCTACGGCGTCGCCTACGTCTTCGGCGGCTACTACGGCCTCCGGGCGAGCGTCGAGACGCTGCGCCAGCGCGCGGTCAACATCGACCTCCTGATGTTGCTGGCGGCGACGGGCGCGCTCAGCATCGGCGCGCCGTTCGAGGGCGCGATGTTGCTGTTCCTGTTCTCGCTGTCGAACGTCCTCCAGCGCTACGCCATCGGGCGCTCGCGCAGCGCCATCCGCTCGCTGGTCGAGATGCGTCCCGAGTCCGCCGAGGTGCGGCGGGACGGCGAGACGGTGAGCGTCCCCGTCGACGAGGTCGAGATCGGGGCCGTGTTCGTCGTGCGCCCGGGCGACCGGATTCCCCTCGATGGGGTGGTCGAATCGGGGGAAAGCGAGGTCGACCAGGCGTCGCTGACCGGCGAGTCGATGCCCGTCGCGAAGGGGCCGGGCGAGGAGGTGTACGGCGGCACCATCGTCGAGAACGGGAGCCTCGAGGTGCGGGTGACCCGCACCGCGGGCGAGTCGGCCATCGACCGCCTCATCACGATGGTCGAGGACGCCAGAAGCGAGAAGGCCCGAACCCAGCGGCTCATCGACCGCCTCGAACAGCCCTACGTGCTGGGGGTCATCGGGATGACCGCCCTGGCCGTCGCCGTCCCGACGGCGCTGGGCGCGCCGTTCGACCCGACGTTCTACCGCGCGATGACGCTGATGGTGGCGGCCTCGCCCTGCGCGGTGGTCATCTCGACGCCCGCCGCGGTCCTGTCGGCCATCGCGGCCGGCGCGCGCCAGGGCGTCCTGTTCAAGGGCGGCGAGCACGTCGAGTCGGCGGCCACCGTCGACGCTGTCGCCTTCGACAAGACCGGGACGCTCACCGAGGGCGACACCCGCCTGACCGACGTGGGCGTCCGCGAGGGGACGGCCGTCGACGGGGCGACGCTCACCGAGGACCGCCTGCTGGCGCTGGCGGCGGCCGTCCAGTCCCGCTCGGAGCACCACCTCGCCGAGGCCACGGTCGCGGCCGCCGCGGAGCGGGGCCTCGACGTGCCCGAGGCGGAGGGGTTCCAGGCCACCGTCGGCAAGGGGGTACGCGCCGCCGTCGCGGGGGGCGTCGTCCACGTCGGGAACCCGCGGTACGTCGCGGAACTGGCCGACGGCGCGAGCGGCGAAGGGAGACGCGACGGCGCGAGCGTCGCGGGCCTGGACGCGGGCCTGGACGCGCTGGCCGACCTGGAGCGGGAGGGCAAGACCAGCGTCCTCGTCGTCCGTGAGGTCGAGGGCGACCTGACGGTGCTGGGGTGGCTGGCTTACACGGACACGATCCGGCCCGGCGCCGCCGAGATGATCGAGCGCCTGCGCGAACTGGGCGTCGAGCGGATCATCATGCTCACCGGCGACAACGAGCGGGTGGCCGCCCACGTCGCCGAGCAGGTCGGCGTCGACGAGTACCACGCCGAGGTGCTGCCCGAGGAGAAGGTGCGCCTGCTGGAGGAGTTGACCGACCGCTACGAGTCGGTGGCGATGGTCGGGGACGGCGTCAACGACGCCCCGGCGCTGGCGACGGCCACCGTCGGCGTGGCGATGGGCGGGGCCGGCACGGACGTGGCCCTCGAGACGGCCGACGTCGTGTTGATGGCCGACGAACTCGGGAAGATCCCCTACGCGCTGGGCCTGAGCCGCGCCACGCGCCGGACGCTCGTGGTGAATCTCGCCGTCGCGTTCGGCGCCATCGCGCTGATGCTCGGCGCTATCCTGACTGCGGGCATCCCCCTCCCGCTGGCCGTCGTCGGCCACGAGGGATCGACGGTGCTGGTCTCGCTCAACGGCCTGCGCCTGCTGGCCTACCGGGCCTGAACCGCAGTCGACGGCAGGCGCTCGCCGGCGGTCAGGGCTTCGCCCGCACCCACTCGTCGTTCCCGTAGCGCTCGGCGACCAGTTCGCGAGCGCGCTCGCGCTCCGCGTCGGTCCAGCCGTCGGTACGCGTCTCGGCGCCCCGACCAGCAGCGCTCGTTCCGTCGCTGTCGCCCCGACCAGCAGCGCTCGT